>NZ_AP043944.1:0-322987 GCF_055380345.1 Halorubrum pallidum | reverse complement strand
GAGGACCAGATTGTTGTGTCCGAATGATTCGACCTCTACGCTGAGCCCCTCGCCTTCCTTCTCTTCGACCAGTTTCTGTATCTCGATGACCTTAACTGGATTTTCGCCGGCGCCTTGCAGTTCGATAGTATCTGCATTGAAGTGGTGACACGGAATGCTACTCTCGTGCAGGTCCTCGATGTGCTGCTCCGAGAGGCCTTCATTCGGTGTCACGAGGAGAATGTTCTCTGGGAGGTCCTCCGAGTCCTCTACGTAATCGAGATACTGGTAGTAGTTGATGTGCATGAGCAGTGTCTTTCCACTGCCCGTTGCCATCCAGAACGCTAGTTTGTCGAGATCACTATCGTTGAACTTGGGGAACTTGATCCGTCCTTTTTCCTCGTTCTGCTCGTTAACAAACTCGTTGAGGTTGGCCAGAAACGCTTCTCGATTGTTCACCACTCTATCGAGATACGCCTCCGTCATCAGACACGCCAGCACCTGGAACGGCTTCAGCGTGATCGGGTCAGATCGCCGTTCGTTGAGTGCTTCAGTGTGTGCTCTGACGTTCTCGTCGTACTGAAGCAGCTGTTCAGGCGTCAGAACATCACCATCGGATTTGAACGAGACGAACCGATAGACGTCGCTACGCCCCTCGTCGTCGTACCCCTCTTCCTGGTTGTCCAGTTCCTCGTAGTACTGGCGCACTGAGCTGGGGTCCTTCGGGTCGTCAACGCCGAAGGCATCACGGAAGTAGGCCGTCAACGCCATTCGCTTCCGTAGCTTCTCAAGAGCACTACGCGACATTGGGGCTCTCCTCCATCTTCTCTCGGAACATGATTTCGAGCGGTTCTGCCTGCGCGATCTGGCTCTCGCCGTTCACGTAGACGCGATCGTACGATTTGCTGTCGAATTCATCGTCGAACCAATCTTTCTCTTCTTCGTAGTCAATGTCCTCCGTCGGTCGCCACGCTGTGAGGACTGTTTCAACCCCCGACTCAGTATCGACCTCACACTCGGTCACAACGTATTTGCGCTCCTGATGGGTCTCCTGCCAGTACTGTCGGACATCAGCTCCGATGAGGTAGTGGAACGTCTCGACGAGGTCGACGGTCGTAGGCTCTCGGCTTGTTCCGTTCTGTTCGATTCTCAGCTCGTAGCTGAACGGTTCGTCGAACGTCCCTTCGGGAAGCAGTGAGGCGCTATTTTGCGATTCGAGATCAAGCATGTAACCTTGGGTGTAGTTGTCCACCTCTTCCTCTACGAGTGTTTGTTGAGGACTCTCAAGCTCGGTCAGTGTAATATTGTTGAGTGCGTCTTCGTACGACTCCAAGCGTTGATATTTCACGACTTGAGAGACGCCTTCCCTATTTTCTGGGATCCCGTCTTCCCATTCAGATCCGAATACAGCCTTCTGAATCCGTGGTCGAACTAGATCGTCAAAGTAGTCCGCCATTTCGACCAGAACATATTTTCTCCTACCGTCGTCCTGTCGCTTAAGACTAATCGCGCCCTCCGCAAAGGAGCCAGAGCCAGCAAAGTAGTCTAAGACCAGGCTGCCATCACTGGAACCAATGCGTAGAATATGTTCCATCAGCCGAACGGGCTTGGGGTTACTGAAGCCACCATCTGGGAACATTCCTAAAACTTCACTTGTTGCCTCTTGAGTACTTCCAACATCGGAGTGCTCCCAAACAGTCCGGGGGACGATGTCCCCTGCGTCTTTAAGGAAGTTCTTCAGACGGGGCTTGGACGCTGTTCCGTCTTGACCCCAATAAAGACGGTCCTGCTCCTTATGCTTCTCGCAGGCTTCTTTTGAGTACGCCCAAACCGCTGTTTTACTTGGCCATACTTCTTCTCCGGTGTTCGGATTGGTGATAGGGTAGTAGAGATTTGGACGCTCTTCTTTAGATTTGTTGCACGTGTAAGCTACCGAATTCCAAGGTCCTCTCTGGTCGTCGTCAGGATTTCGGTAATACTCTTTTTGCTCTTCACTCCGTGGCAATCGATTCGGTCGCCACTTGCTCTTATCTTTTGCAAATGCGAACACGTGGTCGTGATCGTTACTAAACCAAGTTGCGTCGTTCGAGGGTGAAATTTTCTTGTTCCACGCTACGCTGGTTACGAAGTTTGCTGGCCCGAATTGTCTATCCAGTACCTTCTTGAAATTGTCAAATTCATTGTCGTCAATTGTCCCAAATAGAACGCCAGATTCGCTTGAGATATTCTGGGACAAATTGAGCCTGTCGGACATCATAGCCAACCAAGATGAATGGCGATACTGGTCCTTGTAAAAGAAGTCACGTCCACCAGTGTTGTACGGAGGGTCGATATACGTGCAGTCGACCTCATTCCGATACTTTTCCATGAGGAGATTGAGTGCCTGGAAGTTCTCACTATTGATCAGCACACCATCCGTAGCCTCTTCGAGATTCTCGAATGCGGACAAGAGTTTCAGTTTGAACTCATCGTCGAATAGCCCGGTGTCGATCATCACGTAGGGGTGGTTGTTCAAGAACGTCTGGTCGAACTCACCCTGCCACTTCAGATCCGTATCCCACTGGTCCGTTTTATACACGTCCTGCCACTGCTCAAGCTGCTCGTCGTTTTCGAGAATCTCGTCGTAGAGGTCGTCGGGGACTTGATCGAGCGTAACCATATAATCCGTCTGCACGACGAATTTCTTCTTCTCGAAGAGCCGCTTTTGGAAGTCCTCAATCTGCGCGAGGAACGTAATGATTCGTTCCGCGATCTTGCGCACGGTCCGGGCACGAAGCACCGGAGGAGACGAACCGTCGTCCGCCTTGATCAGTTCGTCGACGTCGAGCACCTCATTCTGGAGGAAGAACTCGAGTTCCCCCTCAAGGAACGTCTGGAGGTCCTTGTGGACGAAGTAGTCCATCGAGTTCTCCGAGACGTAACGCGTAAGGTGGCTTTTCAGCACCGTCGAGGTGGCTTCATCGTCCTTCTCAGCGGTGAGGATGCGTTCCGATTCCTCGTCCTCGACATAGCCTAGGATACGCCCCTCGAGAGCGTCACACCGCATCTTGGGCGTCATGTGCGCGAAGGAGCTTCGGTCGTCGCCCGTCGCCTCATTGTACGCCTCGACGTAGTCATCGGCCTCGTCTTCGGTGATCTGTCGGTACTGGAACCGAATCGTCACTGTCTGCTCGTCACCGTCCGTCGAAACCGGGTCGCCACGACCGAGTACGAAGTACCGGCTGTCTCCCTTGACGTTGTCCTGCGGCACGTCCGCCTCCTCCAAGCGGAACTCGACGGTCCATTCGTTGGCATCAAATCGATAGTCCGTGAAGTGCTCGCCCGTTTTGACGTAGTACTGGTCGTTGTTCGCCCAGTGGAAGTACGTCTCCTCTCCATTGTACGGGACGTAGTACTTCGAGTCCTTTGAGGAGATCCGGCGCTTGGTGTGAAAGTCTCCGTCCTCGTAGTACCGAGAGAAGAATCGGTACAGGTCGTTGAAGATACGAGCTTCCGTCTCCTCAGCGACGGCGACGTCTTCTCGCGTCTCCCAGAGGTCCTGGTACTCTTCGAGGTCCTTCTGTCCGAGGTTTGTATACTGGTCCTTCAGCGATCCATCGGGGTTGAAGATATCGTCGTCCCAGTCCTGACGCAGTTCTGCGGCTTTCTCTTCGAGCTCCTCTTCGATCTCCGCGCGCTTCGCATCAGCCAGAGATTCGAGACTTTCGTCAACAGCGTCGAGGAGATCTTCTTCGATGAACTGCTCAATTCGGTCTCGGCGCTGGTTCAGTATGCGGTAGACACCAAAGTCGAGATCGGCAGCATCGAACTGGAAGAGATCCCGTAGCAGTTCCTGAAGCTGTTCTCGATTTCCGTCTCGTGTAACTTGCTTAGACATTGTTAGGTTCGTGACTGGAGGGATCGATCAGACTGCCATGCACGAGGACCGCAATCCCAATGCTACTGTTGGATGGCCGTGCGTCAAATCCGTCTTTTGTATCGTATTTGACCATCCGCATGAGGCTATGTCGAGGTCTTTCCGGCCAGCCGTTGTAAAAATTCCCGTTCGGTTCTGAGGTGGCGTCTTTCATAATTAGCAGATGAGGAGGAACAGCCAGTAGGGAATGTAACAGAGGTTGACGCCATCTCGCTCCACAACGAGTGAACCCGACTGCGTCACTTCCTTTGGCAGACTATCCGCAATGATGAACCTGTAGGGAGCTTCGTAATCGAGGTCGAGAAGCTCCTCTCCGCCGGGTTTTGGGTGCTTCCCGACAGTGGGATCGAATTCCACTGCGATTTCATCAGCATTCCCTGCGTGTGGATGATAAGAGAGAACGAACGGGACAGTTACCCCATCCTCATTGTGGAGGATGTAGTCGACTGTCCCCGACTCAGTCTCGAAGTATTCGACCTGAGGGTCCTCGTCACCCGAGCCGCCAACCCTCCACGCCAGTCGCTTAGCATGGTCGAACGCGACGGTTCGAGCTAGCTTGTACTCGAACTCGTGATTGAGCGATTGCGTCTTCTCGTAGGTCTCGAATCCGTGGTGTTCCTGACGTTGAGACAGAAGTACAACATGGCGCGGATTCCGGAGGTAGAGTCGTGTACGGCGGTGGCGTTGAAGTGAGAAGTCGTGGGATTCCGAAACGGAGAGTCCGTCATCCAGCACGGATAGGTATGAATCGATAGTCCGCCGATCGACTTCCAGCTGGTCACTGATGTCCGTATATCGAAGCTCATTCCCAGCTTGGCTCGCAGCTAATGAAGCGATTCGATGGAGGTTCTCTGGTCGTTGAATCGATTCATACTCTGCGAGTTCCTTGTAGAGATACAGGAGGAGATGAGACCGGATGAGTTCGTTTTTGACCGGGGTTTCCGTAGCGCGTAGGAAGATTCCACCTTTCTGCAGGTACTCACGAGCGGCCTCATACAGGCCATCTCGCTCAACGTCGGAGAAGGCTTCAAAGTAAAGCTGATTCAGCGACGCGACCGCGTCGTCCAAGTTTTCCGATTCCGACAAATTACTTCGGACATCCTTTATCAGCGCCTCACCGTCCATACTCCTGGTTTGATGCGACTCCACGCGAAGAGCAAAATCAGGGTCCGTCTCGAGTAACGCAGAGTCATCATATGCTCCCTGCTTGATGGTGTCGATGAACTTCATCGGCAGCATCGCACGAGGATAATTGATTTTGGCATCGCTTGAGGCCGAGGTCCCACGTAGGTCAACCTGCGATTCTACAATGCCGGTCAGCAATAGATAGGTATCATCATCTACGAGGTCTAGAAGAGCGCTCTGTTCATCTTCATCAAGTCGCAGAGCCCCGATATCGTCGAGGATGATGTACTTACGACCTCGACGTGGAGCGACGTGAGAACGGAAATAATCGATAACGTTTTCCAGTTTTTCCACAGCATTGCTCGAAGGTTCGAGATGGTAGAGAGAATCCTCAAGAGGGACATAGAGGATCTGGCGTGGAGCAACGGAGCCGACGATATCTAAATCCCGATGGCCGGGAGAGAAGTCAACGGTGTCTGAATCAAGGATTGCAGCGATGAATTGCTGAAGAAGCGTCGTTTTGCCGATTCCGGTCGGTCCGTAAATGGGATATACGAGACTCTCAGTACCGTCTTCTCGTTCGTCATCAATGGACTGCAGTACTTTGAGTAAGTCTGATCGTGGGTCTAGAGAAGCGGTTTGTTCTAACTCAGATAGTGAACCATTGCCTGTATCCCACCATTCGTTATGCCATTCAGCGTCTGCGATGAAATCAGAACCGTCAGATGGGTCTGTCATAGAGGAACTTGACCCCGGCATAGTATAAATATGTAGCATCCTGATGAGGCAAATTTCGGTTTTAGCGTAGCACCAACGTTCTTGTAGGTGGACTGTGAGGACCCTCAATATGATATGTCCCCGTTTGGCTAGATCCGCTTTCGACTTACCCTATAAATCAGCAACAGTCTCTCAGTCAAGGAGATTCTGGGCCAACCTCCGATCCACGAAGGAACAACTGGTGGTTGCGGGGGATGATAAGCGTGTCTGAGGTCCAGCATTTCGATGGGACGCTCATTACTGTTCCATTCGGGACTGGAGAGCCCAGATCAACAGTTACTGAGCAATATCAGGCCCTTCTCAAGGAATATAATCCAGAAGACATCGTCGTCATCACTGGATCTCCGACGAGCATGGAGACGTTTCGGGAGGAACTCAAAGACATAGTACCCGGATCAGCTGTCCCACGTGTAACGTCCTTGGTCGTTCAAGCGACCGATGTCGTGAATCAGACCGATAACCGAGCGATTCTCTCAGACGCAATGCGTCGCGAGCTCGTCCATCGGTTCCTCGAAGAGCAAGAGTGGGACAGCGAGCATTTCCAGCGTGCAGCCAAGCAACCCTCCTTTCTGAGCGATATTGCCCAGCTCATGGAAACTGCCACATGGCAGGATATCTCCTTTGAGAAGACGCCCGAGCTAATCGAAGTCTCAGAGCTCGTTGAGGCATTCCACGACTGGCTCGACGAACACGACCACCTCGAACGCGGCCAGCTAATCACTGAGGCGAATGCTGCGCTGTCGGAGACCGAGAAACGAGATGACGTAGTCGATGTAGAGGCGATCCTCGCCGTCGAGTTTGAGGAGTTCCTACCGCTCGACCGTCGTTATCTCGCTACGGTAGCGGATGGGCTGGAACTCGTTTGTGTAGCAGAAGAGAACGCAAGTGTTCGGCGTACATGGATCGAGCCGGGACCAATTACTGACTACGTCTCATTTTCGAGGACAGAGTCTACTGCAAGGACAGCGCCCCCATCCCGACCGGCGGCGACAGGCGCATATCTAGCGACTGAAACCGTTCACGAAGATCCTGAGGTGGGAGAGGTGAACGTCATCCCGACAGAAACCGCCGACGAACAGGTCAAGAAAGTCGCCGATGAAATCGAGCGGCTTCGAGATCGAGAGAACTGGGATTACGAGGAATTCGCCGTCGCACTGAAGCAGAGCGGTTCCGCAGTAATCGAGACTCTTCGTGCTTTCCAGCAGACAGGGGTTCCGACAGAGTCATCGACTGTCACGGGGTTCGGCGATGACCCCGCTATTCGAGAGCTACTGCAAGTCGTTCGCTATCTGGCGGCCGATGATGACGATGCTCGAACAGAGCTGCTGGAAGCCTCGGTCTTAGACGAATCGATTCTGGCCTCTATCGAGCAGATGGAGGGCCTCTCGAGTCCGCTCAGACGGTGGGCGACCGAGTCAAACATGAAGGTTCGAATCGCTGAGGAGACGTCTCCACTGAACGTTCGTGCCCAATTTGGGAACGTTCGGCGGGCGTTCACGATGGCGGAGTTCGTAGAAGACACGCCGTTCATCGAAACGACCTGGGAGTCGTTCGCGACGATGCTTGAACGGGCCCACGAGTATGCGCCTCAACAGAACCAAACAAGTTCGACGGAATTTGACGGAGGTGTCCGAGTCGATCACTTACAGGCGATTAAAAACGGGTCCTTCCGAGCAGTCTTCTTGCTGGACATCGTCGACGAAGAGTATCCTGGAACTCCTTCCCAGACTCGGTTGTTTCCCCAAGAACGCCTCTCTGAGATGCCGGACTATCCGGGCGTAACACAGGTCGAGGCAGAAGATGTCACTGACACCTTCCCGACCTCCTCGACAGCGTCAAGCCGCTCGTTCCGACGATACCATGCAGAGCACGCACGACGGCGGCTCGCCATCGGAGCAACCGCTGCTGGCGACCGGCTGTACTTCTGTCTGTACAATCACAAAGACACCGCACTGGAAGAGCGTGCTCAGCCGTCGCGGTTTCTCACGGACGCGTACCGGCAGTTGCCGTGGGTGAAAGAAGCGACAGAATCAGAGATCAGGAGCCAGCGAAGAGCGGAAGAATATCTGCTCTCTCGGGTCGACAACGCCCTTGCAGACGTCCGTCGCTCTCACAGCCAGGATGTGACGGTCTCTCTCGACGAGGTCGAAGCTGAGCTTTCGGAGATTCAGCACCTCCTCAGTGAAAGCGGAACCCGTGGCGAGCAGCTTCGGGATGCGCTGCAAGCACGTATCGAGTTCGCCGATGGAGGGGTTCGACGTGACTGACGTTACCTTCCTCTCACCGTCGCGCCTCGCGACCTACGCGGACTGCCAGCGGAAGTTCGATTATGAGTACGTACAGAAGGTAAACGTCCCAGAACAGACACGGTTGTACTTGAATCAGGGGCGTGCCTATCACGGAACGATCGAGGTGGTCTGCGAAGCAACCAACCCAGAAGATGACGCCCAGCTCATCTACGATCGGGCAGTAGAAGCATTCCCAGAGCAATGGAGAGAGCATATCGACCCGGATGAGTACGCGTCAAACGCTCACCAGGAATACCAGCGCCTCGAAAATCTAGAAGCAATCAAGACCTTCTTTGACCCCGATGGTGGCCACGGCATCGATCACGCTCGTCAATCCGTCGAGACGGAGAAGTCGCTCGAATGCGTCGAGAACGGCCTCGGACTGCGTGGGAGAGCCGATAATATCCTTCGGACGGACGAAGGGATCCACGTCATTGATTACAAGCGGAAGCTCAGGGACGTAATTACGTCCAACACGGCTAGCGTCCTCGAGGACCACTTAGACGGAACGGATCACGATCCGAAGAGAGTCAAGAACGCGTTTCAGACGGCTACATACATCGAGGGCGTCAAACAGTCCGACCTCTACGAAGAGGGGATGACCGTTCGGTTCAGTTTCTACGGTCTCCTGAACCGGACATCATTCGAGAGTACACCCGATGGATACCAGATCTCTGTTCGCGGGTACCCACGCGAGACGACGGACATCTACGAAGAGTACTACGACACGATATGGAATCTCCTGCAACGTGCACACGAAGGGATTACGAGCGGTTCTCACGACCCAGATCCATTCCCACTCATACACGATGAGGCCTGTCCCGACTGCAAGTACCGAGAGATGTGCACAGAATCTCTTGCAGAAGGGGTGAAGCGATGAGCGACGACGTGCCTGACTGGCTCCCAACTATCGAAGACGATGAGGATCCGAAGCCACAGCAGCGGACGATAATCGAGTCGGAGCGGTATCCTATGCGAGTACTCGCGGGTGCGGGTACTGGAAAGACGTTTACGATGGTCCGGAAAATCGAGAACCTCATCGAGGAACACGGGATCTCTCCGGATCGGATTCTCGCGTTGACCTTCACCAACAACGCCGCTGATTCGATGCGTGAGAAACTCAACGCAAAACTCGGACCAGCAGGTTACGACGTCGACGCATACACGTACCACTCTATCTGCAACGAGATACTGACGGACTATGCCTATGACGCGGGATTAGATCCAGACTTCGAGATCGCAACGGATGCTGAAAAGTACGTTATCGTACTCGACGTCCTTGACGAGATCGACTACCGTGCCGTCAAACCCAACGTCTACGGCCCAGATTCATACGGGAACGGCGTCGCATCGAAACTCCTCTCGTTTATCGGATCGATGAAACGAAGTGGAATTTCGCCCGCAGAGATCGAAGAATATCTCGGGTCACCGGAGCAAGTCTATGAACTTGATGCTGTGCCTGATCGCATTGAGGAAATAGCAGGCGACCATCTTGGTGGTCGGTCAGTTTCGACCGTCCTCGACGGCATTCCGGATACACGAGCCGACCTCGTCGCAGAACGTGATACCCTTCGCGATGAAGGATTAGAGGCGAGCATCAAAGACTTTCTCGACCGACTCGTTGACCTCTGTGACGCACTCGAAGTGACGTTTGAGGAGCATGAAGCTGGTGAGCGGTCGCTTCCCGAGGATGCACACAAGTTGCCGAAATATCTGCTTGGAGGGTACAGTAGTGGTGCTCCGAGCGGGATACCAAACGACCTGAAACTCGAACTAACAGACTATCTCCGAGATGGCCTCAGCGAGTGTAAAACTGCCCTGGATTTGAACGCAGGGTATGAGGCATACGAGCGAGAACTCGACCGTCGAAATCTGCTTGACTTCGATGGTCTCGTGGTCAAGACAGTAGAGCTGCTCGAGACAGACGTCGGAGAGGGTCTGGGCGACCGATGGGACTACGTTTTCTGTGACGAGTTCCAGGACACTGATCGTCTCCAGTTCGACCTCATTACGTCCCTCGTCTCAGAGGATCGCCTATTTGTCGTGGGCGATGACGACCAAGCAATCTACGAATGGCGCGGCGCGAACGTCTCGAACATCACTGACGAACTCGACGACGTCTTCGGGCCCGATCTCGAAGACGAACCGCTAGAACAGAACTTCCGGTCACGTCAACCTATTCTCGACCTCGCAAATGAAGCACTAGAGCGGTTGGCGGATCGGCGGAGTACGAAAACGCTCACGCGTGTCGACGAACCCGACTTCGACGGAGACACGGTCGCAGTCGTGGAGGAAGCCGACGACGAAGGCGACCGAGCTGAACAGTTGGTGACTGTTACCCGAAATCTTCTGAGTGGCGATTCAGAAGCACTAGACCGGGCATACGATCCAGGGGAGATAGCACTTCTCGTTCGGAATAACGACCACGCAACCCCAATTCTCGAAGAATTTGATGAGGCAGGAATCCCCTATCAGGTTGCGGGAGACCTCTCCACGGAATCAATCGGGGTCGGCACCGTGGTTGCCTATCTAAAGGCGCTGGCACGTCCCGAAGAAGACGACGTAAGCTGGAACCGGGTACTGACGATGCGTTACCGTCTTACCGACGCTGATCTGCGTCGTGTCAATAGCCACGATGACGGTGCATATGCTGGGATATGCAACCCACCCCTCGAAGTATTCGATGAGCCCGACCGTATTCAGGAAGTACGAGAACACATCTCCCGCCTCCTCAAACTACGTGAAACAGCCTCCCTCAGCCACCTTTACCGGGAACTCAAACGCCTGACCAACATCGACTGGTACCTCAGCGAACAAGAGCGTCGTGACCTAGCGCAGCTAGATGAGATTATCGACCAGTATGGAAACGACGCTGTACAGCCCCCTCTCACGCCGCAATTCATCGATTCGCTGCAGCATTATGACTCGCTCCTCGAGGAGAGCGGTTCGGCACCGACAAGTCAGCCAGAACTGGCCGACGACGCGGTCAACGTCATGACCATTCACAAGAGTAAGGGACTCGACTTTCCCGTGGTTCTGATGCCACGGTTGACCGCCGACGAGTGGGAACCAGGGTCCCGAACCTACGATACATTCGAGTCAGCACTGTCTGAAGGTCCAGAATCAGCGTTCGACAAAGATTTCGTCGCTCAAGATGCCAATGAAGCTCGCAGGATACTCCACGTGGGGATCACCCGCGCCGAAGAGATACTCGTACTCCACGGGAGCAGGGAAGAAGACGATACTGACGACGAAAGGCCCGTACACGATGCTGTCGAGAGCATCCTCCCAGAATCAGTTCCCTGGCGGCCAGGTAGCGGTCATCTCCCGATCTGGCGCAATTTACAGGACTGTCTTCCATCGGACCATACTGACTGGACAGCCTCTCTCGCGAGCACAGTAGTTGGGGATGTCTCTGGACAAGTGATGTACGGCTCTGAGCAGCTCTCGGCATCAGATGGACGAGACCGCGTGATCACATTCGGAAACAAGCTCATAGAAGGCTCACTCGATAGAGTACCTGACAACCGACGATTTTCAATTGACGCCCTGACTGGGCCAATGACCCCAAACCCGGCACTCCAGCACAGTTACACCTCACTTGAGGCCTACGAAGAGTGCCCCCGTCAGCACTTCCTGGACTACGTCGTCAACGGGTTCTCCGACTACCGTGAGAACGGCTATGGCGGAGACGGTATCTCACAGCGGATAGTCGGGCTTCTGTTTCATGATACCGCAGAGATCGCTGCGAAGGAACAAGCAGCAGAGCGAGCAGAATGGTACGGTATCTGTGAGCGGCTGGCCGGACAACGACGTGCCACGGATGAGTTACCAACCGCGAAGGAATGCATCGACCGGTATTTCGACCTCAATCTAAGCGGCTGGGAAATCGTCGATGCCGAACGAGAATTCCAGCTAGACGTTGATGGCCACGAACTCGTCGGGTTTATCGACGCTGTCTATCGGACCCCGGACGGTGAGTTGGTCGTCATCGACTACAAAGCCACCGAGCGTCACCGAGACATTGACGAGAACAAGCAGCTGCCACTGTACCTGCTCGCCTGTCGTGACCTCTACGAGGAACCGATTACCCGCGCGGGATACGCCTATGTCGGCGATATCGGTCCAAAAGTCGAGACCCGTTCGTTCGATGAGGATGAACTAGATTCAGTGCGAGCAGCGGTGTCGACGACGATGGATCGAATCAAGGAGACATCGTTCAGCGGGTACGAGACTGGGGAGCATTGTCGGTGGTGCCAGCACAGTTCCCTTCCCTGCGGGGAAGAGTGGCGTCAAGGAGACGGAGGCCGCTAGTAGGTCATCGGGAATGACGGTTGACCGGTCGACCTCTCATCGTCAGCTATAGCGAACAAGGGATGGATGTCTGCGAGCGTATAGGTTTCGAGACACGCATACAGGTTCGAGGCTCGGTTGTCCTCTCCTGCTGCGCTAGCCGTTAGCCACGCCTCGCCGAAGTACGGAACGTCGCTGTTGAATACGGTGGGATCCGCAAGATCGTCAGACGGAGGGTCGCGGTCTTCCTCTCGCATGATCTCCCACTGGCTCTCGCGCCACGTCTGCGGTTCAAGCCCAGTTTCGTAATCCGACCAGAGTGTCTTCGGTGCGGGCGATCCAACATGTTCAGCCATATCCTCGAGTGAACCCTCCCCAAGCACCCGATTCTTTGCCGACGAAAGGTCGGCATGGTAGTACGACTCGAGTGCTGTACGTACATTCTCTGCTCGTCCAGGCTCACCGATTTCCGCAGCGGCCCGTTCCGCACGGCCCACCAAGACTGGGAGGTCGAACCACGCGCCCCCGAAGGTGATGAGAACATCGACATCCCTCGTATCGAGCCAGTTCACAACCGCCTCAATAGCATCGAGTTCCGCAGAAGCCGTCTCGTCTTCACGGAAGAGGACCTCAGCCTCAATCTCCTCGCTCGGACTAGCTCGGTATCCAACGCCGGTACAGAGTAGTTCCTGATGGTCTGGGTTCGGTGGTTCAAGTTCTCGCTCGGAAACAGTTGTAATCGTCTCGATGTCGAGTGCTGCAATGGCATCGGCTGCACCAAGGCGGCGAACGAAATCAGTCGTCTCTGAGGACGGCATCCCTGGACGGCCAGAGAGCTGGCTGACTTGCCGATCCCACTTCGCTTTGATACCGATGGTTCCTTGATAAACGTCGGGGTTGACGTCGTCGAATTCATACCAGGAGCCTTCTTCAAAGGAGTAGTCGACGAGATCGCAGTCATCATCGTCGAAAACTGTGAGCTTCACGTGCGTCCCCAGTGCATCTGAACAGTGGACAAGCTGCGCCCACCAGTCGTGGTCCGGGGTGCGTTCGACCTTGTCTACCCGTAATGGGACTGTAAGACTGTACTCATCGTCCCTCTCTGCTGCGATGAGATTACTCGCTGTCAAGGTATCTGGCGCCATAGTAGCTCAACCAGTCTAGAGATATAACTACTTTTTGATGGCTGTATTTTCGCATTACTGTATTCGTAATGGTGTTAGTCGGAACATTTATCTCCTGACAGAGCATTGGTGGGCTCAAAGAAGATGGCCATGGCCACACCGATCGGCATTCAACCGACGATTGAGCCGAGATTACCACGGGGGTGGTTCGAATCATCCGAACAACATTCAGAAAGTGGCCTAAATGAACAGCGGCCGGATTATAACCTAATGACAAATCCTCGACTCCAAATCCAATGAAGTTCGATATCCCCCTCGATACCAAAAGTATTGATCAAAGCCACGTCGAGATTTTCAAGAGCTGGCGGTCATTCTCCGACGTTTTCGATGGCGCAAAACGAATGCGTGTCGTCACCTATTGTGATTCCCCTGAGTTTATTCTTGATCTCTTCGAGGACCTGGACGACTTGGAGTCCTTGGAGGTGGTCGTCGGGGATGTATCCGATTACCGCGAGCGCCTCATCGATAAGCCTGATCTCGCAGATCGCCTCGAACAGCTCAGGAGTGAAGGCAAGCTCGTAATTTACCTCTGTGAGAACAAGGAGGTACACTCTAAGCTATATCTTCTTGAGTACGACGACTCTGTCTTAGAAGGGGAAGCTGATGACAACGCTGAGGATCAGATGACCCTTGGCGGAGAGGCTCCAGTTGAATCTGAACCTGAGGATACTGATGACGGTTCACCGGCGAAAGTCATCGTCGGATCCCCGAATCTCTCTCGAAATGCATGGTCAAATCAGACGAACATGGGCGTCGTCTACGATACGAAGACGGACAGTGAGCTCTACGAAGAGTTTGAGGAGGTTTATCGCGATCACAGAGACTCGTACAATAGTGGTGGGCCCTTCCTGGAAGATCTCTCCGAACAACTCGAACTCTCGGACGATGACCGAGAAGAGGTAATCAAACTGTACACCGAAGGGCGTGTGGGTACACAAGACGAACTAGGTGAGGTTCACGGTCGTCTCGCAGACCATATCGATGCTGAAGTTGAGACGGTGGATCTCGCTCTCGATGGGGGTACAGATTCAGACTCGGAGCAGGAGTCAGAGGTGATAGAAGGCGAAGTAGAAGAGGACTCTACTGAGAATGATCCAGACTTGGAAGAAGCACCACAGGACCGCATAACTCTGTCACTCCGCGGGTACGAGGAGTCGACAGTTGATACGCTGTCGCAGATGACCGATTTCGATGCGACAGTGTCGAATGATACGTTGACTACGACGCCGGATGCCTTCCAGCGATACGCGGAGCAAGTCTTCGATGTTCCGACGATGCACCTGAACGAGGCCAAGGACGAGCTGAAGTTCCATTACGACGGCACGGTCTATCGTGTCACGCAGCCACCGTCTAATCCAGAGCGGGTCGACGAGGCACTCGCTGAAATTGAGGACTACTTTGCGACAGTGGACAACTATGGGAACTCCAACAATCCGACCGCAGTCAAGGCCCACATGTATGAAGCACTACTCTGGTTCTTCTGGGCGCCGTTCGCCAATCGACAGGCTCAGTTCTATCGTGAGCACGGGATTAACCTCGACAAGGCTCTCCCGTACCTCTACGTCTTTGGCGAGTCAAACGGAGGAAAAGGGACATTCTGTCGATTTGCCCTGTCTCTGATCAGTGGAAACCGTGTCGAAGCACCCGTCGACGCAGACGAAATTGGGAAGCGAAAAGTCCGGAATCTGCGTTCAGCACACACGTCGTTCCCCGTCGTCGTCGACGACATCACCAAGCAGAAGGTGAACTCGCTGGATACCCTTCGAAACTATTGGAGTGGATGGACCGGCGAAACGGCCTATCCGATGTTCGCTTTCATCTCGAACGATAAGCGCCCTGGAGAGTGGTTCCGTAACCGTGCTAAGATCCTCCGATTCGACGTGAATTTCATGACCTCACATCAGGGGGAAGCTGAAGTAAACCGTCTAATCGACACGGAGAACCCGATTTTCCAGTGGTTTGGGTACGAGTATCTCAACCGCGATCTCGAGCTGGGAACTGACTCTGACGCACTTCGGGAAGTGAGGGCGGCCATGCAGGACCTCTATGAGTATGCCGACCGTCCACTGCCAGACTACTTCCCAACTGAACCAGCTGAGCAAGCATATGACACTGGTAGAGAACGCTGGCGAAACCTCATCGATCGAGAGGACGTCGAAATTGCTAAGGATAGTGATACGCTACAGGTGACCTTCCCGGAGTCGATGAACTTTGAACTCCACGAGTACAAGCGTGACCCTCCGATGACGGTTCGAATTGAAAAGCGGGGGCTCGATTTGATCATCAAGACGCCGGACGAGTTCTTCGACTGGCTTGGGGAGACGACTACCGGCGATCCGCGAGAAGGATTCCTCTCACGCGCTCGTAGCCTTCTGAAGCGGTAACTCGGGAATTTGCATAGATCGGCGGACACGATATGAGCTTCTCGTGGGACTCAACATTACTGAATACGCCCCATAGATTGTCGTTTGCCCCTCGAGCTGGCGGATTTCGTGCACTGGGGAGTCAAATTCGATTGATCTACACCATAGCATCCCCCAACGTAGGGATACAATTTTCAATTTAGCGTGTTTCGGATGTTGCTAGTGACAAGATATAAGTCATCCCAGAATAGATGTAGTGGTATGGGAGCTGAAGACCAAGGGGAGGAGAACCGGACGTACCCGATCCACATCGGGAACGCGACGATCCAGTTCGACGACCCCGTTCAGACCGCAGAGACGATCATGATCGAAGCAGGGACAGACCAGGATAAAACCGGCCAGAAGTGGCTTTACGCTCTGGAAGGAAAGAATAAGCCCAAGGACACTCAGTTCGAGGACTCCGACACCGTCGACCTAGGTGACGAGAATCGGAAGTTCTTCCGAATAGTCCCGAAGGGGAGCGGTCGGTCGTGAGTGAAGGCGAAACGTCCACGGGCGAGATGGAAGGACCTTCCCCACCAGCCAAGATCGCAGAAGAGAATCTGAAACCTTCGTTTCAGAAGGCGCTTTCGACCCTCCGAGAAAGACACACACCAGCAATCCCAGTCGGAAGACACAAAGGGGAAATTGCAGTCTGGCTTGGTGAGTTCGACTTCACTGTATATCACCACCCTTACACACCAGAACAAGCGGAAGTGTACATTTTCCTCCCTGAGAATTTCGTAAACAGCGATCCTCACTGGGTTGTAACCGTCCCGCCAATCGAACGTGCCGATCGGGAGGGATGGGAAGACAACAATCCGGCCCGTCGTGACCAAGACAAGTATCTTCAGAATGACTTGGGAGTCGATCAGGGAATTACCTTCAGCCTGAGGTGGTCACACCTGAATTTTAAGCCAGAAAAGCCGGAGCACGCCGTCCGTGCAATCGAAGTGATCGACGCAGGCTTCGAAACGGGGTAGCATGACAGGAGCGTACCGTGCCCGTGCAGTCGGTCAGAAGTCGCCACCCAGTCAGGCTGCAGAATTCCAGTTTGCGCTCAGTGAAGGGACATGGGAGACACTTGATGGATTCCTGAAGCCGCCCGAAGGACACCATCTGCATGGTTTACCCGAGCGAGGAGCAATCGGAATCATCACTCCGAGTACGGGAGACAGAAGAACGACGTACCTGTTACAGCAGGTCGTCGAACCGGGCCCGGGAGACGTCTACTTCGACGGCCAGCTAAAGTTCCACCCTGACTATACGCTACGGTCAATCAACGAGGCTGCAGAAGTGCCAGGAGCGGGTCTGATATTCATCCACACCCACCCAGGAAGCGGTGCGACTCCGTCTGGCCCCGACAAAATAGCTGATAAAGAAGAACTGTACGACATCGGTCTGAATCTCGGCTCGGAGGTCCCCCTCGCAGCGGGTATCGTGACAGATCGTCCTAACCCCGAGACTGGCCAACGCGAATGGTCGGTTCGGGCGTATGAGTTCGTCTATCCAAACTCATCAAAGGCTGAAGGGGAAAGCCGTACCGGAGAGGAAACGGGTGAATTCACGCACGCAACAGCGGTCCGCGTTGTAGGCGAACGAACCAAAAAGCTCCCAACGATCAGGAACGCTACAGGGCCGGCTGGTACGGGCGGAGAGATCGACTCAGAAGCTCAGGATTCAACGGTAGAGCTCTGGGGGGAACGCGGTCAACAGACGCTTGCTGGCTTCCGCGTTGGAGTCGTAGGTCTCGGAGGCGTCGGTTCGCTCCTCGCCGAACAATTAGCACGTCTCGGCGTTGAAGAAACGGTCTTCGTCGACTTCGACTACCTCGAACGTGCGAACCTCAATCGGTCTTACGGCGCTACAGCTGATGATGTCGGTAAGCCGAAAGCCGAGGTGGCAAGGAAAGTCGCGGAGCGGTCGGCGACGAACCCGCGGTTCACCGCACAGGCAGAGTACGGAAGCGTAGTCGAGGAAGACGAGGAGCACGCTTGCCTTCCACAACTGCTCGACTGCGATGTCATCATCAACGCCGCCGACACGCATTGGGTTCGGTATCTTCTCGACGAGGTTTCGCATGCTCACCTCATTCCCGTTCTTGACGGGGGTACCGAGCTCATCCCGAATGACGATAAAGATGAACTCGACATCGGGTCTAGATCGCTCATCTCTGCTACGGGACCAGGTCATCCATGTCTTGAGTGTACTGGCCACTGGTTCCACGGAGATGAGGAAGAGGGCGTGATTCACGATAGAGAGCCAGATGCCGCTCGTGGGGCGGGATACGTCCAAGGCCTGGATGACGGTGAAGAACCGGCAGATGATGGCGAAGGTAACGAGCGGGCGCCCTCCGTCGCTACGAACAACGGGCTCGTGGCATCACTGTTGGCACTTCGTTTCCAAGCGCTTGCAGTCGGCATCACTTCGCAAGCTCTCGTTGGCAGCCAGGAGTACGATGCTCTCTTCGGCACGGTTGATTGGCAAGAAGATAGCAATAATGAAAAATGGATCTCGTGCAAGGAGGCCTGCGATCGGAAAGAAGCACTCGCACGGGGAGATCACTACGAGTTGCCGACTGAGCCCGATCCGACGTTCCGCAAAGTCCTCGAAGAACACAGGGAGGACGATCAGCAACAAAAGACCTCCCCGGATGCTAAAGAGCAAACAGAGAGAAGCGTATTTCAGCGCTTTACGGCGTATGTCGGTCGTCTCGTGAACCGAAGTCCGAAGGAATCGTCTCAGTAGAGCGAAAATAGTCAACCACAATCCCAGTTCACGTGAATCAAGAACCGTCCGTGGAGAAGACGATCGAGTGGCTTAGAGACCGCCCCTACTACGAGGGTCAAATCACCCATCAAGAGCGAACGCCAGGGGCCTCGGCCGAAACATCACCAATCGATCTTGATCCCCGGTTAGCGAGCGCACTTTCTCGTCACAATATCAACGAACTCTACCAACACCAAGCGGACGCAATCGAAGTCGTCCGAGACGGAGATAATGTCGTGCTCGCTACTCCGACGGCTAGCGGTAAGAGTCTCGCCTATACGGTGCCAGCACTCGAACGCGCTCTTGATCACCACGGTAAGACGCTCTATATCGCACCGATGAACGCTCTGATTAACGACCAAAGGGATACCATTTCCAAGATTGCTGCAGATCTTGAAGGAAGTCAGAGCGTCGACGTTGCGACATATACAGGACTACTGACGGACTCCGAGAAACGCGAAGTCTGGGCCCGCCAACCAGATGTTCTCTTGACCACTCCCGATATGATCCATAAAAGTTTGCTCCCATATTCTAAATCACCAAAACACTGGAAGTGGCTCTTCCAACAGCTCGAGACGGTCGTCGTCGACGAAGTACACGAGTTTCGGGGGATATTCGGAAGCCACGTCTCACTAATTTTCCGTCGTCTCTCGCGTTTGGCAGAGTACTACGATTCTACTCCTCAGTACATCTGCTGCTCTGCAACTATCGGGAATCCAATCGAACACGCAGCAGCAGTCACCGGAAAGCAACCTAGCCAGTTCTCACTAATCAACGATGATGCCAGTGCAACAGGCCCTCGCCAGTGGGTATTCTGGAATCCACCGCTAAGAGAAGACGAGGAACTGGAGGCAGAATCGGCGGCAGCCGACGGACTACCTTCAAATACAGAAGGCAATTCTGAAGCGAGTCCACCACCATCGAGTCCAGTTGAAGTTCCCCACCACAACGAGATTATAGGCGGAGAGCGCCGTTCCCATCACCCAGAAACGGTGCGGTTGTTCTGCGACCTTGTTCAACAAGGGTATCAAACGCTCGTCTTCACACGGGCCAGACAGGGAGCCGAACAGTACGCAAACTGGTGCGATAGCAAACTTCGAAAGCGTGGTGAACACGAGCTAGCGGACCAGGTTACTGCATACCATTCAGCACTCCAGGACGAGCGTCGGACCACTATCGAGGCAGGGCTTCGCGATGGATCCATTCGAGGTGTCTGGAGTACGAACGCACTCGAGCTCGGCATCGACGTCGGCAGTCTTGACGTCGTTCTTCTCGACGGGCATCCAGGAACGAGTATGAGCACATTCCAGCGTGCGGGGCGGGCAGGACGTGGAGAAAATCCGAGTCTCGTTGTCCTAGTAGCAAGCCCGAATCCATTAGACCAGTACTGCATGGCGAATCCGGATCTCCTGTTCGACGGCGATCCTGAACAAGCAGCAGTAAACCCCGCAAACACACAAATACTAGATGACCACGTTTGCTGTGCGGCTCAAGAGCTGTTCCTGCGTACCAGTGATGAGACCTACTTCGGCGCTGAATATCCGGCGACTGTAGCATCTCTTGATGACGCGGACCAATTAGAGCGATTTAGCTCTCGAACCGGTTCCCGGTGGAAGTACATGGGGGAGGACAGCCCGCAACACACGATGGACATCCGCTCTATCGATGATCGGCAAATCGAGCTTTATGATAGACTGCGTGATATGACACTTACCTCGCTACCGTTTGGCGATGCGCTTCGTGATGCGCACCCCGGTGCAATCTATCACCACCAAAAGGAGTCGTATCGTGTGACGGAGGCAGAATACGATGCTGACCGTGTGCTCCTGAAGTCAGCGAATACGATGGGGTATACCCGTCCACTCACTGAGAAACGAATTTCTATCGAAGAGGAACTCAAGACCGACGGTCTCGGCTCGGGGGAGACCGTTTCTGTTGGATTTGCGGATCTCACCGTCGCCGAAGAAGTGACGGGATATATGCTCTATGACCACCCATCAGATGAGGATGGCGTCGAGCGGGCTTTCGACGAGCCGCTTCCTGAACGGACAATTCGCACCCGTGGGCTCTATTTCACAATTCCGCCCCAGATCGAGCAGGACATCAAAGCTGCGAGTGATGAAGAGGACGGATTTCTCGCGAGTATTCACGCTCTGGAGCATGCACTGATCTCTTTGTTCCCACTCGAGATTCTATGTGCTCGTCGCGACGTTGGTGGACTCTCGACCGAGTATCATCAGCACACTGGACGGAGCACGATTTTCGTCCACGATGCTCATCCGGGTGGAGTCGGACTTACTCGAGAAGCGTTCGGGAAGCTGGAGACAATGCTTGAGCGAACGTTGGAGATGCTCTCTAACTGTCCCTGTGAAGACGGGTGTCCATCGTGCGTGCACTCGCCGCAATGTGGGAATGCGAATCGGACGCTAAACAAGCAGCTCGCAATCCGTCTTCTGAAGCAACTGTTAGAGGTTCCTGTTCAGCCTTAGGGAAGACTATAGTCAGTCATTTCAGTACTCTATCGACCCGCTGGCCGGTGAGAGTATAGAGGCCGATAGCTTCCACGGACCTCAGAAGAGCACTTTAGAATTCGTCTATGTCTAAGATAGGAACATCGGGGAGTTGCTAGTCAGAAAGTATAAGCCAGAGGGTTCCGTTAGTGAGTGTATGACCAACACGCGAAACGAGTGGCTCTCTACCTATAGGCAACCGGAACAGGGAACAACCACCCACTGAGACATGCCGGGCGACCCTGGAGTACGTCTGCTTGCTCTCCGGTGCGACGCGCTAGTCGACGCTACGACGACCGCTATCGAAGATCTCGTCGATTACTTCGATGCGGATCTCATCTACATTGTCGAAGAAAAGCTGGACATGCGAACGGTGAGCACTGTCGAGCGGACTGCTTCATGTCCGGTAATTCATACTCGACGTAGCGCTGTTCACACCGAGACTGTTGACGGAATCACCGTGTCCATCGCCAGTTCGCTCGACTTCATCGGTGGGGCCTCTACCGCTAGCGGACAAGGACTCCCAGACGACGTCGACTACGTCATCTGTGATGAGATCCAGACGAACGCCGACTCAGTCACATTGGAGGTCTCGCTTGATGGCCTCGAACACCTCGCTCGTTTCCAACACCGAACCGACCGGGAAGCGACGTTCCTCACCGGAGCCATGGAGGCCAGTTACGATTTCGTGTGGAAGGCTGACGTCGACGACGAGAGCGTTCGCCTTCCCGTGCGCGGGCTTGCTCCAACCCGTCGCCAAGGGGCACCCGAACTAGCCTGCATTTCGCTTGATTCGGGCGGCCGCATCGCCGTATCCACGACTCCAGCGGATAAATTCGGCCTCCGAGCGCTCTCGGGTGTGGGCAAGGGAACAGCCCCGAAGCTCTCTCGGAATGGGTATGAGACGCGTGACGACGTCGCAGCTGCGACGGAACGCGATCTGCGTGAGGTTCGAGGTATCGGTGAGTCGAAAGCGCAGAGCATCCGCCAGAGCGCCCACGCGTTGTCCGAAGGATGCGTCATCCGTCTCACAGACGAAGCCGTCCCCGCAGCAGACTACAGTCCGCTGTTCATTGATATCGAGACTGATGGTCTCAACCCTAGTATCATCTGGCTCATCGGGGTCTACGACCCGGAAACAGACGAGTACGTGGACTTCATCGATACGGAACCGTCGCGAGACAACCCAGGGAAAGCCACCCGAGAGTTTGTTGCGTGGCTAGCCAGCGAGTACGATCGTACGTCCCTCATCGCGTGGAACGGCCACAACTTCGACTTCAAACACCTCAGCCGATTCATCCGAGGACACGCACCGGAGTACGCAGACTACTGGTCGGACTCCGTGTTCGAGTACGACCTGTTCGATTGGGCCGTGCGAAAAGACAACGCCATCCTCCCCGGTCGGACGAATCGGGTCGAAGACGTCGCTGAGGCTCTCGGGCATGGGCGCGACTCGGCTGCTGCCGCTGTGGATGGGAAATCACTGGCGAAGACCATCCAGCGGCTTCTCGTATCTCCAGAGCGCGCTCGTGACGTAGACTGGGACACTGCTCGGGCATACTGTGAGGCAGACGTCCGTGAGCTGGCTGCAGTCTACGAATCCATCGCTGAGGCAACCCCCGGCCACAAGCGTGCCGGCGCTCCTGCTGATGAAAACACCACACAAACCGGACTTATGGACTTCTAACAATGCACGACGACCACAATACCGACCACAGCCAGACAGACCTCACGACCAGCTCGGAGGACAACACCAACAACGGTGACATCGATTTCGAGACGGACATCCTCCAACTCACCGGCGAGGAGCTCGAGAGTACCTATCCAAATAACCGCTACTTCGGGCAAGTTCACGAGAACTTCGAGATTCCCGCTCGTGAGGAGCAGACTGTTCCACCAGGAGATGTGCTTCCACCCAAAATCGCTCGAAACCTCGAATTCGACCCGTGGAGCCACCAAGCAGATGCTCTCCAGGTGCTCGAGCGCGGTGACAACGTGTGTGTGGCGACTAGTACATCCTCGGGGAAGACGCTGGTCTACGGTCTCCACATCGCCCGTCAATACCTTGAGGATCCAGAGACGCGGTCGCTTATCGTCTATCCGACGAAGGCGCTCAGTCGCGACCAGGAGCAAGAACTCAACGAGTTCCTTCGTAACACGCTCGGACTCGATATCAGTGTCGGCGTCTACGATGGTGACACGAAGAGCGAGGAAAAGTCTCGCATCCGCGATGAGTGCAACGTCGTAATCACGAACTTCGTCGGGCTGAATCAGTATCTGGAGAGCCACCACCTGTGGGCAGACTTCCACTCCAACTGCTCGCTAGTCGTTATCGACGAAGCTCACATGTGGACTGGCCTCGGCGGGATGCACGTCGCTTGGATCCTCCGACGCGCCCAACGGATCATCGATTACTACGGCGGCGATCCTCAGTATGTCCTCACGACGGCGACGATAGGCAATCCTGCCGAACACGCTCTCGCACTCACGGGAGAGCCCGCGGCAGTCGTCGACGAAGATGGATCACCGCGAGGCATCCGTCACCTCGTCTTCTGGGATCCTCCGATGAGTGGTGATGACGGTCTCACCGACGATATTGACTCTCCGGCGCTGTCGAAGCGTCCGGCCACGGTCGAAGCCCCGGAAGTGTGGGCGCACATGTGCCAGAAGAACGTTCAGTCGCTCTTGTTCTGTGACTCGCGAAAGCTCACCGAACTGTCCGTCAATCGCGCGAAGAGGTTCATCAGCGATCCAGAGAACCGGTATCAGGGAAGACCGGACTTCGCATCCTACCACGCCGGACACGGTAAACAGTCCCGTCGGGGGACGGAGTACCAGCTCAAAGAAGGACAGCTCGACGGCGTCTCGACGACAAGTGCCCTGGAGGTCGGCATCAATATCGGTGGCGTCGATGGGACCGTTCTCATGGGCTACCCGGGGTCGCGGCAGTCGTTCTGGCAACGCATCGGTCGATCGGGTCGAGGAACGCGAGATGCGCTCTCTGTGTTCGTTCCAAGTCACTCCACACTCGATCAGTACATCCTTCAGCACCCCGAGTACGTTCTCGAAGAGGACCACGAGAGCGCTGTCGTCGACCTCGACAACAATCCAGTATACCTCCAGCAACTCAACTGTGCCGCGCAGGAACTTCCCCTCATGCGCGATGATGCGGAGAATTTCGGAGGCGAGGAACGACTGGAGCGTGCAGTCGAGTACGGCCGACGGAAGGGCGACCTCGAAGGATCTCTCGAAGGCGGCGTGATGTATGCTCATCGCGACCGCCCGCAGGACGAGATCAGTCTGTACTCCTCTGGAGGAAACACCTTCGACGTGCGGCTAGCTGGTGATGGATCGATTGACCATCAACCAATCGGTCGTGACCGGGCCTACAGAGACTACCACGAGGGCGCAACTGTTCTCCACCAGGGCGAGCAGTATCAGGTCGTTGAGCTTCGGGAAGACATCCCACAGCCGTACATCTCACTTGAGAAAGCGAACGTGAGCTACTACACTCAGTCCCAGGGCCAGGTCAACATCTACGACACGGTTGTCGAGGACTCGCGCGAGGTCGGACCGTTCACGCTCAATTGGGGGTACGGAACGGTATCTGTCCACTATAGCACGTACCTCAAGCGAGAGATCGGAAGTGGGGACGTGCTCGAACTGGGCAATGAAACTGGGGTCCCGCCGCTAGAGATGCGAACCCAGCTGTGTTGGGCAGAGACCCCCAACAACATTGAACGGGCGATGCTCAACAAGCACTCGGAATACCACAACCCGGAATGTATCAACCTTCCACCACGGCTTCACGGGTATCTCGGTGGGATTCACGCCGTGGAACACGCTATGATCGCTGTCTCGCCACTTGAGCTGAAAGTTGATGGTGGTGACATCGGGGGTCTCGCGACCAATCGGCTCCCTGGTAATCCCGACAAAAGTGGATGGTTCATTTACGACGGTATAGAGGGGGGTCTCGGATTCTCGCGGTCGATTTACGAACACTTTGAGGACGTAGCCCAACGCGCCCACGACCTCATCGTCGACTGTTCGTGTGATCGTGATGAAGGTTGTCCGGCCTGTACAATGGACGACCGTTGTGGTAACGATAATCGTCCACTATACTCACCAGCAGCTGCGGATGTTCTTGAGCATCTGCTGGCCGATCAGGATGTAGATGACCTCGAGGAACACCTACCGGAGACGGATAGCGAAGTGCATCCTGTCGATGACCAGCGACCACCTGCTTCGATCTCCTAATCGATAGAATCTCTCAGCTTAAGATAGGCTATTCTTGAATCACCTACTCTGAGTGCCGGATCACTTTCCATCGACGACATTACTGGGGTCCGTGAAGGAACGGGTAAAACGAGTATAACGAACCAAACGAACAAAACGAGCGAAACGAACGTAACGAATAGAACGAATAGGTTGATAGCAACGAGTGTGTTTACTTCCACGAGCGAAACGAACAGTTGGTTTTAACATCGTAGTAATCCTCTCACCGAGTGAAACACCCTCACCGAACGCACCGAACTAAACGACCAAAACGAACGAAACGAACACAACGAGAGAAACGAAGATAATGACCGACACCAATACTGCACGAATCACGGTGGCGAATCAGAAGGGCGGCGCAGGGAAGACGACCGACGTCATTCATACTGGCGGCGCACTCGCCGCCCGAGGCCACGACGTCCTCCTGGTCGATATCGACTATCACGGAGGGCTCACCTGCTCGCTTGGCTACAACGATCTGTACTACGATACCGACCGTACGACGCTGTTCGACGTCCTCGACTTCGACCAGATGGAGTCGGTGAACGACATCATCGTCGAGCACGAGGAATTCGACATCCTTCCCGCCAGCGAGAAGCTCGCGAACAACAAGAACATCCAGACCCTGCTAGAGGCGCCGAAGAGTCGCGAGCGGCTGGAGATGACGCTCGACGAGCTCGACAAGGACTACGACTACATCATCGTCGACACGCCGCCATCCCTGAACGTCCTCACCGACAACGCCCTGGTCGCGACCGGCAACGTCGTCATCCCCGTCATTCCCGAGAAGCTCAACGCCAACAGCCTCCAGATTTTCGCAAAGCAGCTGAGTTCCCTCGAACAGGCGTACGGAGACATCAATCGGCTCGCAATTGTCTGTAACCGCGTTGAGCAGAACGCTGAACACCGCGACACCATCGAGGAGATCAAGTCGGCGTACTCCCTCCCGGTGTTCGAGATCCCGAAGCGGACCGACCTCTCCCAGTCGATCGGCGAGGGGGTGTCCGTCTTTGGCTTCGGCAAGGAGAACCAGCGCGTCGAGGATGCACGCGACCTGTTCAACGAGATTGCCGACCTGTTCGACGAGACGTTTGACAAGACTGCCCCTGAGGAGGTGGAAGCATGAGCGACGGCTGGGGTGATGCTTCCGGCATCGAGGGCAACTACGAAGAGGAGGACGACGAGGCTGATTCCAGCGAAACGAGTGAGGTGAGTGAAACGGTGGAAACCAGTTCATCGACCGAAACGACCGAATCGACTTCAACGAGTGAAACGAACGAAACGAGCAAAACGAAGACGAATATCAAGGACGAGTGGAACGGGCGGACGATCTACATTCCCGACGATGTCCTCGACGAGATGGAGGATACCTATCTCGAGTCCCAGCTAAAGCTCCGCAAGGCGGGCCAGGACGAGTTCAAGAAGAACCGCCACTTCTACCCGCTACTCGTCCAGTTCGGTGTTGAGGCGCTCTCTGAGGCGGATGCCGAGGAAATCCAGGATCGGCTTTCGGAACTCGGCGACGAATGACCTCGCGGAGAACGAGGCCTGCTGGTAGTTGAGACTGGCCGTCTCAATGTATACGATTCTCGAACTGCTTCGACGAGGCTACGGGCGGAGTATCCCCTTCAGCCATTTCGTCGCTTTCACACCTAACACTCATTACGATTGACACCGTATTTCTGCTCAACGATGTCCATCGACCGAGATACCTTCGAGAAGACGAGCGAGGACGAACTCGAGGAACTTTCCGTCCCGGATCAGGTGCTGGGATTTCTCGCCGCCAACGATGATCGCGCGTTCAAGGCCCGCGAAATCGCCTCTCAGATCGGTCTCGATGAGGGCGCGGTCAGCACCGCGCTCTCGAGACTGAAGGACCGCGATCTCGTCGAACACAAAGCGACGTACTGGGCGATAACCGACGACACAGAGCGACTCGACGGATACAGCGGGTACGAACGAGCGACCGCCCTGTTCAACCAGCGACTCGGTACAGAGGACAAGGAGTCCTGGCGCGAACACGCACCCGAGGAACCACATCCGAGCGTCGAGGACGAACAGTGACCGACGAAGAGACACCGATTTTCGAGCGTGACGACGTCGTCTACGGGGATGATCCGTTCAAAGGTGAGAGAGATGCTCGGCCATGGATCATTCTCTCGAATCACGAAGGCCGTCCGTTCTACGGCGATCAGTATATCGCGCTCACGTTGACGTCGAAATCTTGGATGGACGGCCTAATCGACATCCCCGGTGAGAGTTGGCTTCGTGGTGGGATCCCGGATGAGAGTCGGATTGTTCTGTGGGGAGTCCAATCGATCGTCCGCGAGGATATCGATTTCTGGCAGGGCCGCCTTGACAGCGATCTATGGGAATCGCTGATAGTAGCGATTATCGTTGATCTCCTTGATCGTGATCTTCGACGGGACATCATCTGGGAAGTCGTCTAGTCACTCCTCACCTTCGTTTAAGCTTGTCCCCTCTTCAAGCCAATCGACCTGAGCCGTGAGTTCCTTTCGCCGTTGGCGTTTGATGATCGTTGAGTCAAGTACATCTCCGATGATCGCAACGTCAAGCGCGAACTCCGTCGTTGCGACCACTTCGCTCCCGTTAGGATCTGATGTGACGGTGTACGCTGTCCGCATCTCCTCGAAGATGCCCTTGCGCTGTTCGTAGGCGAGGTCGGCGTCAGGACGGTCAACGAGTTCAAGCGTGAGTTCGATAGTCGCGATCCCCATTTCGTTCGCGACGCGAACCGTTTCGCCGTCTACGTGAACCTCATCGAACCCCGACGCTCGCATGAACTGATCGAGTTCGTTCATCGATTCGCGGACAACAGTCGGAGGCGCGTCGATCGTTCGCGAAAGCGTTACCGAATTCATGGGTCGGACTTGTCTTTCGAAAGCGGCCGAAACTCTTGTACTGGATTGGTGAGCATCCGATAATTCAGATCTCAATTCCGTCTCGTTTCACGGATGTCCCGAACAAGTTCGGCTGAGGGACCATCTTCCTTCGCGACCGTACTCGATCCGAGAGATGGTTACCGAAATCGACCTGCGGGATTCCTCGCCTCGCGAGTTCCAAGACCGGATCGACGACGCGTTCGACGAGATTGAGACGGGTACCGAAGTCCTCGTTATCTCTGATCGAGACATCGACGCTCATCTGCTTCGGTACCAGATCGAACGGAACCGTGCCCTCGACTGGGCCCACGAGGATCCTGACGCCGAACCGCGCGAGGTCGGGGTGTCCAAACAGGAACCACTCGGTGACGGGGAGTTAGGGACGTTCGACGTGCGTGATCTGATACCGCAGCGGCGACACGAGGTGTTACTCGATACGTTCAATCGCCTCGGATCTGGTGAGGGGTTCGTGCTGGTCAATGACCACGACCCGAAGCCGCTCTACTACGAACTTCGATCGATGCACGGCGATGTCATCGACTGGGAGTATACAAGTCGTGAGTCGGGTGAGTGGCGCGTCAAAATCGTGAAGACCGACGCTTCGATAGCCGACAACGAGGGCGTAATCACGCGATACGATGTCCGGGAGATCCCGAAGCCGGATCGCCACGAGACGATCCACCACCGGTACGGCATGATACCCGATGGCGAGACGATGGAACTCATCGCTCCGCACGAGCCGCGACCGCTCCGTCGCGAGTTTCGGGAGCAATATGATGACACGTTCGACTGGGAGGTAGTCGAAAAAGAGCCCGGTCGCTGTCGGGTACGGATCACAAAGTCTGAACGAAGTGAATCCACAGCTGACGGTGAGGATCCCACATCCGCGATGTCTGACAATGACGAGGTGTCCACGGAAGCGTCCGTCGAGATCCCAGAGAGTACGGCTGAGCTCGACGTCCGCGACCTTCCACCCGCGCAACGACACGAGAAGATCTTTGAGACGTACGCAGATCTCGACGACGGAGAAGGATTTACCCTCGTGAACGACCACGACCCGAAGCCGCTGTACCACCAGTTCGACGCCGAGGCTGGCCCGGAGTTCTACTGGGAGTATCGCAAGCGTGACCCCGGCGAGTTTAGAGTATTGATTGGGAAGGCCGAAACGCATGACGACGACCCGACTGCCGCGGAGGATCCAAACGCACCGTTCTGACGAGGCTGTTTCGAAAACGGACTGATCCGGAGCGAGACCCGAATCGCGGTACCGATCACGCAGTGGCCGTTGCCCTGGGGGGACCAGATCCTTTCAGAACGGAGCGTCCGGCGATCCGCGGCTCGGTCCCTCGTTTTTCATCGAACGTTCCATCGGGTTCGACCCGATTTCGGTGTCGCCCTCCGGATCGGCGGTCACGTCTCCCGTCTCGAGATACGTCTGCTCGAGGTCGGCGAGCTGCTCGTTGATCGCCTCGCTCTGGTGGTGCATGGGTGCCGCGCGGACGCGGATGAGGTCGTACTCATGTCGTTCAGAGAGCCCATTCCACGCGCGGAACGACCCGATCGTCAGCGTGTGGGTCTGTGGACAGAATGGAGTCGTCGGCGTGAACTCGGCACGGAGTACGCGGTCGATGTCGTCCGCCTCGACGGCGTCATCAGCGTCGTCGCGTTCGACGGCGTAGCGGTAGCCGGCGCTCGTGTGCCGCGTGTCGAGATTCAGCCGGGCGAGATTGTAGTTGAACGTCATATCGTACACCTTTCGGTCCTCGAAGCAGTCGCGCGTGAGACGGTGAAACGCGACGTGGTCCGCCCCGGTGAGCAGATCATGAGGTTCGAGGAACTCGCCCGGCCTCGGGACGTGATCCGAAACGAACTCGTCGTACCCGTCGAACAGGTCGCTGTCGTCGGACCCGAACAGCGACGGAAAGCTGGGCATACCCAGTTGTTCGAGATCGTGAGGGGTACTCCTACTCCCGTACATGTTCGGATGGCGGTCTCCTCGTCCGAAAACGGTCGGGTATCAACCGTTCACAAACCGGCATCCGAGGAGGTAGCCACATCCGATCGCACCGATTACCGACCCGAGAATTCCGATCACGCGTACCGGTTCGTACTGAAGGGCAACTCCCACCGATTGTACGGCGACACCGGCTCCAAGCAATGCGATCGTCACACGTGCCGCGCGTGGGTTCGCCCCCGTGAACTGACCGCCGGTAATTGGGAAGAATAGGTACGCGTATCCGACGATTGTGAGCGGAAAGAATCCGGCGAGGATGAGCGTTCGATGGACGGCGAGCGATATCGGATCCCCGAACCCGAACGCCACCGGAACGACCGACACGACGGCGGTCCCTCCTGCGATCGCACCGAGTGCGATCCCGGATACACCGACCCGTCTGCGATTCGTTTTCAGAATAACGAATAGCACGAGGGCTGCATACCCGAGCATCGCGAGTGTCGCGAAAACGCCGCCGACCCGGAACCACGGATCGATCCAGAGGAACGTCCCCAGAAAGGCCGGCGCCAGGGCTCCGGCCACGAGCACGATCCAGACGACGGGGCGAGGTAACGAGACGTGGAAAAACGCCGTCAGCAACCGCATGCCGAGCGCGTAGATTAGCAGCGTTGCGAACCCGGTGAGGTAGTAGTGGGTGACCTGTGCTACTGTGACCGTCCCGATTCCCAAAGGGGCGACGGTCATGAGGAGAGCAACCGTTCCGACGAGGAGATAGCAGACAGCAACCGGAATCATCGCTGTGGCCAGTCGAGTCGAGCGTTGGGATCGTCCACTTCCTCCAAGTGTTCCAGCTACTGTGCCGACCGCAGCTGGACCGACAGTCGCCAGCAACGACCCGACGAAAATGAGGACACCGGTCGTCCAGAGCGTCACACCAAGGGGTCTCAGGAGAATCCCCGCCGTAACGAACTGATCCGCCACGAGAAGGCTGACACCGACATAGGCGAGCCCGAAGTGAATCCCCGCGAGTCGCTGATCGACGAGGGTCTTGCCGACGTACGAGGGAAGCAGAAGGTACGCCATTCCGAACACCATCGGACAGACGAAGCCGAACACGCCGATCAGGACGGCAACCTTGTTTGCCCCACCGAGCAATGCGAGAAGCGAGCCCACGAACGACCCGACGCTCGCCACCGTGAAGCGTTGTGTCCACGTCCACAGTCCAGTTGGTCCCGTGTTCATGAGTGTTGACCTACGCTCAGGACGATCCCCGGGCGTTCTGCTGGCAAATCTAGTCGTCGGCCGCCTCATCGAGATCGTGCGCTCTGCGCGGCGAGAATGACCCCAACACGATCCGATCAATCGAATGCGGGCTGTGACGGACCAACATGAGGACCAAGTTGGACACGAACGCCACGACGCCGACGCCCACTAGCAGTCCGCCGAGGTGCCCCGGCGTTCCGGCGACTTCCAGTAGGTTCGCGCCCACGATCAGTGCGCTTCCGCCCCCGAGGAGTACCCCGTCGATCGCGGCGATCCGATCGTCGTAGAGGTCGTCGATCATCGGGACGTCCTCTAACCCTAACAGATCGCTGTACCGGTTGACCCAGATGACAAAGGGAATGATGTGATACAGCGTCCCCACGACGACGAACCCGATTGCACCCAACAACAGCAGATGACCAGCGTTCGCCGCGCCGAGCAGGTGATCGCGCGTCAACGGGTCAGATATCCACGCGGGTTCTGTGACGGCGATCCACAGCGCGAGCGCTCCCACTGCCACCATGTACCGCGTGTGCATCGGGGTCCGTTCGACCTGCATCTCGTACAGTTTGCGTGCCAAGATGAGAGAGAACGCCGACGCGGCGAACAGGATCAGCAGACCGCCGACCCGCGCGGCGGGGGCGTGACCCACGAGTCGACCGACCGCGAGCACGACCACGCCGATGGGATGCGCGATCTCTTCGATGGACCGGAGACGGTGGTCGATTCCGTGGAGTTCCGTCTGCGTGAACATCGTTCCGAGCTGGTACAGCGCGCCGTACACCGTCGTGAGAACGGCACCGAAGACCGCGAGGGTCGCGTGGGCGCCCACCACCCTGGACCGGCTGACGCCGATTCGCGAGAACGTCGGAACCGTGAAATCGATCGCGAGGAGGACGCCCAGAACGGTCAACAGGAGGAAGAAGCCGAGCGCGCCGAGGAAGTGCCGTTCGGTGACATCGTACTCCTCGACCGTGGCGAGCGTTCGGATGATGTTGTACGCGAACGCCCAGAAGCCGACGAGCATGAGCGTGGCGAACGGGATCAGCCACGCTGTCTCGACCAGGAGGAATGCGACGACGAACCCAGAGAGACCGGCGACGACCAGCCCCAACTGTACGTTTGCGAGTCGCTGCGAGTGGAGGGTCGCGCCCGACCAGACGGGCACGAACTGCGTCATCGCCCCCATGATCGTGATACAGATCCAGCCGGCTAACAGGAGATGGACGTGAGCGAGCCGGCCCAGTCCTGGGACAGCGTTCAGATGTAAGCCAATCCCCAATCCAATTCCCGCGACGAGAAATACGAGACCGACAACAAAATGCCGTAATGGGACCGTCATTGGGGGCTGTTGGTCCGCTTCGATATTCCCCGGGATGGCACCCATAAATCAGGGTACGTTCTCCATATACCTGACAGGACCACCGAACATGTTCTCCTGTCGCCGACCGTGGAACACGTTTTAATGGTGGAGAGCACCTCTGGATCTGGCTACGCGCTCCGGTTTCGAGCCGGAACGACAGGCGACGGTTTAGCCGTTGGTGATAACAAAAATGAATATCAACACGCACCTGTTCGTTCCAATTTCACGATAGTGCCGGCCCAGCGGTAGCTGAAGCCGCAGTACTCGAGTTATACTGCGAGTGTTTCGACGAGAATTGCCACGAGGACGGCCCCAAGAAATGCATTCGAGGCGTGGAAACTTCTGTAGGCGGCCGCCTGTTCGTCTTCGGAATTTCGCTCATTGACATCATACTGCTTGACCACGCTTCGAACAAACACTGCTCCGAGCACCGTGGTGGTGAGGGCATAGAGTACACCAAAACCTGTGATGACCCCCAATAACACCGCGACGATCAGAGTGAGTCCGAGCCAGGCGAAGATCCGCTGACGTGCGGTCCGCACACCGGCGACGACCGGTAACATGGGATACTCGGCCCGTGCGTAGTCCTCACGGTGGGCGATGGCAAGATTGTAGAAATGTGCCGGGGTCCAACAGCAGACCACGAGCGCGAGGAGAACCGCCGAGAGACCGACGGTCCCGGTCACGGCACCGTACCCGATCAGCGCGGGCAGCGCTCCGGAACCGCCCCCGATCACGGTGTTCCATCGGGTCGTCGGCTTCAACACGACTGTGTAGACGTACGCGTAATAGATGATTGCCGCCACCGTGAGCACGGCCGCGAGCGCGTTGACGAACGTCACCATCACCGCCATCGAGGCGACAACAAGCGCGACGGCGAAGCCGGTGGCGCGTCGAACTCCGACCCGATCGGTCGCGATCGGTCGATCAGCGGTCCGTCGCATCTTGCGGTCGCGGTCGCGCTCGTACACGTGGTTGAACGTCCCCGCCGCACCGATCCCGAGGACACCGCCGCCGAGGGTCGCCACGACCGTCACGCCGTCCAGTTCAGCGCCGGTCGCGACGGCCAGTCCCATTCCCGCCAGCGCGAGCAGGCACAACAACCACATCAATCGGGGCTTCGTCAACTCGAGATACGTCCGCATCCGATCGCGGACCCGAGTTGACCCAGGTTCGGACACCGGGGACGGAACGTCACCGTCAGACGCGATCGGCGTTACGCCGTGATTCGGCCCGTTCAGTGTTCCGCTATCAACCGGTCCCCCCGCGGTCGTCTCTACTCTGATTACGAGCGTCGCGAGGAGGAAGGAGAACACCGCGATCCCGCCCAACAGGTGGACGCCGTCGAACGGCACGACGTTGGTTCGGCCCGCCAGCCCAACACCGGCCTGTGCCACGTACGTGATCACCGCCACGATCGTTCCGACGCGAACACCACGCGAGGCCGCCGAGTACTGGGCGAGAAGCGCCGTGGTGGCGAGCAGGCCCCCGACGGCCACCGCGGAGGCCTGGTGGACCGCGGCGACCAGCGAGCCGCCGTCCGCGGCGGCGGTCGCTCCGAGCGCGACGAGCAGGTACGTCCCCACGACTGACCAGGTCAGCAGCGTCGTGAGGCGTGGTCGATCCATACCTCCGGTCCAGCTTCGGACCCTGCGTCGTTTCCGCCGAACATATTCGGAGGTACCCTCATGTCCGGTGCACGTCGGACGTACGATAATGGCTATCGACCACGCACAGGCGGACGTCTGCGGCTGCGTGCGGCCCACCGCCTGCGTCGATCGCAACGGCGGGCTGTACCTCGTCGCGATCAGGCGGATCGGAACAGGTCGCGACGCTCGAGTTCGGACCGGTGAGGTGAGCGATCGCCTCGACGTCTCGCCGTCGAGCGTGACGGAGATGTTCGATCGATTTGCCGCTTCCGGACTCCTCCGATACGAGAAGCAAGCCGGGGTCGAACTCACCGATCGGGGGAGGGAGGTCACGCTGGAACTCGAAGCGTGCCAGTGTGCCGTCCGGACGTTCTTCCGCCGTCGAACGGGGTTCGATATGTCCCTCGAAGCGGGCTACCGTATCGGATACGTCCTTCTGGACGAGGCGATCGAACGCCTGCGAGCGCTCGTCGATGGTACGGCAAACGCGTGTTCCGCGACCCCGCCGAACGGAGCCGACCGATGCCCGTTCGCGGGAACCGAGCATTAACCGCCGCGGACGGTCGCGTCCCCGAATACGTTCGGGGGAACACGCACCTCCCCGTCGATACTTGAACGGATATGGCCACTGAGCGAAACGAGATCGATCGTCGCCTGGATGTCCGAGAGATCGACGGCGAACCGTTCGGCGACATCATGGCCGAGCTCGAAGCGCTCTCCGACGACGAGACGCTACTGTTGATCAACAGCTTCGAGCCGGAGCCGTTGTATCAGGTCCTCGAAGAACGCGGGTTCCAGTATGAAACGATGTCTGACGGGTCCGACGTGTGGTATATCGAGATTCGACACGAGTGACCTGATTCCGAGGGATCTGTCGATTCCCAGTATGACCGCTTCAGGACCGGTACCCACGTGAATTCGATTCCCCTCGAACATGTTCGTGTAAAGCTTATCCTTTGGACAACAAGAAATATATCCTGATGGTTGAGCATTCAGATACTGCACCGCTGTTCACCGCGACGCACGGAACGAGCGATCACGAGACGTTCGAATTGGAAGACCACCTGGGTGACGGACCGATCGTGCTCGCGTTTTTCCCAGGCGCGTTCACGCCACCGTGTACGAACGAGATGGTCGCGCTTCAAGACAATCTCGAGTCATTCCAAGAGGTCGGAGCGACGGTCTTCGGCGTGAGCGCCGATTCACCGTTCTCTCAGGGTGCTTTCCGTGATGAACACGGAATCGAGTTCGATCTCGTTAGCGACATGAGCGGTGATGTGATCCAGCAGTACGGCCTTGAGATCGATATCGAAGAGCTCGGACTGTACGGAATCGCGAACCGAGCGGTGTTCGTAGTTGATGAGACGGGAACGGTGACGTATCGCTGGGTCGCAGACGATCCAACAAATGAGCCGGATTACGAGGAGCTGCTCGAGGCCGTGAAGACGGCAACCGAGTAGAGCGATTCCACTACGACAGACAGATCCTTGCTCATGATCGCGTAATTCTCCTTCCAAGGCTACTCTACATTCGACTATGACCTCTGAACGGCATAACACGGAACGACGGCGAAATCGTCGCGACAACGTATCTGATACTGGGATCGACGTCCGCTGCGTCCGGAGACGGTTACAACATCATACGGCACGGATCGAACGCCGTCAGGTCGGAGAGGCGCTCTCCAAACTCGAGACGCAGGGTGGCCTCACCGACGAACAACGGCAAACCGTCCGGCTGCTCGGGGGTACTCTCGCTTGGCGGCTAATTTCGAACTTCGAGTCACCACTGAACGGACGTACTCAAAACAAGCAAGCAACCGCCCGCGCTGTCGCACGATTGTTTAATCTCGTTCCAGAGAGTCATTTTGATGATAAGTGCGAGCAGCCGTGATACACTCATCTTCGTGTGGCCCGGGTGTGTTCATGGACCGCGGCTCGAAATTCACTTCCGTCCGATTCCGTACTCGACATACTTATTAAGTATTTAAAACCCCGTATATGGTGGTAGATGGCCGTTTCAACCCCGATATTGGGGAACAGTATATATTATATATGTCACTACGATGCCTCTGTTGAGATGGGAAGCATCATGTCACAAGACCTCAGCAGGCGGAAGATGGTTGCAGCGCTCGGGATCGGAGCGGTCGGCGCGGTGGCCGGCTGTATCGGCGCGCCGGTGAACGCGGAAACGCCCCCACCGGAGGACCCGAACGAAGAAGTCGTCCCCGAACTGGACCCTGTACGTGACGTCCACGTCGACCGGATCGCGGCCGATCCGACCGACGTCCCGGCGCCTGTGAACTGGGACGAGCCGCGCGAACACGACGTCACTCTTCGAACAAAGGAGCTTGTCGCGGAGGTTGAGCCCGGAGTCACGTTCAAGTACATGACCTTCGAGGGACAGGTTCCCGGGCCGATGATCCGCGTCCGGCGGGGCGACACCGTCAACCTCCGGTTCGAGGTCCCGGCCGACGACAACAGCGACATCCACAACGTCGACTTCCACGCCGTGTACGGCCCTGGTGGCGGGGCCGTCGACACGACGCTGGTGCCCGGTGACGACGCGGCGGAACTGAGCTTCCGCGCCGAGTTCCCCGGCCTGTTCACCTACCACTGCGCGGTGCCGGCGATGGACCACCACGTCAGCTCCGGGATGTTCGGCGCGATCCTCGTCGAGCCAGAGGCGGGACTGCCCGCGGTGGACCGCGAGCTCTACCTCGGTCAGCACGAGCTGTACACCAAAGGCGACCTCGGCGAGAAGGGCCACCACGCCTTCGATCACGGTGCGATGCTCGCCGAAGATCCGACGTACGTCGTGTTCAACGGCGAACACCACGGCTTCACCGAGGATCGGCTCGGACCGATCGGCGCCGAGGTGGGCGAGACCGTTCGCGTGTTCTTTGTGAACGGCGGCCCGAACCAGTCCAGCTCGTGGCACCCGATCGGCAACGTCTGGTCGCGGCTGTACCGCGACGGCGACCTCGTCTCCCCGCCAGCGCGATACGTCGAGACCACGCCGGTCGCGCCCGGCACGGCGACCGTCGGAGAGATGGAACTCGCGGTCCCGGGCCCGATCAAGATCGTCGACCACGCGCTCTCACGGGCCGGACGCCGCGGCGCACTCGCGGTCGTCGACGTCGAGGGGGAGCCGAATCCGGACGTGTACGATCCCGGATCCGACGAGTAGGTTCGGATAATTCGTTGGGTTTTGTTTCCAAGAAGCTTGTCCGATGTCTTGATTCAGGACGGTCGAATGAAGAGGATATTCGTGGGCTCAGTTGTCAACAGAGGAGTTTCGGCTCTGACATCCCGTCTTTGTCGGCGAACATGTTCGGACTAATTCCCATTAAACAGGGTTTGTCCGGTCCCCTATTTACATGAACTGGCTAGCGCGTACATGGTTGGTGACGAGACTGGACGATCCCAGAGTGATGTTGCACGGCGGCGATTTCTCGCGGCCGTGGGTATCACCGGTACCGCGGCGTTCGCGGGCTGTTCCGCGAAAAGTATCGGCGCTCCGGTAGCTGCGGGCGACTCAGAAGACGCCGAAGGAGTGTCCGACGGGACCCATTCCTCACCGGATCTCGAACGGTGGGTCGACGAAATACCTCGTCCGGGTGTTATCGAACCGAGCGGAACGAAAGATGGCCAGCCTCATTACGAGGTGGAGATGGCCGAGATCGAACAGAAGCTCCACCGCGACCTTCCGCCGACGACCCTGTGGGGCTACGGCGGGCAGTTTCCCGGCCCGACGATCGAAGCCGAACAGGGCGAACCGATTTACGTTCGGTGGCAGAATCACCTCCCGGACGAACACCTGCTCCCGGAGGATCCGACGATCCACGGCGATATCATCCCGTACGACGAGCCGGGTGCCCGCGTCGTCCCGCACCTCCACGGTGGCAATGTCGAACACGAGAGCGACGGGAAACCGCAGGCGTGGTTCACCCGCAACTTCGAGCGGACGGGCCCCGACTTCGAGAAGAAGGACTACTACTACGCGAACGACCAGCCGCCCGCAACACTGTGGTACCACGATCATTCGCTCGGCATCACGCGACTGAATGTCTACGCCGGCCTCGCGGGGTTCTATCTGATCCGGAACGACCACGAACGAGAGCTCGATCTTCCGACGGGCGACAACGAAATCCCACTCGTGTTGCAGGACCGGAGTTTCAACGAGGACGGCTCGTTATACTACCCGACGGACGTCCCAGCGACAGAAGAGGATGAAAACGATTCACATCCCGACCCAAGCATCGTTCCGCAGTTCTACGGTGACACGTCGACGGTCAACGGGAAGGCGTGGCCCCGACTGTCCGTCGATCCCGAACAGTATCGGTTCCGCCTGCTCAACGGGGCCAACAGCCGATACTACAACCTCAAGCTGCTCGAATACGACGATGAATCGGGCGACACGGGTGAGGCGGGGCCGCCGTTCGTCCAGATCGGGAACGACGGCGGGCTCCTCTCGAAACCGGTCGAGACCGCTGACCGTCTCGAACTCGGATCGAGTCAGCGCGCGGATGTCGTCGTCGACTTCAGCGAGTACGCGGGCGAGACCCTGCTCCTGCATAATAACGCCCCGGCGAAGTATCGCGGGACGAGCGGAATCGGGCCGGAGGACTCCGAACCCCTCCCGGAGGTCATGCTTATCGACGTGGCAGCCGCGGAGAGCGAGCAGGAGCCAACGCAACTCCCAGACGAACTGACGCAGGTCCCCGAGATTCCGATCGAATCCGTCGACACCGAACGCTTCCTCACGCTCGCCCGACAAACGGACGAGTACGATCGGCCCCTCTACGCACTCGGGACTCGCAACGAAAAGATCGGGTACGAACTCACGGACCCGGTCACCGAGACCCCGACGCTTGGGGACACCGAGATCTGGAGTCTCGCCAACTTCACGGGGATGTCCCACCCGATACACCTCCACCTCGTTCACTTCCAGGTGTTGGGACGGCAGTCGGCTGCTGATTACGATCCCGCCGAAGACGACATCGATCTGGACGCGCTCGATGCCCCCGAGTCGTACGAACTCGGGTGGAACGACGTGGTCACCGTCGACCCAGGTAATGTGGTACACGTGATCGCACACTTCGGGGAGTTCAAGGGGCTGTTCTCCGATCAGACAGGCGATTACATGTGGCATTGTCACATGATCGAACACGAGGACCACGACATGATGCGACCGTTCAAGGTTCGATCGCCCGATGACGAGGGTGGAAGCGAGTAGTCGTCGACGGGGGGCGTTCTGACGGGAACATGTTCGTCCCAACCCTATTACCGCTCCGTGCCGCAGGTTGAGTCGCATGAATTTAGGCCAACCTAAAAACCATCGAGCGGGCAAATCGTCCATCGCCGGCGCCCGAGCGGCGGTCCGGACAAACGACCGCGGCGCCTGCCGAACGGGTGATCCGGTATGACGGCCGTTGACTTCGACGCGGAACGGACGTACGACGACGAGAAGTTCTCGACAGTCGAAGTATTTCGGAGCGAACAGATGAAAGTCGTCTGCGGCTATTTCGAACCGGGACAGTTTATCCCGGTTCACGCTCCATCAAGTGACGTGGTGATCGATGTCCGTTCCGGCACCGGGCTCATCCGCGACGGGGATGCGGAACACCGCGTCGAACCAGGAGATGTCGTGACCGTCGGAGCGGACACCGACCGCGGTGTCAAGGCCGACGACGACTCGCGGCTCGAAGCGCTGCTCGTCACCGCTCCACCGCCGACCGACGCCGAACACGAACCGGTCCGCCGAGGACTCCGAACCGACGAATTCGATCCGACCGATACATGACGACGATACACACCCTCAACGAACTGGACGGACAGCCCCACGCCAACGTCTTCCCCGACGCTGAACCGAAGACGATCAGACTCACTCTCGACGCGGGCGGCGAAGTCGCTCCTCACTCGCATCCCGACCGCAAAATCGTGTTCCATCTCATCGAGGGGGCGATCGAGTTGGAACTCGACGGCGAGACACATGAGCTGTCGGCAGGCGACGTGGCTTGCTTCGACGGGGACCAAGAGATCGCTCCCCATGCCGTCGAGGATAGCACTGCACTAATCGTCTTGGCGTCTCGGTCAGACGAGTAGCCAGAGGAGAGTGGTACTGCCTCTGTACACGGAAGACTACCTCTGGTGAAACCTCGGTCTTCAGACGCACTATGGTAAGGAACTACCGGTCGCTGAAGACTGCAACCTTGGTCTCAGAGGGAAAATGCGTCGCGTCTGCCTCTAGATCGCCAAGGCAGAACGCTTGCTCCAGTATCTCAACTACATCTGATCCGTGATGCTATGGAACTTTCCCCGAGCAGAGACACCTAACTTCCGCTGAAATCTCCACTTTTCGAACTTATACTAGAGGCGCGACGAAGAACACTTTATTCCGCTGTCTGCGACTACTCCGGTGCTACAACATCTTCACACACTGGACACTCGGCCCACACGCCCTTGGTGCCGTCGTCCTTCTCATATTCAACAAGAATCCACGCCTCCGAGATGTCCTCACCACATTCCGGGCAATGACCGAGAGATGATTCGTCAGCGGTCATGGAAAGGGATGGAAGAGGCGTGTGACAGTATTCCTTCCAAACAATTGTCAATCGGCCTTGAACGTAAGCCTTTGGCGGCTACTCGGGTCGAACGCACCGAATTTCTAGGGAATACAGATCACCAGTAGGATTAACTCACAACCACCAGAACTCTGGATCCCATGAGTGTCCGCACAGTACTTACACGGCTACTACTCGGTGACAAGACTGAGGTAGTCGTGGAGAGCCGCCAGTGCGGTGAGAATCTTTCATCGGGGGCAGATGAGTGTCCCACATGTGGGTCGGATGAAATAGAGCGCCTCCAGATTTGAGTAGACTACCGCGGTTGGGATACATCGGTTAATGTCGTCAATCAGGAGAATTTGCGTGGCTGCGAGACTCTTCTCGAAACCGTTTCCACCAGTGACGTGAATGGACAAACGTGACGTACCTCCGTTTGATCCTAGTTTACCTGAATTGAGCCGCTAAGGCCCCTTCCTCAACGAGCGACCGGAGGGAGCGAGTAGGGAGGGGATACAGCGCCGCACGATTCTCAGACACGTTCGACGCTCGGACCACAGGGCCACCGCCACATTTATGTTGAAATTAAGTGTAAACACAGGCGATGGATAAACACGAAATCGAAGGCCACGAAGTCATCGACGGGACGGCCAAAGCCACCGGCAACGGCGCTCACGTCCTTGTCCCGAAACGATGGCGTGGCGCGGACGTGAAAGTCGTCAGAACTACCGACCCCGACGAGTAGCACCACCCGATGAACTACAACTACAGGTATCGACTTCGACCGTCCGACGCCCTCGAAGAACAGTTAGCGTGGACTGTCGATACCTGTAGACAGGTCTACAACCACTTCCTCCACCGCCTGAATCGGAACGACGACACCTCGTCGTACTCTGAACAGAAACTCCTGCCGAGTCTCAAGAAGTGGTGGAGCGACCTAAAAACCGTTCACTCGAAGGTGCTACAGAAGGTCGTTCAGCGGTTGTACGACAACCTCTCGACACTCCAGGGCCGGAAAGAGAACGGCTACCGCGTTGGGACGCTCAAGTGGAAAGTACCGGGTGAGTACCGCAGTTTCACCTACAGTCAATCCGGCTTCAAGCTCAAGAACACGAGCGGTCGGACCCGACTGTGGCTCTCGAAGCTCGGAGAAATCCCCATCACCTTCCACCGCGACCTCCCCGACGACGCCGAAATCAAGACCGTCACCGTCAAACGCGAACCGACCGGTAAGTGGTACGCCATCCTCGGTGTCGAAACCCCAAACAACCCACCGGAGAAGCCGGAGAATCCCGAGAAGTGCGTTGGCATCGACGTGGGGATTCTCAAGTACGCCCACGACACGGACGGAACCGCCGTCGAATCTCTCGACCTGTCCGCCGAGCGGGAGCGGTTGGAACGCGCCCAACGCAACCTCTCGCGGAAACAGCACCGGTCTGCGAATTGGGAGAAACAGCGCCGAGTTGTGGCCGAACGCTACGCCGAGTTGAAGAACAAGCGCCGCGACTTTCTTCACAAACTCTCGAACTACTATGCCCGCGAATACGACCTCGTGGCCGTAGAGGATTTGGACGCAAAGGGGTTGGTCGAGCTACCGGGCAACTCTCGGAACCGCGCAGGTGCAGCGTGGGGGACGTTCCTGCGGATGCTGGAGTACAAGTGTAAACGCGAAGGGACACACTTCGTCGCTGTGAACCCGAGAGGGACGACGAAAGAGTGCGCGTCCTGCGGCGTTTCAACCGAGAAGCCGTTGTGGATCCGGGAACACTCGTGCCCGGCGTGTGGGTTTGAAGCGGATAGGGACGCGAACGCGGCGTGGAACATTCTTTCTCGCGGTATCAGGAAGCGGTTAGGAGCGGGACGCTCCGAATCAACGCCTGTGGAGACTGCGCTCCCTGTGGATACCTCGGTATCTGCAAAGTGCGTCGTTGAAACAGGAAGCCCCACCCTCAAGGAGCGAACGGCGTCAGCCGTGAGCGAGTAGGGTGGGGTAGTTCACTAGAAGTACCCCGTTTAGATAAGACGATTTGATACGGCCGAGTTGACCGAGAAGATCATGTCGATCGTGCCCTGAACACACTCGCGATGAGGTACGCGTACCCGAACGCACCAAAGAGCGTGAGCCAACGGCCGAGAGTGATCGCTTGTGTCGAAAGAGACGCCGTCGAGGAATTGAAGACGGCGATCACAGCGGCACCGAGGATCTCAATCCCGAGTCCGCAAGCGAGCGCAGCGATCGCTACGCTCGCGGAACGGTTCGACGACCCGGGAAACGCGCCCAGCCGCGGCGGATAGAACTGAAACGATGTTCCGACGATCATCAGGCCGAGAAAGCCGAGCAGGTTGACTCGGAGGTGGGTCTCGATCAACGCCGGAGACGTTCCGCCGACTGCGAAGAGACCGCCGAAAAGGACGCCGATGACGCCGAACGTCGCGCTTGGGAGAAGGGCGTACAATCCGATTCGGCGTTTGTCGGACTGGAACCACATTCCGAAGACGACGAGCGCGAAGCCGACCATCGCGATCACCATCAGAGCGGCACCGAGTGGGAGCAATCGTTCGTCGACGAACCCGCCGGCGATGATCCCGGGGGCAGTCGCGGCAACGGGTAGGACAAGGGCGGCCGACGATCGGGTCGGATGTGCGCCGAGGAACCGCGGAAGCAGTCGAAAGCCGAGCGTGACCACGAGCAACGTCGCAGCCCCGGCGGCCAAGAGATGCGTTGCGGCAGCCTGGACGCCGATCAGCGGCGGGAGTTCGCTGGCCTGTCCGGCGACGTTCTCGTAGCTACCGGCGAGGAGATACAGGAGAACGATCGGGACGAAGCGATTCGCGAATCGGTCGAGCGGCCGTCGGTCGGCGTTGTGATCCCCGGTTCCAGTCGTCCCGCGTCGGAGTGGTCCGGCGATCGTCAGTACGATTGATCCGACGAACACGGCGACGCCGACCGCCCAGAGCACACCGCCGAGAACGCCGAGGTCGACACGGAAGCGACGAACGAGAAGCGGGTCGAGCGCGAAACACGCAGTCCCCATAACGATGAAGGGAAACTGGACCATCGGGGCGTGTTCGAAGACGAGATCAGCGTCGAAGTACGCCGGCACGAGGGCGTAGGATTTGCCGAAGATGACGTGGAACACGAACCCGAACACGCCCAACGCCACCGTCGTGCGTCGCGGGAGGCCAGCAACAGTGGCAACCTGCCAACAACAGAGTGCGATCACCCCGATGAGAACGTATCGACGCGACCAGCGTGAGATTTCAGCGGCCATGGTTCACTTCTGCTATTCTCGAGGTACTTGATCTGTTCTGTCAATTGCCCGTTACTCGTCGGCAACCGATTTTGTCCGAACGTAGTATGGCCCATCCCAATTTCGGACCCACTCCGGAGCAGCAGGGTGCGATTGTAACTGATTCGCCTCGTACGATTCGTCCGGGAACACAGTTCCCTCCTCGTCAGTTCCGTCCTCCCAGGGTATTTCGAACGTTACTGGTTCCCGATTTTTGGCGGGAGTCAGTTGTTTGTCTGCCCCATCGTCTAGGTGGTACGGTCCGTCGACCCATTCTTGTGGATTGAATGTGACTGCTATATCTGATTTTGTATTTGTCATGGTAATCGATATTCCGGTGTGTTCTCATATTCTCGCAGAAAGACCGAAAAGGGATAGGATGACTCTCACTCCGTGGGATACGAAGCGGCACTCATCTCCAAATCCACGTGAGAGTCTCCGTTCGCCTCCGATCTGACGAACCGATATCCACTGAGATCGGGGTACGAAGACGAATCCATTTCCCCGGTGACAGCGAATGGTGAATATGGCACAGGCTCGACTCAACGTTGATCTCCCAGACGGACCGTGGGTCGGTGAGGTCTCTCGGGACTTCCCGGAAGCACGGATTCAGGTACTCAGTGCGACCCCCGGAGACGGTGCGGGGTTCGCGCTCGTGAAGATCACCGCTGACGATATTGATGAAATTCTGGACGCGATAACGGTCCACGACACGATCGAGGAAGTCTCGGTAATGGCGTTGAGTGACGGGGTTGCCACCGTCCAAGTCGAGGCACATGCACCGCTGTTGATGGCGGCTGCACGGCAGGCCGGCATCCCGATCGAGATGCCCGTTGAGATCGAGAACGGAGTGGCCCGAATCGACGTCACCGGCGCCCACGAGCGCATCGCCGACTTCGGGAAGATGCTTCGAGGCGTCGGTGCGGAGTTCGATGTCGAGTACGTTCAACAGCGGCTGAACCCGGCTGAATCGCTCACCGAGCGGCAGCGAGAGCTGTTGTTCGAGGCGGTCGAACGCGGTTACTACGACGTGCCACGCACCTGTACGTTGACAGAGGTCGCCGAACACGTCGGGATCGCGAAATCCACGTGCAGCGAGACACTCCAACGCGTGGAACGAACGATCGTCCGGGAGTTCGTCGACGATCTCCCTCGAAATCCGCTCGAATTCGATCCCGGCACAGACACCGATACGTAGAGCGTCGGTCTCAACGATTCGTGACGAATGGGAGGTCGTCGGGATTGCACCCGTGACCCCCGACCTGGCTCTCCGCAAAGCGGAACGTAGCGAACATGTTCGCACAGACATGGAGGCGTGTCCGTCTCATACATATTCTCATGTCCACACGGAACCAGCAATCAGACCGCGAACGTACCACGGCTGCCTCCGAAACCAACGAGTTGGCACCCTCATTTCTCGATGAGGAGCATGATGCGTCGTGGTCCGCAAACCTCGAACAGGAACGGTACGCTGACGATCGAGAGACGCTAATCGAGCACGCCCTTGCGGCGATCAATCAGACGGAACCTGACTACCACGTCAACCTCGTCACGCATCCGAACCACGGCACTCCCGAGGAGTACCTTGAGGCGCCGATCCACGACCACTACCCGGACGCAGAGACCAGCGTCGTCGATCAGTGCGGTTGTGGCGGCTACGTGTATCGCGTCCAGCAGTGAGTTGTGAAAAAAGCTCCTCAGAAAGACCTCTCGACTTACATGCGTTTACTGGGCCACGACATCCGGCTTGAGCGCACCGACTTCATCGAGGATCGCGTCGACGTCGTCCTCGGTGACACCGTTCTCTCTGAGCGCTTCGGCGAGGTATGTCGCAACGCGACCGAAGGCTTCCCCGGTGATTCCCATTCCCTCGTGAGCAGCCTGCATATCGGCGCCGTCGTATGATACCGGGCCGCCTGCTACGGCACTTATGAATTGTACTTGGTGAGCGTACAGCGCATCACGGTCGATATCTTCGAAATACGGCTGAAGAAGTGAATCTGAGAAGACACGATCATAAAAATCGGCCACGACAGATTCGACAGCTTCATTTCCGCCGATCCTTGCGTAGATTGTTTGCGTTTTCGCCACTACTGTCACTTAATATCTCAAGAATAAGACTGCTCCGAAAGAACATGTTCGGTGAATGTCTTCCGGGATGTGGTTAGGTGTGATCTCGTAACGGTACCCATTTACCATCCGCCCGGCCAAAATCCGACAATACGGTGGGATCGACCCCCACTTTGAGCGACTGAAATGACCAATTCATCCGGAATCGACGACCGGTCTACCTCTGTTAACAGGGAGACACTCGCTGCCTCTCTCGGTAGCGCTCTCAAGATACTCGACCCGGCATACTTCGGATTCGTCATGTCGACTGGGATCGTCTCAATTTCCTTCTTCGAGCTGGGTATCACAATTATCGCGCGGCCGCTAGCGGTGTTCAACGTCGCCTGTTACGCGTTGTTGCTTGCGCTGTTCGCAGTTCGAGCTGCGGCCTTTCCCAAACGCACGCTCGCCGATCTACGGAACCGAGACCGACACTGGGGCACGCTGACCTTCATTGTTGCCACGAATACCATCGGGGTTCAGTTTCTGCTGTTCTTCGATATTGTCGCGGTGGCGGCCGCGATGTGGGGCGTGACCGTCGTCGCCACGCCACTGCTGCTGTACTACCTGTTTGTAACCGAGATCATCGGCACGGGAAAGGCGGGTGTGAGCGAGCGGATCGACGGCGCCTTCTTGCTCGTGATCGTCTGCATGCAGTCGCTCGCAGTCCTCGGCGGGTTGCTTGCTGAACCGCTGGCAGGGTACGGAAACGTAGTCGTCCTGTTGAGCATGAGCTACTTCGGCTCTGGGTATGTCCTCTACTTCGTCGTCGTTACTGTCGTCAGCTATCGACTCCTCGATGGCCCCATCCGCCCGGACGATTGGACCGGCCCGTATTGGATCACGATGGGCGCGGCGGCGATCACGACGCTCGCGGGGACGACGCTCGGCCCGGGGCTGGTGGCGTTTCAAGGCTGGGAACCGTATGCACCAGTGATAGTCGGCGTAACGTTCCTCGCGTGGGCGATCGCCTCTTGGTGGATCCCCCTGCTGCTCGCGATTGACGTCTGGAAGTTCCTCACCGATGGGGTCGACGGCCGACCGCCAATTTGGGTGATTGTGGCCCCGTGGTTGCGGCTCGGATTCGGTAGGGGGGTTCACACGTACTCGCCGACTGCGTGGGGGCGGGTGTTCCCGATGGGGATGTACACGGCGTGTACGCTGAATCTCGCCGGGATTGGAACCTTCGGACTGCTTTCCGTCGTGCCTGTGTACTGGAGTTGGTTTGCGCTGGTGGTGTGGGCGCTGACGCTTGTCGGAATGGCACGGGCACTCGGACGGGTGTTTTTCAGCATCGATCCGACGGAGGAACCGGCTCGGGAGTCCGTGTGACGGACGCTATCTCGGGTAGAAGAGAGCGGTCACCCGATGGTCTCGTAGCGTTTTCGCCGGCTGGAAATAGTAAGGCTAAGACCTCGTCATCAGGGCGGAGAGAAGATAACTCTACGTGAATGGCACCCTTCATGCCGACCACCTCATGCGGTGTACAGACGTACGTATAGGTGCCAGACCATTCGTCTTTAGTTAAGCTTGAGAGTGATACAATTCTCAAAAGTATGCTTGTCAGTATTAGAGGCGGGAGAAGATACAGATGAGACACCAGTACTGGCGAGATCGAGCGATAAGTAACCATCACAAACGCCCTTCTATTGCCGTAGCTGGTGTGGCTAGGCCGTATTTGGGCGAAAACCACGGCTACCGAGTATTACTGATAGTATTAACTAAAGACGGATGGGGTGTCAGTTTGCGTGATCGATGTACTGGTTTTCCCACTCTACTCGGGCCTCGATCTCTCGAGTTCCTCGACGAGTGGTGGTATACTCGTTAGTTCGTCGATCACGCTGACTTTTTTCGACCAGCCCCTTCTCGACAAGTGTGTCGAGATTTGGATACAGCCGCCCGTGATGGATCTCTTTTTCGTAGTAGTCTTCGAGTTCGTCTTTGATTGCGAGCCCGTGTGGGTCCTCAAGCCCGGCAATAACATACAGGAGATCGCGCTGAAAGCCAGTGAGATCGTACATCGTTCGCGTCTCGAGTTATATTCATGAAATACTATCGATTTCTGGTATATCGGAAGTAACGAACCATCTGGGGAAGATCTGTTGTGTTTGGTACAGGCGTGAACTAGCGATAAGAGAGAGAGAAGAGTCTGATAGACAACAGACGTACCAACTCGTCACGAGCGTGGTGGAATCCGAATTTCGTCACCAACCTCATACAGATACCCCTTCAGGAGTAGCTGTTTGATTATATCGCGTCCGTCGGCAGGCTTGATTCCGTGATCTTCGAGGTATGTGATAGCTATCTCACGCGTAAGCGGGTTGGTATCGCCCAGTTCTTCGAGATATGCCTCAAGATGATTGAGGACATTTTCTTCAGCTGGTGCGATGGGCCGCCGCGAATTCGCCATTGCCAGTACCTATGAAACGCAGATAGTAGGACATTGGGATCATCGCCAGACCCCCACCTCCACACCGGTTTTCCAGTGTTCTCACTAGATTTCACGACTCTGTAATTTCGGTACACGGTGGCGGATTTCACGGGTATCGGACGCTCCGGCGAAGGTTATAAATGGTGTCTTTCAGCAGCATTTCGCGGAACTTTAGTGACGGTGTCGCGTTGGTAGCGGGTGCGGGGTCGGGGATCGGCAGAGCGACTGCGGAGCGATTCGCCGACGAGGGAGCCGATGTCGTTGTCGTGGATATCGACGACGAGGCTGGCGGAGAGACAGTCAGCCGCATCGAAAACGACGGCGGGAACGCAACGTTCGTCCGCACTGATGTCAGCGACTCCACTGAGGTCAAGGCGATGATTGAGCGTGCGCTTGAAGAGTATGGCCGCCTCGATTTCGCAGTGAACAACGTCGCCACCGGAGCCGATCCCGCGCCAGTAACCGACATCTCCGAGCAGGATTGGGACCGCGTCACCAGCATCTCCCAGAAAGGCGTGTGGCTCGGGCTGAAACATGAGATACCGGCTCTTCTGGACTCCGGTGGCGGGGCTATCGTCAACACTGCCTCACACGCCGGGATACGGGGCAGTCCCGGTCGGACGCCCTACAGCGCGAGCAAACACGGCGTTGTCGGGCTCACGCGGTCGGTCACGCTCGAATTCGCCGCAGACGGTATCAGAGTTAATGCAGTCTGTCCGACAATCGTTAACACACGTGCCCTCCAGTCGATGTCTCCCGAGGAGCAGGATGAAGTCACCGCCGGCGTGCCGATGGGTCGACCGGCCGATCCCGCCGAAGTGGCGAGCGTGATCGTGTGGCTCTGCTCGGACGACGCTTCGTTCGTCACTGGGCACGCGCTTCCCGTCGATGGTGGCCAGACGCAGCGGTGAGTGACGGATCCAGCCGGTCACGAGAGTCGGTACTGTCCGTCGTGCAACTGTTTGAACTCGTCGAGGAGATCCGGCGGAGGGCTAACTGAGGGGTAGTTTTCGTCGGTTGTTGTTCTAAACCAGCAGGGTGGTCGTCGAACCACACCTACGAGCATGCCTCCGGGGAAACATCTACGAAATCACGCTGCAGCGCCGCAACGTACGTCTCCTCAAGGAGCTCAGTCATGGTGATAATTTCTTCCCGGACGTCCGATGCCCAGTGTAGTCACACTCCGTGGTGAATTGCTTGGATGTCAAACCACGTGGCTTTCACCTACACCGTTTGTAATAATCTGCGTCTTTGGGCTTGTGAACATAATTGGCTCACCGTGAACGTCCTCCGGTTCTGATTCAGGGCGACCACTCCCCCATAGCGGATGACTTACGGGGAGCGCTCACCGAAAGAGTAATAGAGCGAATGGAATGGATACGGAAACTCCGGAACTCGCCAGCAACAGCCGTGATTTTCGCGAGTACGCTCGTCGCTGTCATGGGTGTCTCACTCATCAGCCCTGTACTCCCAGCGGTCCAGGAGGCATGGAACATTTCGGAGGCACAGGCCAGCCTCTTGCTGTCGGCGTTCACGCTCCCCGGGATCTTTCTCACTCTCCCGATTGGACTGCTAACTGACCGCATCGGTCGAAAACCGATTCTAATCCCGGCGCTTGTTGTCTTCGGACTCAGTGGGGGCGGTATCATCTTCATTTCCGACTTCACCCTGATCTTGGTCCTGCGAGCCATCCAAGGGGCGGCGAGTAGTGCGATTGCGATGCTCACGGTCACGCTCCTCGGCGACCTCTATTCCGGTGAACAACGACGAGTGCTAATTGGGACCAACGCGGCGATTCTCGCGGTGGGTGCTGCTGGCTATCCGTTACTCGGCGGTGCGCTGGCGACAGTCGCTTGGTCGGCTCCCTTCGCGTGTTTTCTCCTCGCGCTGCTCGTCGCTGTACCCGGCATAACCTTGCTCGAGGAGCCACAGCGCGACGAGAACAATACGAATTCGAGTATCCGTGCATTCCTCACCGGACCCACATCGATGACCCCCTTCGTCGTGCTCTATCTCGCTATCTTCGGTATTTTCGTCATCCTCTACGGCGCGCAACTCACCGCCGTTCCATTCCTGCTCGCCAACGAATATCACCTCTCATCAGCGAGTATCGGCCTTCTCGTGGGATTACCCGCGGTTACGATGGGAGCGACAGCAATGCAAGGTGATCGCGTGCTTCGGTCGCTCACGAGCTTCCAATCGATCGCGCTCGGATTCGTGAGTTACGGGATCGGACTCGTCGGCGTCGCCGTCGCAGACTCTATATACGTAGTTGCTGGTGCACTCCTTCTATTCGGACTTGGTCAAGGACTTGCAGAGCCGATTACGGATACGGCACTCAACGAACGAGCACCGGACGAATTCCGCGGGAGCATTATGAGTATTCGGACAAGTGTTCTCAGACTCGGCACGACGGTCGGTCCGCCGCTTAGTGTCGGGGCTGCAGCACTGTTCGGCTATCGTCAAACCCTGTTAGTGTCTGGTGCCGCTGCCTTCTTGATCGGAGTAACGTGGTTTACGGTGAGACGTCAGTGAACACTCAAAGTCAGCTAACAGATTGGAGACGGAATGTGTTCATTGGTGGGTATCCAGAATTCGACGTACGGTGACCTCGGCAAGCTGTGTGAACCCCACTGTATCCGGCATAACATCAACAGCGATCCCATGCTTGTCGACAGCACGTTTTGTTGTGCTCCTATCGCTCCAACAATCGTCTCCTCTAGCTCGCGTTGGAGTGCAGCGACAGCGTCACGTTCAGTCGCAATTTGAACGAAGTGCTCTATCGTCTTTGGCGAGGTGAACAGTATACCGTCCAGCTTACCGTCTACCGCAAGTGAAACCGACTGTCCCGCAGTCTCCGGTCGTTTCAGGCGATATAAGGCTGTTTCGCTGACAATTCCACCAGCTGCTTCCAGTCCTTCAACAAGTACTTCGCTGCCGTGTGCACTCCGAGCAAGTTCAACGGTTTGGCCCTCGACTTCAGTAGATAACTCGTCGACGAGTCCTGTGGATGTGAACGTCGATGGAACGATATCGACTGAATAGCCCCGATTGCATAATGCGGTTGCAGTCTGATCTCCGACAGCACAAACAGTGGTGCCTCGTTGTTTCCATCCCGCTGTCGCAGCTAGATCGACACCGGTCTCGCTTGTGAAGATACAGTAGTCCGCATGTTGGGGGAACCTGACCGGTCGGTGTGATTGCCAGCATTGGGTCTGGAATCGGGGATACATCGAGTGACTGGAGATACTCGACCGCCTCAACGATACGGCTGTCGTCGGGTCGGAGAACAGCCACCGTCGGCTGGGACATATTGAACAGTTAGCTGATGCTGGACTTGTGTGTATCGAGAATCGGCGACCCGTCTCGAACGATTCAAACCGGCATCCTGCTAATTGCCGGTATGGACGAGGAGTCTCACGACCACGTTGTTCCGGGAAGTGCTGAAGAGTTGACCACGCCAGACGTGCAGGGCTACGACTTCCGTGGCGAATTCGATTTTCAGGAGATGCTGGAAGCGTATGCAACGACGGGCTTTCAGGCGACGCAACTCGCAGAGGCCATCGACATCGCCGAGCAAATGCAAGACGCCGATGCCACGATCTATCTCACATGCACGTCGAATATCATTTCGTCGGGATTGCGTGAAGTCGTCGCCTACCTCGTTCGTGAAGGGTACGTCGACGTGCTTATCACGACCGCGGGATCGCTGGCGGAGGATGTTATCAAAACGGCGAAGCCGTTCAAAATGGGAGAGTGGGATGCGGATGAAGCAGTTCTCCGGGAACAGGGAATCAACCGTCTTGGGAATCTGTTCGTCCCTTCCAACCGTTACGTTTGGTTGGAGGAGTACCTATACGACTTCTTCGAGGAGTTCTTCGCTGAGGAAAAGGTTCGGACGCCGACATCGTTTGCCCGAGAGTTAGGGGAGACACTCGACGATCAGGATTCGGTTCTGAAACAAGCAGCGGACAATGATGTTCCCGTCTACTGTCCGGCACTGACGGATTCCGAGGTTGGGAATTTTCTCTACTATTACCGACAGGGGTACGATTCGGAGGTCGGAATCGAGATTCTCGACGATTACGACTCGCTCATTGAGGACGGAATGCTCGCCGATACGACGGGTCTGATCGCAGTTGGAGGTGGCGTGCCGAAACACCACGCGATTATGACGAACTTGTTCCGCGGTGGGGCCGATTACGTCGTCTATATCTCGACCGGTATGGAAGGGGATGGGTCACTCTCTGGCGCACCCCCGAACGAGGCAGTATCGTGGGGGAAGATCAAAGATGATGACCGGACAAATTATACGCAGGTCGAAGCAGAGGCGACGCTCGTCTTCCCACTGCTCGTGGCGGGTGCTTTCAGCGAGTAGAGATGATACACCCGAACATGAACCACGCAGCCGGCTTGTTGCGTGATCAGTCACGAGACGGATGGGACTTACCAGTATCCTGTACAGTGAACCGACCGGCCATCGGTAGCAAGCCCCTGTGTCTGGATCCACTTGAGCAGTTCTTGAGAACAATATAATAAGGTGGTGGTGCGCCTGTAGGCCGAGCGTCTAACGTGTTTGATACTTGTGCGGCGCTGAATCCTTCCCTACTCGCTCGCTCCACTTGCTCGTTGAGGAAGGGGCCTTAGCGCCTCAATTCAAGTAACCAATTTCTTCCGTATTTCAAACTATTTATTGTTTTTATAGAAGATTACTTACTATCTCAGTGAAATATGCTTGGACGGCTCCGAATGTGACTCGCATGGTAGCGGCCCCAAATCCAAGAGCGATGAAACTCACCACGACAACGAGATCAGCCTTCGAATCGTTGGGACTAAGCAAGAGCGTGAGCGCCACAAGCGTCCCCGACATCGTACTGATGAAGAGCCCTGTTAGAAATGACAAACTCGTGAAAAATGGATCAGTGAAACCCATAACGGAGTACGTTGGTTCATAGATTCCGACGTAAGATAAACTGAAGCCGATGACGACGTATCCGATAAAGCAGATAGTGATGAGGATAGTCCCGGGGCTAACGAGTTGATACAGTCCAAACAGTCCCCGTTCAAACGGGGTAGTTGGCTGTCGGATCCGTCTGAGTGGGCGATAGTCCATCTCCCTACGGCCAGAGCCCCCGTACCTCGTGGGATTCAGCGATCCGTGAGAGCGCAACAATATAGGCTGCATCACGCCACGTGACATCGCGGTGCTCGTATTCGTCTGTGACTGCCTGCCAAGCGGCTTGCATCTCCGTTTCGAGTTCGTCGTTCACCCGTTCGAGCGACCACGATCGGCGATTGATATCCTGGAGCCACTCGAAGTAGCTCACCGTGACTCCGCCAGCATTAGCGAGAATATCGGGGATAACTGCAATGTCTCGCTCTGCGAGAATCGCACTCGCCGTCGAAGTGGTGGGACCGTTTGCGCCTTCAACGACGAGGTCAGCGGCGATCGCACTCGCATTTGCTTCGGTGATCACGTTTCCGAGAGCGGCAGGGATGAGTACGTCAACATCGAGTGTGAGCAACTCATCGTTTGAGATCACGTCGTCTGCGTATTTCGTGACGGCTTCAGGCTCCTCGTCGTGTGACGGGACGGTCGCCGTCTCGATCCCGTCTGGGTCGTACATTGCGCCGTTCACGTCACTGATTGCGACGACCATTGCTCCCCACTCATCAAGCAGCCGGGCGGCGTTCGCACCGACACTCCCGTAGCCCTGGATTGCGACCGTTGTTCCCTCGAGATCGCTCCCATAATATTCGCAGGCCTGCTTGGTGATGATCGCGACACTCCGTCCAGGCGCTTCCTCACGACCTTCACTCCCCCCGATGACTGGTGGCTTCCCGGTGACGACTCCCGGTATCGTTTCACCTTCCTGCATCGAGTACGCGTCCATCAGCCACGCCATCGTCTGTGGATCAGTACCCATATCCGGCGCGGGAATATCGCGATTCGGTCCGATAACATCGCGAATTTCCTGGGCAAACCGACGAGTGAGTCGCTCTTTTTCTCCCGAACTCAACTCTTTCGGGTTGACTGCGACGCCACCCTTGGCACCCCCGAACGGGAGATCCATAACAGCGCACTTCCAGGTCATCCACATGCCGAGTCCGACACACTCGTCTCTACTCACCTCGGGGTGATACCGGAGCCCTCCTTTAAACGGGCCTCTGACACTGTCGTGTTGAGCTCGGTAGCCGGTGAACACATCGACCGTACCGTCATCGCGTTCGACTGGGACTGTTACTTCGTGGACTTTCTTCGGATATCTGAGCCGTTCGACGATACTGGGGTCGATATCCAAGTGACTGGCAGCATGATCCAACTGACGGCGGGCGGTCTCGAGTGCCGACTCAGGCTCGATTGGTTCTGCCGCCTCGTCGTCCGATCCGTTGTGGGTGCTCTCAGATTTTGATGCCATAATTATTCAAGTGACATTCGCCGGTTTCGCATCGGGCCGCCACAGTCGGGACATTGGCCTGGGCTGTCTTCTGCGATGATGATGCTGCCACACTCGAAGCACTCGTACGGGGTTTTTTCGTCTGATTCAGGGTCGACATCTATCATAGTGGGTTCACGAGTGCCAGCCGGTAATATAGGGCACTCTATGTACGTGTAATAAGTGTATAAGGGAATATTCAGCTGTTAACCACCAAACACCCTCTGAAATTTGGAGTTAGTTATTGAACTCTTCGATTCCCGAAATTGAGATATTGTGCTCCTCGAAGAGCGTTTCGAACAGTTTGCGCTGGACAGTCCGAGAGTGTTTATAAAATGCTGGAGGGGAGATTCCGAGTGTCTCCGCAACATCTTCGCCTGTGTTCTCGCGTGGTGACTCGAAGAACCCGCTGTAGTATGCCGTCTGGATCACCTCGAGTTGCCGTGAGGTCAGTTTCTCGAGGAACTTCGAGTACAAGTCGCGTTCCATGGACTGATCCAGCGTCTGCTTCGAACGGAGTTCGACGGTGGAGAACGTCTCTCGGACGAGTTGGGTGATGGTCCGGACATCGATACTGTCCGGAATATCGATGACGAGGCTTGTGGATGTCGGGTCGGCGGTTGCCTCGTGGAAGACAGCACCATGATCGGCCAGCTCGAGAGCGAGAAACGGTTGGGTAAGCCGCAACCGGAGCACACTCCCCTCACCATCCGTACTAATCTGTTGTACGTCGTCAATCCCGACCAACTGCGAGGCGGCGTCTACAACGTCAGTTACTGCTCCGTCGTCGACAGTCACAAACACGTAACTTCCCTCTGTGGATTGTTGGACTCCACCTCGATACGAGAGTGTACACGCTGCGTCTCGAGCGAGCCGTGAAAGGATAAACGCAGGATCATCGATGCCGAATTCGACCCGCGTCACCGATGTCGTGAGCAGTGCATTCTTTCGTTCAATAGCACTGAGCGCAGACGCGATAGTTTCGCCGAGTTCAGCGAGGACAGCCTTCGTCGTGTCGTCGAACGCGTCCTGGGTCGGTGCGTAGACAGTCAACACGCCGTGCGTAAGGTCGTTGTACACGAGAGGGATGCTCAATACAGAGAGGTAGTCACGAGCCAGTGCGGCCTTCCGCCACGGCTCGTCGCGGAGACCAGCGGCGACGTTCGTCACTATCGTCACGTCGCCAGTGGCCGCGGTTTGCCCGGCTGGCTCCCCAGCTGATGCGTCGATAGCGAATGCTTGGCTATCCAGATATCCCTGTTCGCTGCCTGCCCAAGCCCGTGGTTCGACGGAGTCAGTTATCCGGTCAATCGTCCCGATCCAGGCGAATTGGAATCGGTTCTCGCCGGTCAACAGCTCACAGACAGTATGGTCGATTTCCTCCCGTGTTTCCGCTTGCACGAGAGCTTGATCGATCTCCCGGATTGTCTCGTTGATCCGATTCAGCTCGGTCAGCTGTTCGTTTTGTTCCTGTAGTGTGCGATCTTGCTTTCGAAGTCGGGACTCGCGTGTGACGCGGTCAAGGGCTGCCTCGGCGGTTGCAGCGAGAAGATCAGCCAGTTCCCGGGTTACGTCGTCGAAGACGCCGACTCGGTCCGAGCCAGCGACGAACACGCCGTGGTTACCGAGTGGAATGTAGGCTGTACTGCGGAGGTCAGTCACCCGGTTTTCGAGCCGGTCTGCCTCATGAACATCGTCAAAAAACAGCGCTTCGTCCTCGACGAAACTGTAACCCGGAAGTGTTTCGCCGTCGGCGTGTACGGTGGGGAGCGGACCGTTGAGTTCTTTCATCGTCGCCGAGTGCGCTGTGGGTCGAAGCTCGTTGGCATCAGCATCAAAGAGATAGAACGCACTTGCATCCAGATCGAGGACGACAGGTGTGTCGTCGACGACATGCTGGGCGATTTCCTGATGCGTTTCGGCGTACAGAAAATCACGGGCGGTCTCTTGGAGGGTCGCAAGCGCCTCCTCGCGTTGCTTACGTTTCGTGATATCCCGACAGCTGAAGAGAAGCGTCCCGTCTTGAATCGAGACCTCGCGAACGTTGATCAGAAGCGTGTGCTCACGACCCGCTTTGTCCGTCGCGGTCGTCTCGATGTTCTTAAGCACGCCGTCTTCTGTGAGCTCCTCACAGTCGAAGAGGTCCGTACCGAGGAGGTTGTCGATCGTCCCTTGCTCGTGAATCTCGTCGGCCGTGTAGCCGAAGATGAAGTGGACGTTGGGACAAACATAGGTGTACTCGCCGGCCTCGTTCGTGATGAGGACGGTATCGGTCATGTTGTTGAGCGTGACGCGGTGGAGCTCCTCTGATTGTCGGAGGTCGCGTTCGAGATCGACGCGCTCGGTGATGTCTACGCCCTCAACGACGATTGAAACGAGATCTCCACGCTCGTTCTCGACTGGACGCACGGAGAGATCGATGACGCGTGGATCCTCGACGTGTGGCGGCTGTGTGACGACCGCGTTGCCGAATCTCCCATCGAACGCGTTCTCCACGATTTGTTGTACGTCCGTGCTCTTCGTACCGGTCTTTGCCCACCACGGAAGCGTCCAGAACGGTTCACCGACGATCGTTTCAACATCCACATCGCTCATTTCCCGTGCTGTCTTGTTCACACGCGCAAGTGAGCCAGCAGGATCGAGCACCCACGTCGCGGTCCGCGAATCGTTGAATATGGCGTCGAACTGTCTGGCCCGGTCCCATCGCGTGGCTGTCCGCCGTGCGGATCGGACGGCACGCTCGGTTCGTTCGATGAGTTCGTCGGTCATCTCTTCTACCGGCTCCGTGAGCACGATGTAATCCGTGACACCAGCCTTGATAGCGTCGCTGGCAATAGCTTCGCTCCCAGCGGCGGTACAAAGTACGACCGGGAGCGTCGTGGTTTCGGTGCGGATCTCCTTGAGGAGTTCCAGCCCTGTTGCCCCTTCGAGCGTGTCTCCGGTGATGAGACAGTCAATGGTCCGATTTCGGACTATATCACTCGCTTCCGCCTTGGTTCCAACTGTATGTACAGTCGCGTCAGTCCGTGTCTCAAGCGTAACAGCGAATTGCGTGAGCCAGTTATTTGTTCCGACGAGTAGTACCGTCGACGAATTGAGGACTAATTGAGAAGCGACCATTATTCGATCAGTTGAATACAGGGAACGCTTCCCTCGAGCCCGGTTCGAATTCGTCCCCAATTCTGCTGCTGGCCTAGGCCAGAATGAATGTACATTGGTGGTTAACCATCTAACAGTAAGAGAATAAAAGGATTTACCATCTAACCCTTAAAGGTATGCGGAGAGATACATAACATGGATACACTATCGTCAGAATTCGTTACAGGCACCTGTCGATACCCGATTTCCGTGGTTCACCGTCCGTCCACATTCTCGAGTAATGACTACCCAACCGACCCCCCAGCATCAAGAACCCACTAATAGCGATCCACACCAGAAACATCAGTCAACGTGGGGTATCGTCGCCGGCGCGAGCCTCATCTCGACAGGGTTGGCAGCCTACGAGATTGTGCCCGCGAGCGTCTCCCCGCTTATTCGTGACTCGCTGGGTATCGGGCCAACAATCGCAGGCTTCCTCGTTGGAGTCATGTTCGGTACTGCAGTGATTGCAAGCCTTCCAGTTGGTGCGGTGCTTGACCGGACAGACTCTAGAAACGTGATGGCACTCGCCGTTCTCACACTACTTGTCGCCGGAACGTGGGGATGGATCGCTGGACGGCAAGGGAACTACCGATCAGTGATTGCGTCGCGAGCGCTTGGGGGGGTCGCCTACGTCGTCGTGTGGAACGCTGGCATCGATATCGTGAGTCGAGCAGCGACTAGCGGGAATCGAGCAACCGCTGTCGGCATTTTCACCGCAAGTGGCCCGATCGGATTCGCGCTCGGTCAAGGAACCGGGCCACTCATTGCGCATCGATTCGGGTGGCCTACAATCTTTATTGCGTTCACGGGGCTCACAGTCATGGGTCTCATCGTATTCTGGCCAGCAAGTCGAGGGATCGGGACGAGTCAGGGAGATGCCCCCTCGGTTCAGGAGTTTGGTGCAGTTCTTCGGAACCGGGAGGTCTGGTCTGTCGGATTGCTCGGGTTTCTCGGCTATTCGCTGTACTTGTTCGTGAATAGCTGGGGCGCGTCGTATCTCACGACCGAGCTTGGCCTGTCACTCGCTGTGAGTGGACTCCTGGTGGCAGTGTTCCCCGCAATCGGGGTCGTCTCTAGAATCAGTAGTGGCCTCCTGTCTGACCGCGTCTTCGGTGGTCGCCGCCAACCCATCGTTTTCGGGTCCTTCGCAGCTGCTGCTCCGCTCGTATTGGTGTTCACTCAGTTTCGGTCACTTCCATTACTCGTTGCGCTCCTGCTGCTCACCGGGTTCGCGGTTCAGCTTACGCTGGGGCTGTCTTTCACGTATGTCCGGGAAGTCGTCGATTCAAGAGTCGCTGCGACAGCCGTCGCGTTCCAGACGAGTGTCGGGTTAGCGGGGGCGTTCCTTGCCCCGATTGTAGGCGGCGTTGTTGTCGACCGAGCGGGGTTCGATACGGCATTTCTACTCGCTGGAGTCGTCGCTATCTGTGGAATCGTGGTTGCATGGCGAGCTCCAGAGCCAGGTTACTCGTAGAAAGGGTTCAGCAACTGTCTTTCACGCTGTCAAGTCGTGGTACTCGGCGCTGAACAGCTGTTGGTGCTCTTCAACTGGAAAGGATTCTGCGACAGTTCGGCTCTCGGTGATGAACGTCGGTACGTCGGTGGCGCCGTTTTGACGTGTAGGTTGAAACCCTCTGAAGTTGATAGTTTTTCATCCTCAATCGCTCAGTACAGGGGACTCATGAATCGCTCAGTACAGACGTAGCGACGAGCGATTGCGGAAGTGAGTATCGCAGATCGGTAGTAGCGATTCGGTATTTAAATAGTCGCTAGCGGCGCCGACGGTCGATTATAAATGGCAGGCGGTGCGGTGGCGCGCCTGCGAGCGGCCGGAGCGAAGCGGAGGCCGCGAGCCAGCCCGCGAGGGACGCCGCGAACGCCCGCAAGGGCGTGAGCGGCGAGGCTGGGGAGGCGTGAGGTGCTGTGCGGTGCTGTGCGGTGCTGTGCGGGGCGGGACTCAAAGGGGCAGTCGCGAGGCGGGCGCAGGCGACGTAAGCACCGCAACGAGGGAGCGGTAGCGACCGAGTGAGGAGCGCAGCGAGCGTGCGCCCGCCTCGCGACTGGGGATTTGAAGGCCCTCACCGCAGCAGCGTCGACCGCTTATAAACAGCCGACAGCAACACGGTGATCTGACTTATAAATCCCCACGCCATCACACTGAGCGACGTACTACACCTACTCCCGCACAAGATCAAGAAACACTATTCAGTAACCGGCTATCTCAGACGAGAACATATCTGAAGAAAAGGATTTCAACAGAGCCACATATCCGGCTCTGTTGAACCCACATTCTTCAGAGATACGATAGGCTGAAACAGCCGGTTGGTGAGAGCTGCGTGTGTTTCGTCGCTATCCGATGACGAAGAACCCGCTCCACACGAGGATAGAGGCGAGGATCGCGGCGATGAACACTACCGCCGTAATCACCTGCGAACCCCGACGGTTGTTTTGACGAGCGGCCACGATTGCCGGAATAGCAGTCACCACTACAGCAGGCACCACCGTATAAATCACTGTACTGGGAATGAATTGGTCGAGTCCGATGGTATCGAAGACGATCAGTGAGACGAATTGTACGGGCAGTATCGCGGCGACCGACACGATACACAGGAGGGAGAAACCGACATCACGCAATCCCACATTGAGGGTCTTGGAGGACATCGCCATATGAATAATCCATAGTGCTCCGACAAATACTTACACCCGAGAAAATCGGTCGGCTTTAGGTAGGTTAACTCCCTGTGTTGACCGCAACCGGGCCAGAATATATCATTTGTTGAGGATTTCAACAGAGCCACTTCTTGTGGATCAAATTCCTCCATGCGGTCAAGCACCTAGCAGATCGGTACGAGCTGCTGCTGCGCTGATGGGTGGTGTGTGCGTAAATGGAGCAACACCTATTCGACCTCCCATGATGGTGCTTCCTTGGCACGTAGGCCAATCAGAGCCACGCGTTCTGAAACGCTGTTGAATCATCGGCCTTTGACCACCCCAGTACCTATTTACGCACTCTGAGGACTTAGCAGGCTTTCATCCTATCAGAGCCAGGAGTTCTTATTGCTTGAAGAACACGTGCTACGTGACGCTGAACGGCATTACCAGCCAGTATGTCGGGCGGCGGGGAAAGCGTACTGTTAATTCCCTCAAATACCGAGATCGCGGAACGTCCAGTCATTCGAGAGATCGGCATCGAAGCCCATCTCTTCGACGAGGTCTCGGATACGCTGTTCGACTGTCTCGTCGAGTTCGAAGGCGTAATCCAACTCATCGTACCAGTCGTAGTACCGTGGCATCCCCGGCCAGTGGCTGTCTGTTTTCAGTCCGTAGACGCAGTCGAGCAGGTAGCGACGATATGGCATATCGTCACGGGTGACGCGAGGGAGCGTCCCATTGATCGATTCGTCTCGTACCAGCTGTTCGAGCAGGTCGACGGCAGCGTACTGGTCAGCGTAGAAGGCGTGTTCGACTGTTGGGCTGACGGAGAAGATGTCCTCCGTCGTACGGGCGTGGAGCTGGTCGACGACTGAGTGGTTTGGATGTCCGATTCCCCACCCATAAGCATGGACTTCCTCGCGTGCGACATCGTCGCTTTCGGGAGCGTTGACCGCGACAGTGTTCAGATATTCGAGTGCCTTGACCGGAATCGCCTCGACACCATCGGTTATCCGCGTTCGAATAAGATATCGCCCGACAGCGTTTGCTATTGTGGGCGTGACGAGCGGAAATTCGGCCTTCTCAGTGGGCTCATGCGCATCGATTACATCCGCAAGGAATGGCCAACCGTGTACTCTCGTTGCATCGTCGAGTTCGTTGCTGACGCGCTCGTAGTATGGCCAGAAGACGTCCCGAAACGTATCTCCACTGCTGTCTTCCTCGACTGCAGTCGAGAGTGCTGCTTCGAATTCGACGACTGCGTAGTGTAGGGCATCCACGTCACCGTCGGAGAAACGATCAAGCAGGTTATCGAGTTCGGCAACCTCTTTGTTCCGTTTTTGGCTTGGAGATGAGTCAGATTTAGACCTCCCCGAATCGGTCGAGGCCGAGAACGTGTCCGATTGGACATCGCCACAGTCGTGAAGTCGGAGATGAGTGAGTGTCTCGAACGACTCCCCGCAATCGTCGCACTCGTGAGCCATAGTCCGACTAGAGGCATGTGGAGGAAATGTGTTCCCCCTGGAACCGGATTGCGGAACTAATCTCTCTCCCCTAGCGAGTACCGACCTTCCCCAATCTCGATGTCTCTTATCGAGATGGACGAGGACTTCTGCGTGTCCGAGTCAGTATCTCGTAGTGGCTTCGACTCCCGAGTCTCGTCGAACGATCTTTCGACGTATCGCTCAGCGATCGTACGTTGAGTGGCCGGCGTATGATTCGACACCACTGTATGACCGAACGTCGCTCGCGGGACTGGAATCAGATGTTCGGACGATTTCGGAGACGTGGTTCTGCCACGAGTGCCACAACTCGGTCGAAAAGTTCGTCTGTTCGCTGCCGCTCGCTTACTTCAAATTCGAGACCCATGACCGCTATGCGGGATCGACGAGCTACGAGATGGACACCCTCTTTCGAGTGTTCATGTTGAAAGAACTCCACGGATGGGACCACGAGACAGCACTCGTCGAATTCCTCAAGTGCCACCCTGAATTGCGTGAGCAACTCGGACTCGAGAGCGTTCCGAATCAGTCGACGCTCTGGCGTAGCTGGCACGAGCGCTTCACGGGTGAGTTACGCGAGACGGTTGAGACGGCTGCCCGGACGGCCCTGATCAATGCCCAAAACGCGGGTGTGAGCGTTCCGCGTGACCCGGACAGGACGCTCCCTCAGCGAGGAGACAGTACCGGAGACTCCGATCCGGACGAGCAGACCGTGCTGGAACAGGCGGGAACGATCACGGATCACGTCAGTCGCGTTGTCTTCCCGGCGTTCTCGATGGATCGCGGAGAGGGCTGTGAGATCCACGAGAATGCCTACTGGGACTTACAGACCTATCTCGGCCTCCGCGAGAACTTAGCTGCCAATGAGGGGGCTCGGAGCTTCATCTACGAGTCGACGCGTAGTCGGACACCTCTGGGGCACGCCCATCGTGATCAGATTCGTGACCTCTCGATAGCGGAGATTCGTGAGATGTACCGTCAGGCCGTGAAACGGCTATTGGATGAAGTCGCGGAGACAGAGCAGTTCTTCCGAGCCGGAATCGTGGCCATCGACATCACTGAAGCTGAGCCCTTCACCGGTGATAGAACAGGTCACGAGGATGAGATCATCGGGACAAAAGAGAAGACCGACGAATACGCCTATCAGTGGGCGACCGTCCAGCTCGTCGGTAATGCGGTCCCGATTGTCTTAGACGCAAGGCCGGTGCGGCGTGGCGAGAGTCGGCTGGAAATTGTCGAGGATCTACTTGACTCGGCTGAGGACCTCGTCCACGTCGACAGCGTGCTGATGGACAGAGAATTCGACAGCCAACACGTCTTGGAGATGATTAGCCAACGCGGGCTCACGTACGTCGTCCCAAAGCGGATGCACACGAGCGAGAGAGCCCAGGCGAAACGACTCTTGAAGAGTGAGACAGATCGATACGTGAACGACCGTAAGCTCCACTTGGGCAAGAATGAGTGGCACCAGACGACGCTCGTGTACCGTCGAAACGAGAATTCTGAGCACACTGACCACCGGCAGTATTCGGTGTTCATGTGCAACGGTAATGTGGGACTGCTGAGTGAGTACGGCTATCGCTGGGAGATCGAGAGCGGCTACCGGAGCATTAAGCGGTTCATGGCCGCGACAACCTCGAAGAACTTCGTACTGCGATTCTTCTACTTCGCGTTCGCCTGTCTGCTGTACTCAATCTGGCGGGCCGTCGACCTCCTCGTGCAAGTCGAGTTGACGGGTGAGTACGAGCATTCCCCGATTGTGACTGCGGACAATACGCTCACACTGTTGAAGAAGGAAACTGGAGTCGGGTAATCGCCGATATTGAGCCAGTGAGAACAGGAGTAACGAGCGGCAGCGCTGTTCTGATCTCTTCAAATACGCAGTTCTAGTTGGGATACTAACTGGAAGTGGTGTCCCGGCCCGAGTGTGAACCGTGTCAAGTTCGGTGGTTCGGCTGATATCGTGCATACCAGCGGTGCTATAGCCGCCGTAGTCTCAACTTCCACAACCTCGGAGGATAGATTTGATGCGTGCCTTCGAATCAGTTCGAAATGAACTGGAAATAAATCATAGTTGACCTCTTGTACCCCGTCAATATCGACGGCACCGACAGGGCGCTCCGACGACTCATACAACGGCATAGATGTGTCCGTAGACGTTGCCGCAGATTATGACTGATGGGTCACGGTCGGTTCTCCAACGACTTCAGAGGCTGTGGAGATCGATATCGACCATTGGAAACACGATTACCTTGCTCCATATGGCAGTTGACGCGGGATGGGCGAGATTCTTGTTTGAGTATTTGGGTTGGCGGTTGTAGCTCGATACTTGGACAACTCTGAGGGGATGGTTTGCGTGGGGTACTCTCATATCGATGTCGGCGAGTTAGGTGATGGCGCTACCAAGGTACCCAAGGAGCCCAACAGTATATCGCGGTAACTCTCATTACGAGTGTGAGGGGTACACCGCCGCGTTCATACCCCTTCGACGGAGAATAGGGTGGCGTCTCTGAGAACAGCCTGCACGCGGCGGTGCCAAGCGTCAGCGAAGGCCTCCCGTTGCTGGTCGCTTGCCGATCCGTCGAGAATCCTCTGGAGGTTCCCGATTGCGGGTCCACCGCTAGGAACGTCGCTGACGTGGTAGGCCACTTCGACGGTCTCGTCCGTGTCGGTTCGCCGGAACCGGAACGTCGGGTCCGCCGTGTCCGGGTCGAACCCGTCGAAGCACAGGAGGTCGCGGCGGCCGCCATAGCCGCCGGCGAGCCCGCTGAATCCGTCATCGCCGGTCGCGCCAGTCACGTACGAGATGATACGGCTCATCACGCCGTACGCAGCATCCTCCTGCGGGCCGGCCGTCTGGACCTCGATTTCGCTCCGGACTGGATAGTCGTCGGGATACAGGGCGTCGAGCCCGAGCTGGACGATCCGGTAGGCGCCCGAGGCAGTCGGACAGGAGTGTCCTGCCTCTTTCACCGCGTCTCTATAAGCGATGACGAACGGCTCGCCCGGTTCGAGGACGTCGAGGGCCTCCGCGACGGGGTCGCGGATTTCGATCGGCTCGACGTCGTAGTCGACCTGCCAATTGGTTCTCGTCTGGGTCGTGTCAGTCGCAGTCGAATTCGATGTCATGAGTTGTGGTTGTGATCGTGTCTCGTGGTCAGTAGCGGAGCAGTCGCATCCCGTTGAGGATGACGAGGAGGACGCTGGCCTCGTGGACCAGCATTCCCGACGCGAGGGTGACGTAGCTGGTGAGCACGCCCGCGAGGAGGACGGTCACGGTCAGCACCGCGATCCCGACGTTCTCGAGGACGTTCCAGCGCGTCGCCTTGCTGAGTTTGACCGCGTACGGGATGCGTTCGAGGTCGTCGGCCATCAACGCCATGTCAGCCGTTTCGATAGCGGTGTCCGTTCCCGCAGCACCCATCGCGATGCCGACATCGGCAGTGGCCAGCGATGGCGCGTCGTTGATGCCGTCGCCGACCATCGCGACGACGTGGCCGTCGGCCTGGTAGCCCTCGATGACGGACTGCTTGTCCTCGGGGAGGAGTTCGGCACGGTACTCGTCGATACCGACCTCCTCGGCAACGGCAGCGGCCGTCCGATCGTTGTCGCCGGTGAGCATCACCGTCTCGATGCCAGCGTCTTGGAGCGCCGCGACGACCCCAGGAGCGGCCTCCCGGAGCTCGTCCCGCATCGCAATCGCGCCGATGATGTCCCCGTCCCGAACGACGTGGACGACTGTCTCGCCGCGCCCCTCACGCTCGCGGACGTAGTCGGCGACCCGATCGGGGACATCGACGTCGCGGTCGTCCAGCAGCGCGCGGTTGCCGACGACGACTTCCTGGCCATCGGCATGGGCGATGACGCCCTTGCCGGCGACCACGTCGAAGTCGTCGGGATCGGGGACCGACCTGCGCCCCACGTCCGTATCGTCCGCTTGGGCGACCGTCGCTCCACCGTCCGTCGCAGCCGTCTGGCGTTCGCGGGCCATGTCGACGATGGCGTCCGCGAGGTGGTGTTCGCTCTTCTTCTCGGCGGTCGCTGCGAGCGAGAGGACGTCGGCGGCGGCGACGCCGAACCCCTCGATGTCGGAGACGGTGGTCTCGCCCTTCGTGAGCGTCCCCGTCTTGTCGAAGGCGACGAGATCGATCTTGCCGGCGCGTTCGAGGTGTTCGCCGCCCTTCATCAGCACGCCCGACCGGGCGGCGTTACCGATGGCCGAGACGATGCTGACCGGTGGCCCGATGACCAGCGCGCCCGGACAGCCGATGACCAGCAGCGTCAGCGACAGGATCGCGTTCTGCGTGACCGCGTACGCGCCGATAGCCAGGGCAATGACGGCCGGCGTGTAGTACTTCGCGAACCGGTCGATGAGACTCTCCGTGGGCGACTGAGCCTCCTGGGCCTCCTCGACGCGACGGATGATCCGTTCGAGAGTCGTATCCGATCCCGCTCCCGTCGTCCGGATTTCTAGCGCGCCCTCCTGGTTGACCGTCCCGGCGTACACCTCGTCGCTGTCGGCCTTGTGGACGGGCGCGCTCTCGCCGGTGACCGGCGCCTGGTTGACTGCGCTCTCGCCGTCGACGACGGTTCCGTCGACCGGGATCTTCCCGCCCGGCTTTACGACGACGACTTCGCCCTCTTCGACATCGCGGGCGGAGACCTCTTGGAGTGTCCCGTCGCGACGGACGGTCGCCGTGTCGGGCGTCATCTCCAGTAGCTCCTGAAGTGCCGTCCGGGTCTTCCGCATCGTCCGGCCTTCGAGGTAGCTGCCAAGGCTGAACAGGAAGACGACGGCGGCGGCTTCCCAGTACTCCCCGATGACGATAGCACCGATGGCGGCCAGCGTCACCAGCGTCTTGATGCCGAGCGTCCGGTTGGTGACCTCGTGGTAAGCGGTCTTGGCGATGTCGTAGCCACCCACGACCGTCGCGAGGACGAGGATGGCGGCGCTTGCCATCTCGAAACTCGTGAGGTAGCCGAGACTCCAGCCACCGCCGTACAGCAGGCCGCTCGTCGCCGTGACGATGGCCTTCCGGTGGTTCCGGTAGTACTGCGTGATCGATTGTTTGTTCATAGTGTTAGGCGGGCTGGGGAGTGTACCCCTGGTTTTCGATGGTCTCTGCGAAGGCGTCGGGGTCAGTGACGCTGTCGTCGTACTCGATCTCGACGCGGCCGGTCGCGTAGTGGACTTCGACGTGCTGGACGCCGTCGACGTTCGACAGGGCGCGTTCGACGGTACTCGCGCAGGTCGGGCAGTCGAAGTCGAGGACGCGGAATTGGGTTGTGTCGCTCATTACAGTTTGAGATAGTGCCCGTACCTCAATAAGTATTTTTTAGATGATATGTTTGAATTCGGATACGGGTCGTTGGAACAGTCAAACGGGTCGTCTAGGGCTTTCGCTATCGCGGGTCCATCCTGTACTGGATACCTCGACAGACACCTACCCGACTCCTGCCCCGCTACCTTTTCCCGCGTGCTCGCGCTCAGTTCTCGTATGAGTGATTCCGATACCGACCACCGTCTCGACGACATCGCGGTGCGAGACACTCGGATTTCGGACGCCATCGACGAGCCAATGCGGGCGATGGTCCTCGACATTCTGTCCGAGGAAGCCCTAACTGCGACCGAGGTCCACGAACGCCTCGACGATCGCGGCATCGACCGGACGGAGAACACGGTCCGCCATCACATCAACGAGCTCCGGGATGCGGGCCTCGTCGACGTCGTTCGCTTCGAGGAGGGGCGTGGTGGGACGACGAAGTACTACCACGCGAACACGATCGTCCTCTCGTACTCACTACCAGATTCGGCCGACGCCGCCGTCGAGGAGATGATCGACGCTGCCCAGCCCCAGATCACGGACGCGCTCACTACGCTCACCGACGAGTACGACGACGCTATTGAGGAGATCGTCGAGGATATGCAGCCCTGCGAGCACTGCCAGACCCAGAAGTACGAGACGTACGTTCTTCTGACCGTCCTGCGACGTGCGTTCGTTCGCGCCCACAGAAATTCCTGAGGGGGAACCACCCCTACGCTGGCAGGGTCTTAGAAGGAGAACCGATCACGCGCGGATTGCATCGCGAGGCGAGTCAGGAGTCGCGCAGGGCCACGCTTTGGGAGGTCCCGTACAGTCTCGATGCTGGTCGGCGGTTCACTACCACCAATGTCTAACTCCCAGCCTGTCTCGTCCATGAAGCGTTCGACAGCCTGATTTACTCGCTGTCGCACGTCGTCCGAGTCCATTGTCTCGGGCACACCATTCCGGAGGACGACGTCGCCGTCAACGATCACTGTCTCGACGTCGGCCGGGACCGCGTTGTTCACGACGTGTGCGGGAACGTTGGTCAGTGGCGTGAACTTCGGTTTGTCGACGTCGAGGAGGATAATATCCGCGCGCTTTCCCGCTTCGATACTGCCGATCTCGTCGCCCATCCCCAGCGCGCGTGCGCCCTCGATAGTGAGCATTCGTATCAGTTCCATCGAGTCGAACTGCCCGGCTGAACGCTTGAGATTTGCCGCCAGCCGAGCTTGCCGCGCTTCACCGAACATGCTGTACGAGTCGTGCCAGTAGTGGTCGTCAATCCCTACTCCGACGTCGACGCCGGCGGCTCGAAGCTCGGGAACGGGCGTCCACTGCGTCTCCCCGTCCGGATTCCAGTAACAGAAGACGGACGGGCAGTGCGCAACAGCCGCGTCCGCCTCGGCGGTTCGCTGGATGTCCTCTTCGTCGCCGAGGCGGAAGTGAGCAGCGACCAGTCGGTCGTCCAGGAGTCCAACGTCGTCGAGCAATCCTACCGAGTCCTCGCCACCGTTCGCTCGTGCCATCGTGTTACTCTCCTCGAGTTCGAGCAAGTGCGTGTGGACGAGCAGGTCCGGATACTCTGCGGCGAGGGATGCGGTCCGTTCCCACAGCTGCCGGGTACACGACCAGTCGTCGTGCGGGCAGATCGTCGCCCTGATTCGGCCGTCGTACGTGTCGTGGTACGTTTCGACGAACTCGCGAGCACGGGCGAACTGCTGATCGACTGGTTGGTCCCAGAAGAGGTCCGAGATCGCCGGGCCGAAAAATCCGCGGAGCCCTGCTTCCCCGAACGTCTCCGCACCTGCGGCAGGCCGTGCGTCCATCGAGTTCACGGTCGTGACACCGCCCAAGAGGAAATTGAGCGCTGCGAGCTCGACGCCTGCCTCGACGAGGTACTCGAATTCGCCGTTCCCTAATCTGTTAAACAAGGCCGTCCCACTCCCAAGCATCTCCGTCAGCTCGAGTTCGCTAAACGCACCGATGAGCGGTGTCATCTCCAGGTGCGTGTGGGCGTTCACCAACCCCGGCATCACCAGTTTCCCGTTCCCGTCGATAACGGTGGATGCTTCTAATTCTCCGTCTCCTGCACGTGATGGTCGGACTTCTTCGATACAGCCATCGGTGATGCATACTGTGCCGCGCTCGTACAGGCGGTTCCGCTCGTCGGCTGTGAGAACGAGTGCATCATGGATTGCCAGATCGACAGCCATCGTAAATTAGGAAGTGGATGTGACAGTTACCGTACTGGACAACCGAGCAGGCCGGCGAAGGCTGTTCTTCCAGGTGGTGTTCCCCTCATTTGGGATATCATCGGTCTCTACTGGTCCCATTAGCCTCTAATACGTCGGCGTGATTTAATCAGATTCCCCTTTTGAATCTGAAGTCGGATTCCGTGGAGCTTGTGGAGGTTTGCAATGTTTTCCCCTCTTCACGATAGATCATCTATGGCCGACGGTTACGATGCCATAGTACTGATACCCTCATAGGCAGTATATTCTAACCAAAACCGCAATAGATGATCCCTACAATGATACACCTATGCAGGCGACGATAATCGACGGAGTTCTTGAATCCCTTCGTATCGGTGTCGGATTTCTCTGGACGGCGGCGTGGGCGATCATCATGGGCCTCACGATTACGAGTCTCGTCCAGGTCTACGTCTCGAAGGAGCGGATGGCACAGGTGCTGGGTGAGGGCGATCTAACTGGACTTACCAAGGCGACTGTGTTCGGAGCAGCAAGCAGTGGCTGTAGTTTCGGCGCCGTCGCCATCGGGAAGGGCCTGTTCAAGAAGGGGGCGCACGCGGTGAACTTCCTCGCGTTCATGTTCGCGTCGACGAACCTCATCGTCGAACTAGGGCTGATGATTCTCATCCTGCTTGGCTGGGAGTTCCTCGTCGCGGAACTGCTCGGCGGCCTGATTCTCATCGCCGTCATGGCCGCCATCGTCCACCTCACGCTTCCCGAAAACCTGTTTAACGAAGTCCGCGAGAAGCTCAACGAGCGCGACCGCCAGGCGGGCGTCACGGAAGATCCCACCTGCGGGATGGAGGGGAAAGACGAGTACACGCTCACGACCGACGGCGGTGAGACGCTCAAATTCTGCTCGGAGGGCTGTATGGAGACCTATCGCCAGGAGACGTCGAGTAGCGGCGGGTGGCGTGACGAGTTGCTGTCGTGGGGTGGCTGGTACAAGGTCGGGAATCAGTACCGCAAGGAGTGGTCGATGATCTGGAAAGACATCGTCGCCGGCTTCCTTATTTCTGGGTTCGTCATCGTCTTCGTCCCGCAGTGGGTGTGGAACACGCTGTTCATTCAGGGCGACGGCCTGCTCGTGACTGCCGAGAACGCCGTCATGGGCGTCATCATCGCCGTGCTCAGTTTCGTCGGCAGTATGGGCAACGTCCCGTTCGCCGTCGCGCTGTGGGGCGGTGGCGTCAGCTTCGCCGGGATCATCGCGTTCGTCTACGCCGACCTCATCACCGTGCCCGTGCTGAACGTCTACCGGAAGTACTACGGCTGGAAGATCATGCTGTACATCCTTGGCGTCTTCTTCGTGACGATGGCGTTCACTGGCTTCCTCATGGAGTTGCTGTTCGACGCCCTCGGCATCGTACCAGATCTGGCCGGTGGCGAGACGGCGACCGAACAGACGTACTTCGAGCTCAACTACACGTTCTACCTCAATATTATCGCCTTCGCGCTCTCCGGGTTCCTCCTGTATGTCTACCGACGTGGAATCGGCGCACCAGGTCAGTATCGTGATCCGGTGTGTGGCATGCGGACCGACGATGAGGGGCCGAGTGCGTCCAATGATGGGATGACGTACTATTTTTGCTCGAAGACCTGTAAGCGGGCATTCGAGGAAGAGCCCACGGAATTTGCTGATCAAAGCCCGCAGATAACAAACCACGATCACGATCACTGATAGATGTACTGTGGTTCATCCGCTGTGAAGCACTTCATCATCGCACCTTCAATCCGCAATTGTCACACCTGTCGCGCCAAAATTGATTGTATGAGCAGTCAGATATCGAAACAAGGGGATGTCATATGAACCAACGTCCAGCGGATACCGTCGTTGGTGTGCTCCTTGGGTTCGTCCTCTTGGCTGGCGGACTACTCAGTTGGCGGGCCTATCAACAGCGTCGCGCTATCGAGCAGTCGATGGGGCCGATGATGGACTCGTCTATGGGGGCGATTCACGGTCCAGATCCTCTCTGGTACGTGGTTGGAACCCTTCTGGTCGCAGGCAGTATCGGTGGCATCTATTACGTGGTTCGAGGGAATCTCATCGATTCGACAACCGACTCAGCGGATCACATCGACCCCGATCAGGTATCGGAGGCAACGCCTACATCGATAGACGATGACGCCTCGCCGGCGACGCCTATCAATCCTGAATCGGATCCGCAAGCGCGCGTTCTCGATCTCTTACCGGATGATGAACGACGCGTCCTTGAACCCGTCCTGAACTCGCCTGGAATCACGCAGATCGAACTTCGGGATCGATCTGAGTTCTCAAAGAGTAAAGTGAGCCAGACCGTGAGTTCACTCGAGGAGCGCGGGCTGCTGTATCGGGAACGACAGGGTCGAACCTACCGCGTGTATCCGAGTGATGACCTGCAGAACTAACAGACGTAGAAATTCATACTAACACTACCCATCATGTCACAAGCAACACTCGAAACTGATCGCATTAGCCGGGTTCTCAAGTCAAGCACGTGGCTCAATCTCCTCCTCGCCGCACAGTTGATCGCCGGGTTGGTGTACGCATATTTCACAGGAGATATGGGGAGCCGGTGGACCCATTTCGTCCTTCCATTTATTTGGTTCACCGCCTCAGTCTGGGTGATCTGGCACACTCGACCTGTAACGAAACGTCGAGTGTATCGTATTGGTGCCGCACTTGTCGTTGCTCTATATCTCATCGTGATGTTTTATTTTTCAGGATTACTTGGACCGAGCACCTCTCATTTCGGGCAGCTCACTGGACCAAGCGGCTTCGGAATAACGTGGGGTCGATCTTTGGGATGGAGTCCGGTCTTCGTCTATACAGGTGACCTGATCACGGTCTCGCTCATTCCTTACCAAGCGGTTGGCCTGTTCGCGCTGGCGTATCTCGTCTATGATGCATTGCTTGATTTCTCGCAGTCGGCAGTCGGAGGAATAGTCGGGATTGTGGCGTGCCCTGCCTGCGTTAGCCCGTTGTTTGCCGTACTACTTGCAGGCGGACTGAGTGGTTCTTCAACGATGTTATTGCTTGGTGCGTATGGCTACGAAATTGCGACCGTTCTGTTCCTCATGACAATTGGAATCCTCTACCATCGTCAGGCACTCACGAGGCAGTATCACCAGTTCCGAGGGAACTGATCCATCTCGTTCGTGGTCAGCAATACCCGAGCCTCCCTCGCCGCCTGAACCGTGGTTATTGTCTGGATCGCCGCAATGAGGTGAACAGTCTCGACGGATCCCCTTTGCTCTCACCATTCCTCTGATCCTTTCGAATTCGGCAGGTATGAACGATCCCGTCAGTAGAAAACGTTTAGATGGCGTTATAGACGTTCTTGAACGCTCTCCTGTTTGAGTTCACTCCCACGAAGATAACTCCGAACCCACCGTATGACTACTTGAGGCGAAAAACAATGACCAACCGAAACCTCGGACGATGGCTGCTCGTGGTGCTCGCGATTGTCGGACTCGCGTTTGCCGCCCCGGTAGTTAGCGCACACGGTGACGAACCGATCCAGGGGAACGAGACGGCAGCTGAAGGGACGCCAGCCGATGGTAGTGCAGCAGACTGGGCGGCCTGGATGGAAGGTCACATGACCGACTACATGGGCCCGAATGCCGTTGACGAGATGGAAGCGCACATGGGCGTGACCGTCGACGAGATGGCCCAAGATATGGCGGACGACAATCACACCGCGACGGGGATGAACGGACAGGGGTACGGCTGCTAACGATCCCTGTTCGGATCCTCGTCTGACACGATAGATATTCGACTTACTGACTCAACGATCACAATGACACACTACACCAACACTCTCGGGCGGACGACTCGTCGAATCGCAATACTAGCGGTTCCGCTGTTGATTGTAGCAACGGGCACCGCAGCGGCTCACGGTGGTGGAGGCTACGGCGGCGGTATGATGGGTAGCGGCGGTTGGGGGGTCTTCAGCGGTGGAATGGGCCTCTGGAGCTTCCTTTGGATGGGGCTCCTAATCGTCGTCCCGCTCTATCTCGTCTACTCACTCCTCAACAGAGATTCTGAGAGGAGTGATAGTCGGCCGCTTTCGGTTCTTCGTGAGCGTTACGCTCGCGGTGAACTCTCCGATGAAGAGTTCGAACGTCGACGAAAGCAACTCGAGTAGTGCCCATGACCGAAATAGAAGGAGCATCGTCGAGAAAAAATTCTCGTCTGCCAGTTGGGGCGACGGGACCGAACGCTTAAGTGCGTAAACAGGATACAGTATTACATGAGTTACACAATACAAACCAAGATTGATGGAGAGTTCGACGATGTCGTCGACGCAACGAATGCCGCGCTCAAAGACGAGGGATTCGGTGTTCTCTGTGACATCGACATTCAGGCGACGCTCAAGGAGAAACTCGGTGAGGAGTTCCGCCAGTATCGCATCCTCGGTGCGTGCAATCCTCCGCTGGCATACGAAGGGTTGAGTGTAGAAACTGAACTCGGTGCGCTCTTGCCCTGTAACGTCATCGTCTACGAGAACGATGACGGCGTCATCGTGGTGAGTGCGGTCGACCCGGAACAGTTAGTCGGGATCGCTGATAACGACGCGCTTGACTCCGTCGCGACCGAGGTCAGCGAACGATTCGACCGCGTACTGGCAGCCGTAACTGACGAGTTCGGATCCGCATCGGAGGCCTGATCTCTGATGGCATCATCGGATCAACTGGATACGACGACGATACTGCTCATCGTCCTCGGAGCGTTCATCCTCCTTCCCTTGCTCACAATGGGTATGGGGTTCGGTGGGATGATGGGATACGGAGGAATGATGGGCCAGTACGGTACCACAGGTGGTTGGTGGCCCCTCATCGGGATGCTCGTCCCGGTCATCTTCCTCCTTGCGCTTCTGGGCGGTGGATATCTCATCTTCCGGCGGATGAGCGAGACACAGACGTCTCATAATCCCGCGATGGAAGAGTTACGTCTGGCGTACGCTCGTGGCGATCTCACGGACGAAGAGTTCGAAGCCCGACGAGAAAAGCTCGAACAATCAGAGTGACCACTACCCAAACCGCGTTTCACCCGTTTGAACACCTGCGGATCGACTCGAGGGTATCGAAACCAACCGTTCGGCAGCATCGTTCCGTTACATCGAAATGGTGTGCTCGATTCAGCATATGGTTATGAGTAGTAATGGGAACAAACGACAAGTTCGGAGTGAGTCACGTCCGAAGTCTTCGCACCAGTATCGCGCGTAGCTACCCACCGAAGAATGATCCAGACAACATGACACATCACAGCCGACGTCAATTCTTAGGCATTGTCGGTGCCAGCGCAGTCGCCAGCACCGGCTTTGCTCAGTCAGCGAACGCACAGGAGACGCCCATCGTGGAGATGGGAAACAATTACTTCGACCCAATCGGCCTACGTGTTGATCCCGGGACAACCGTTCAATTTCGGTACTTCCCAACTGATGTAATCAGCTGAATTGAATCGCCGGATTGACCACGAGAAAGTGTCTGGGTTCGGATGTGTTCAACCTCCCAAACCCAGACGGGTACCTTTCGGCCTCGGACGTGAAAGACGTAGCGGAAGAAGTCATTGCTCCACTCCCCTTGCCGGGCGTCGAGGGGAGTCCCCTCGACCCCGGCGACATCTGGCTCGTCGTCATCCTCGCCTGTGTCAACCAGACCTCGATCTGGGAAACGTGCAAAGACACCGACGGAACACCCTGTGACGACACGACTTTCACGTGGCTTCACACCCTCGACCGTGACTGGCTTGAGTTCGTCGCTAACCTTCTGCTTGGACGCCTTGCCATGACGATTCTCGACCCTGACCGGTCGAGAATCGTCTCCATCGACTTCATCGACAATCCCTATCATGGCGAGCACTACAACGAGGAAGGCGAACTCTGCTCGATGGCTCCCAAAGACGGGACGACCACTTGCCACCGCTATTGCACGGCCTACGTCGTCTCCAACGAGAAGCCGGTGACGTTGGCGATGACGTACGTCCGCAACGACGAAGACGAGGCCGACGCGGTCGAGCGTGTGCTCGCCCGCGTCGAGAACTACCCCTTTGAGATCGACCTCCTGCTTGCCGACAGCGGGTTCTACAACGAGCGCGTCATCCGCCGTGCTCGTGAGATCGCCGCAACGGTCGTCCACGTCCCAAAGAAGGGCGAGCGGATGAAGGACAAACTCGACACGCACAAGTCGTACATGACGACCTACCGCATGTACAAGGACAGCGAGCGGGAACTGCGCTTCCCGCTCGCGGTCGCTGTTTCCTACCAGAACGGAGATCGGGGCAAGCACGGCGAGGTTGTTCGTGGCTACGTCGCCTGCGGCGTTACTGATCGATCAGCGAAGCAGGTCGAACGCCTCTACAGAAAGCGTTCAGGCATCGAAACGAGCTACCGATTGCTCCGACAAGCACGCGGGATCACGACGACGCGTGATCCCGTCGTGCGGTTTGCGATCATGTTGGTTGCAGCACTGCTGGAGAATCTGTGGCTCGTACTGAGGTGGGCGGTCGTCGCCCGCCCGCGGCGGGGCGGGCGCGACCTGCCCGATGAGTTCACGTTCAAGACGTTCTGTGACTGGATTCGCCACGAACTGGAAGAGGAGTTGCGTCGGCGGTGGAAGATTAGGGCGAACGGGGTTGGTCTACCAGCGTCACAAGCAGTGGCTGCGGGCTGACCAGGGGTCAGCCCACGGCCTGTCCGTTGGGCGGTGAGCGACAGCTCTCGGCAGCTACCGTCGAAATTCGGTTGATCTGGTCTGTTCGGATCGGTATCTTGGAACTGCCTCAATCTATTCTGCGGTAGCAACCGAGATTGACCGTCTAATCATACAGAAAGTGACTGTTTCGTGGCGTTCAGGCAGTGCTCACACGGTTCGTTCGGGAAGTAACGAATTTGAACTCGCAGCGGGGGCACATTCCGCTACGGCGTACGCAGATCGTATTCCGGAGGGCGCTTCCGCCTTCGATAGTGGGACGATCTCAGACGGGAGCTTCGAATATACGTTCGAAACGCCAGGGACGTATGATTACTACTGCATCCCGCACAAGTCGATTGGGATGGTCGGACGGATCGTAGTTGGCAGTCCTGGCGGACCGGCAGAGGAGGATTCAATCCCGGATGGAGAGGTCCCATCGAGTGAGGCGATTGTTGACCAGGGTACAGTCGCCTACGGCTCAAGCAGCGATGGAAGCGGGAATACTGGTGGTGGAATGATGGGACGAGGTGGTTCTGGAATGATGAGTGGCCGCAACGGAGGTGGAGTTGGAGGGCTACCAGCTGTTGGTGGCGTACTCGGAATGCTGGGCGTTCTCGGTGGCGGGCTCTACTGGCTTGGAAACCAAAAATCTCCTCAATCGACTACCGACGACTCAGCCAGAAAAACGCTCCAGAACCGCTATGCCAGGGGCGAAATTGACGAGGAGGAGTATAGACGTCGCCGTGAGCGATTAGATGCTACTGATGAGGACATCTCCAACTGATTGCCACCGTGAGAGGGTGAACTCACCGGGGTCAAGTGATTCGGGGATTAGAGAATACCGCCCTCACCGATACCTTTGATTTCAGAACGATCCCGTGACTTGTTTTGTTCCATTTATGACTGATTTCTCTTGTGATCAACTCGCCTGTGTGGCTCGGTAGTAAACACCAATTGCGAGCACGGCTACGAGGAGAAGATATCCAGTAGCCCACACCAACGAGAGAGCCGTATCTACGTCGGTTGTGAGTCCGGTATCGACCATTACACGGACTGGCCAATAGCCCGGAAAGAGTTTCATCCACCAATCAGGTTCAGATTGAATAAACAGCGGATCCTGAAACAGTCCGATATCGAGCATCGGGAGAATCAGCATCAGCCACATCCCGGCTAGGCGGTTGAAGACGGCCCCGACGAGCATCCCGATGAGACCATACGTGACCGAGACGACGAGCATCGCTGCGACGAACCACCAGAGATACTCGGGCTGGAAATCGACGAGCATCACACCAACTGAGACACCGGTGACGATGAGAGTAATTGCTGCGAGAACCCCAAACCGGGCAGCGATTACCTGCCATGCACGATAGCCAGCGACTGCCAGACGACCGTCCGTGTCTTTGGCTTCTCGCATCAGGAACAACCCGGCGAGTCCGGCGATGAGAGCACTCGTAATCGGCGTCATGATCACGCCGTGGACCTCAGGCATCCCCCGCATGACCGTCGCCGTCTCACCGTCGACGAGCGTCCGAACCGGCATCTCGACGTCCTGGGTGACTGCGAACGCCAACGTGATGAACGAGACCGGTAGGACGACCAGTAGAGCGACGAGGACGTAGTTACGCGCCTGTTCTTTGATGCCGATCGAGAACGCCGTTGTCGTACGGTTCATGCGGACCACCCACCACTGGTGCGCATCGTCACTCCGAACACTACGGTGACGAGCACGAGCAAGACGAGCAGGTATCCGGCAACGAAGCCGAGGTCGCCCGTCGTATATGTACCTTGGAACATCGCCTCCTGAAGGAGTTCCTTCGGATGATAGAGCGGGAAGTATTCCACGAACTCAGGAATGTCAGCAGCCAGCGGGCTGTCGCCACTGAGGAACGCGTCCATCATCGCGAGGAACACCACGACGAGCGAGCCTTCGAACAGTCGCGGAAGGAGCGCCCCGACGAGTGCGCCAAGAAACGCATAGACGAGGCCGGCGAGGACGAGGAATACGAACGTCAGGACAGGGGCTTCCGGTGAAATCGTCAGCCAGAGCACGCCGTAGTTCACGGCAGCCACGACGACCGTGACCCCTCCGAGCGTCGCTAATCGAGTCGCAAGCAGTGTTCGGGGTGGATAGCCTGTCTGAACGAGTCGTCGATCGGCTGCACGCGCACTAATCATCTGGGCGAGTCCCATCAGGCCGGCGATGATGGCGACACCGAATATCGCTCCGAGGAGGCGACCCAGATCGATCGGAATCGCCTCAACTGTCGGCATAGTTGGCAACCCCGCCATCGCTTGTCCCCAGCCTTCGATAACGACAACCGGAAGGAGGAGTGCTAAGACGACATTCAGGGGGGTCCTGAGGAAGGTGGAGACGTTCGTCCGGATCCCCGTTTGAATTCTATTCATCGGCCTTTCTCCTCCGTTCACCGGTCGTCGCTTCGGTCTCACTTTCCCGCTCAGTCACGTCGTAGACGTGTCCATCACGAACCTCGTAGATACGGTCGAGACGGCTCTGCTCCTCGATCAAGTGTGAAATCATTACGACAGCTGTTCCGTCGGCAGCAAGTTCGTCGGCGAGGTCCCAGAAGGTGAGATATGTCTCCCAGTCGAACCCGGTGTAGGGCTCGTCTAGCATGAGGACGTCCGGATCATACATTAGGGCGATACTGAGATTGATTTTTTGTCGGTTTCCACCGCTGAGTTGGTCGATTCGATAGTCAAGGTACTGCTCGAAATCGAGTTTCGATGCGAATCGGCGTTTGGCCTCGTCGATTTCTTCGGCGGTCATTCCGTATCCGGAACCGAACAGGCGGAACGTCTCTGTGACCGTCAGGCGGTCGTAAAGCAGTGGTTCTTGTGGACACCAGCCAACCGTCCCTGTTCGTTCAACTGCTCCGGAATCCTGCTTGAGGACGCCGACGAGGATGTTCATAAGCGTGGATTTCCCCGAACCGTTCCCCCCGACGATTCCGACGATTTCTCCTGCTCGGATTTCCAGATAGGCACCGGTGAGGACGGGAACCGATCGTGTAAATGGGAGGTTTGACCCGTACGTTTTTTCAATCTCATCAGCACGGACGAGTACCTCGCTGGTGGTAGCCTCTGTCGTGGAGGTTGTGGGCGCTTCCATAGATGAATACACACGCTCCTCATTTACTGCGATTACTGTTTCAAATCTAAACTATCAGTAGCAACCCCGTGAATAATCAGAGATTGCATACAGAGCTGACGCTGGACTCAACGTGTTAGATACCTCTTGATTTTCTGAATACTGTCTCCTATAAGCTGTTTCACAGTTTACACGGGAAAGCTTCTGAATTGGATCACCAACAAGCCAGAACGCGATACAAACCCGCTTCAAGACAGCTGTTGAAGTTTCGCGTTGAAAAAGATGAGACGCGCGAAGGTGTATCCGAACCCATAGAGAAGCCGTCTGAACATCAGTTGCAGATCTACGGCTCTGTTGAAATCCTCAGAGAGTTACATGTTCGGCCTGTAATTCGACGAGATGAAGGCCCTCCCGAAGTCGCAGATTCTCCGGTTTACTGAGAAGGCGATCCATCTGGCCCGCCGAGCCGTTTCTCGATACTCCTCGAAATTCTCTAAACACCGCTATACACTCCCGCAGCACGTTGTTCTGCTATGTCTCAAAGTTCGGAAAAACACGACTTATCGTGGCCTTCTTGACGAACTGATCGAGATGCCACGTATCCGTCGCGCTCTTGGATTAGCTGAACTTCCTACACCTTCAACGCTCTGTAAGGCGTTCAATCGGCTTGATATGGCTGTGTGGCGTGTCATACTGGGTCTCTCAACGGCGCTCCTTCCGACGAGTGGCGTCGTTGGAGTTGATGCGTCAGGGTTCGACCGCAGTCACGCCTCGAAACATTACACGAAACGCGCCGAACTCACGATTCAGCAGCTCAAAGTGACGCTGTTGGTCGATGCGAAGGTGAACGCAGTCATCGACCTACATGTGACCACGACACGAAAACACGACAGCCAGATCGCGCCCTCTTTGATTAAGCGCAATCCCGAGGAAATTGATGTTCTGCTCGGTGACAAAGGCTACGACGACCAGAAAATCAGGCGACTCGCCCATGAATACGAGGCTCGCCCTCTGATCAAGCACCGTGAGTTCACACCAATTCATAAGGCATGGAACGCGCGCTTAGATGCTGAACTCTACGGACAGCGGAGTCAATCCGAGACCGTCAACTCTACGCTCAAGCGGAAGTACGGTGCATTCGTCCGATCACGACGATGGTGGAAACAGTTCCGTGAACTCGCCATCGCCTGTCTCGTTCATAATCTCGACCGGTCGCTCTGAGCGGTCTATACAGGGTGTACAATTACCAACACCGCCACAGACTCAATTGAATTGTCTTATCAACCGGGTGTTTCAGGCAAGTACCTCTGTGAAGAAGGGAATTTCAACAGAGCCTCGAAGATGATTGGTTTTCGGAGACAGTCCATTTTGAGAGCGCTACGAGACTTTCTGTAAAACAAGTCAAATTCTTGGTTCAATCCAACCTCGGTTCACGATTTCGAATCTTCACTCCTGTCGTCCTCTACGTGTAACTCGGTCCAGTGGTTCGTTCCGTCGTATTCGACAAAATATAGACCAGAGATTGTCGTTTCGGATCCAGTATCTTCTGGTCTGAATTTCTCCTCGTCTGAAAAGTATTTTACAAGTTCATTAAAAGTATCTGGAATCGATTCATCTGGCAATATTTTGTACCCATGTTCATCCGAGATCGCCTCGGACACGATGCGCTCTTGAGCTTCCGGGAGGCTTGAAAGCTGGAATTCGTGTTCGCGTCGAATCTCTCCCCCGTATTCGCTCGCAGATTCGTGAACCGTGTGAGCACGATACGTATACTTGTTCATCGCTGTTTCAGACTGACTTTCGATAATAAACCGGCCCTGAATGCCGGACTCCCACACGATTACGGGGTAATCAGGCTCCGGAACCAACATGGAATCTGAGACTTCGTCTTCCAAGTAGACAAACGGAGCTCCTCCGACTTCGAACACGTCCGGGTCGTCCCACCCGTACTCTTCGAGGGCCTGTTTGTCAACGGGTGGGAGGTCATCGTATGCGATCGTCTCAGCGTCCGTGTCATCCACCTCTTCAAGAGTGATCCGAAAGACTACCGCAGGCTGGGAGTCAATGACCTCAGCTGTGAATTCATACAGTGTATCATCGTAGACGAACCGTCTATCGGGTGGGAATGGTTCGTCCGTTCCTCGGACTGTCTTCGAACCATTTTCGATGACCTCCGCCGCGAATTTCCGTTGTGGCTCATCGAGCGAGTACGTGAGCCTTCGGGCGATCTCTTTGTCCGTCACCGGAATCATCTCCAAACTCGCTATTGGTTCCACCCCCGGATCACCGTTAGAGCGCGGGTTGGGAGTTTCCTCAAACTGGATACACCCAGCGAGGGCAAGGACTAAACCGTTGCCAACGACGGCGATCGATGCCCTTCGATCCATACTTGAAAAAAGATGTTGTATCAAAAATACCTTTGGGAGGCTTAAACATCTGTTTTTGGTGCGTAGCGCGCCAATAGAGCCGTAGATTCATTTATGAATATCGAAAGCGCCAGCCACCGATCTGCCGCGTATCAGCCCCCGGTAGACAAAACGACACCGTCCGGTTACCAGATCAGGATAGACCCGAAAGATGTTATTATGAATTTGTAGCTCTGTTGAAATCCTATTATTCAGACATATTCTCGCCTGAAACAGCCGGTCGATGAAAACTGCGGACTAATCAGTGTGGCATCTCGCGTTATCAATTGGACACTCAGCGTTATGCGCGTAAAATGATGTTCTCTGGTCGTGTACTGCAGCTATGACACCGACACAGCCGTCTCGGTCCTCTGTATTGAAGCTATTCCACTCTCCATCTTCATGACGGGCCATGACTGTTAACGGTACATCTGGCCACACACACTCGATGATAACCCATTCCGGGTCTACCGTCAGCTCACGAGTCTCCGTATGAACTACTTCATCCGTATCAGTCCGCTCTATCCGTAACTCTACTGGCACCGTAGTAGACCCCGTGTTTACGAAACTGAGGTCTTGTATCGTCGCATATCCCTCACTGCCAGTAGAGGAACAACCCGCCAGAAGCCAGATTCCCCCACCCACAGCACCACGAAGAAGCTGCCGACGATTCATGACTAAATTCTCCCACAGCTCCGGTAAGTGTTTTCCCTGTACTGACCGCGACTGGGTGAGAATATATCACTTACTGAGGATTTCAACAGAGCCAGATCTACTGTATCTCTGAATCTATACCTCAGTGTACTCAGCTCCGGCTTTATCGCCGTCAATAGCGTATATGCTTAACGAGCCATCTTTCTCTCCACCCATCCCCGGTGTCCCAGATGGCATACCAGGGAGTGCAACTCCATCTATCGGTGGGTTTTCATCGAGAAGCCGGGCGATTACTTCGACCGGGACGTGTCCTTCTACGACGTAATCTGTGAGGACGAGTGTGTGACAGCTCTGGAGGTCTTCGGGGATCCCATATTCCTGCTTTACTGCTTGGATATCATCCGGTACGGTCTCTGAGAGGTCACCAGTGATATTCTCACGAAGATATGATGCATACTGCTCGCAACAGCTACATCCTGGTGAGTTAAATTGTTGTGCTGATGCCACTGCTACTGGGTCATCAATATCCCATGAGTTCGTGCTTGAGCCACCTAGACAGCCTGTAAGACCTAGTATTCCGATTGTACCACTATGTTGAAGCACCCGACGACGATTCCACGGTTGCGGCATTATTAGACGATACAACAGTAGTTCCCATACGCTTTACCCCTGTTACTAATAACCCGGAATGTGATCACAGTCGCCTTCGGTAGGATTGTCTATTCTAGGACACGCCGGTCCCACACTCCACTCTGTTTTCTTTCGAAACGGGAGTGATCCAGCAAGGCTACGCGCGGTGAACGCCTCAATCCACCATCCCAGATACCGTTCGGCCGGTTTCGATTCTTAACAGAAAGCGCGGTACATCGCCGAGGCCGTTGTTAGGCCCCCAGTAGCATCCGAAGTGACCCGCGAACGCCCATCGGGAGCCCGATCGCTCCGATGAAGAACGTCATAAGCCACCACCATGTGTGGTTCATCTCCTCTTTCGCATCAGCGAGATACCACACGATGCCGACAGTCACGACGAGTTTCAGCACGAACGTCGATCCGGCAAATCCAGTCGCCTGGTATACGAGATTCGTGACGACCAGCTTGGGGGAGTAGCCGAGAAACGTCACACCGATGAGGTTCTGTGCAGCGTCCCACAGCTGGCCAAAGACGGCCAGCAGAATCAGCGGGTGTCGAAGGTGTGTGACATTGACGAAACTCGCTCCCCAGTAGTAGAGCGCGGTCGCCCCGAGAGCAATCCCCGTCGTTGCGACAGGAACCCACAGACGGAGCGGGGTCGACATCGAGAGGCCGTACCAAAGCACCCACCCGACAGCACCGACAGCCCACACCGACCCGATAAGCCCGACCGTTGACGGAATGGAACCGGTATTCCGATCACGCGCAAGTGCGCCGATGCCGAGCGCGAGGACGGTGACAGCGGTAACGACAAAGTAGATTGACGGCGTGATGAACCACACCGCGTAGTCCCCGAGTAGGCCGATGTCCTCGAGGGCGCGCATCGCTCCGCCGGCGATAATGATCGGGGCGAACCCGTAGGCCAGTCGTGCGTCAAACGTGACGTCGAGTTGATCGAGATACACTCGTAGTCCGGGGAGGCTGTACACGACCGCCGCGAGGTAGGTTACGGTGTTCACCGCGTTGTAGCCCCGAACAGCACGAATCCCCTCATGCATGACTGGCTCACTGGCAGCGTCAGCGACGACTGGTCCCCAGAGGTACTGCCAAATGAACTGGTCGAAGACGAGGCCCGGGAACGCAAGGATTCCCGCACCGATGAGGACGGGCGGAGCAAGTAGGTACAGCGCCCACCACTCGCGTGAGCCTGTTTCCGGAAGGGCGGTTTCGACGCGTCGCGTGACAGTACTCACGACTCGTTCACCTCCAAGCGCCACGTCGTGCTCTTAGAGCGCCCCCACTGTTCGAGTGAGACGAGTGAGAGGTCGTCCTGAAGTTGGCTGAGGTATTGCGCGACAGCCTTCGGAGAGCCGTCAAGATCACCGGCGATCTCGTGAGCCCGGAGGTACGTCGGTTCGCTACTGGCTGTCTCGACGAGGTACCTCCGAACCGTTTGGCGGGAAATATTCGACATTGAGATAGAGGCGACGGTTAGCGAAGGAACCCGAAGAGCTTGTAGTCGTGATCGGGGGTGTACCGCCGGAACAACAGGCTGTTCGTCAGCACCGACACCGACGAGAACGCCATTGCTGCTGCAGCGAGCACCGGCTGGAGCAGCCCGAGCGACGCGAGGGGAATCATCGCGGTATTGTATCCGAGCGCCCACACGAGGTTCTGCTTGATCTTCTGGAGTGTCGCGTCCGAGATTCGGATCGCCTTCACCACGTCGAGCGGGTCGTCGCGCATCAGCGTAAGGTCTGCAGCCTCGATGGCCACGTCCGTGCCGGAGCCGATGGCTGTCCCCACGTGCGCGACCGCGAGCGCGGGGGCGTCGTTAACGCCGTCTCCGACCATCATCGCCTGACGGCCCTCGTCTTGAATACTGTCGACCGCGTTAGACTTGTCTTCGGGAAGGACCCCTGCTCGGACATTCTCCGGGTCGATACCCACCTGTTTGGCGACCGCACGAGCAGTTCGCTCGTTGTCGCCCGTAATCATCATTACGTCGACGCCCCGCTCTTGGAGGGCTGTAACGGCCTGCTTGGAGCTCTCTTTGATTGTGTCGGCGTCAGCCACTACACCAACCAGTTTGCCCTCGGAAGCGACAAGCATCGCCGTCTTCCCCTCGTTTTCGAGGCGTTCCATCGTCTCCTCGGCGGGTGACGGGTCGATGTCGTTGTCTCGCAGCAACTTGCGGTTGCCGACCAGTACCTCGTTGTCACCAACAACCGCTTTGATCCCGTGACCAGGAACGTTCTCGAAGTCGTCGGGCTCAGTCACGTCCAGCCCGCGTTCTTCAGCCCCGTCGACGATTGCCCGCGCGAGCGGGTGTTCGCTTCCGCTTTCTGCTATCGCCGCCAGCCGCAGCACGTCGTCCTCGGAGAGGCGCTCACGAGTGCTGATCTGTCCACCATCTGGCGTCGGCTCGCCACCGTCAGTCACTGCATTTCCATCGCTATCGAAGACGACCACATCGGTCAATTCCATTTCACCCTCCGTGAGGGTGCCCGTCTTGTCGAAGACGACCGTGTCGACGTCTTTTGCGCGTTCGAGGATGTCACCGCCCTTGAACAGGACGCCGTTCTGGGCACCAATCGTCGTCCCGACCATCGTGGCTGCGGGCGTCGCCAGCCCCAGCGCACAGGGACAGGCGATGAGGATCGAGGACGCGAAGACAATAATCGCGAACTCGAAGACGGAAACGGTCCCACCGACCGGGGCCGGGCCGCCAGCGACCTGACCCCACAGCGGGAGCCAGTCGACGAAGCCAGCCAGTACCTCCGGGAACAGGAACCAAACAATGCCCCAGAGGAGAGCGTTCGCGATGACCGCAGGCACGAAGTACGCGGAGATACGGTCCGCGAGGTTCTGGATGTCGGGCTGGCGCGACTGCGCCTCCTTGACAGTCTGAACGATCTGTTGAAGAGCCGTATCTTCTCCGACCTTTGTCGCCTCCACGACAAGGACGCCGTTCTCGTTAATCGTCGAGCCGACGACCTCATCGCCCTCTTCCTTCTCTACAGGGACGGATTCACCAGTGACCATCGACTCGTCGACGGCGGACTGACCGTCGACAACGACGCCGTCTGTGGGAACTTTCTCACCCGGACGGATTTTCATCCGGTCACCCGTTGTGACCTCTTCGAGCGGAACTTCTTCTTCACTGCCGTCCTCGCGGATAATGGTCGCCGTTTCGGCTTCCATTTCGAGGAGCTTCCGGAGGGCCTCGCCCGCTTGCCCCTTCGACCGAGCTTCGAGGTAGTTGCCGAGCGTAATGAACACGAGGATGAGCGCTGCCGTGTCGAAGTAGAGCCCACCTGCAATGAGTTCAGACAGGACTGCCACGGAGTAGAGATAGGCGGTTGTTGAACCGATTGCGATTAGCACGTCCATATTGGCGCGGCCGTTTTTCACGATCGCCTTGTACGAGTTCTTATAGAACGGCCAGCCGAGGATCGCCTGCACCGGTGTGGCGAGGAGGAACTCGAGCCACCCGATTTCAACGCCGAAGACGGCATCAGGGACGATCGCGCCACCGAGCAGAAACTTGTCGATGAGGAAGAAGAGCAACGGAGCCGACAACACTGCCCCAAAGAGGGTCAGTCTGAGTTGCTTTTGGGTCTCAGCCTGTCGTGCGGCATCTCGTGCGTCTTGACCCGACTCGTCGTCATCACCATCTTCGCGGACGGGCGAGTAGCCAGCGTCCTCAATAGCATCATACAGTGTATTGAGAGACACCTCTGCCGGATTGTAGGTGACCTGCGCTTCGTCAGTCGCGTAGTTGACTTCGGCGGTGACGACACCCGGTGTATTCTCGAGAGCGGTTTCGTTGGTCTCGGCGCAATTGGCACACGTCATATCGGAGATAGCAATAGAGACCGTCTCCGTGATTGCGCCGTAGCCTGCCTCGTCGATCGCCTCATAGATTTCCTGGAGTGATACCTCATCGGGATCGTAGGTTACGGATCCCTCGTCGGTGGCGAAGTTCGCATCCGCCTTCGATACCCCGTCAAGGGATTCGAGGGTGTCCTGGATCGTTCCCGAACAGTTGGCACAGGACATCCCCGTAATATCGAGATGGGTTGTTCGGCTTGTCATGTTCATCTTACTATACGGGGTCTATGTTTAGGCGGTTTACTGTTTCGAGAAGGTGGTTATCGACACCAAGAAAATTTGGAATCCAAAGACCGTTCTATACACCCTCTTCGAGCCGCTGATAGCGGTCTTCAAACCGTGCGAGACAAGATGGACAACAGAAGTGATAGATCTCGCCATCGATGCGCTTCGTCTCACCTTCATTGTCGACGGTATTGTTACATTCAGTGCAGGTGAGAGCAAATTCGACGCCGTCGATCGAAGGCGTCCATTCAGCTTCGTCGATCAAGGTGACTGAATATCCAGATATCCCAAGCCCATCAAACAGGCTGTCTACCCACTGACGGACGTTCTGTGCCTCAACGCGGGCATAGAACCAGAGATCGCCTTCTGAGGTCGTGAAGACGTGTTCGATGCCGTCCGATTCCCGGACTCGCGTACGGGCCTCTTCGAGCGATCCCGGTTCGATTTCTGTTTGAATGAATACTGGAACACCGGCCCGAAGGTGCGCCCGGTTTACATCAATCGTGAAGTTGTTAATAACATCTGCTTCCTGTAATCGTTGGACTCGATCGGAAACAGCTGGCCCGGACAGATCAACTTCTTCGCCGATGGCGCTGAATGGACGACGGGCGTTTTCGGCCAGTAACGAGAGAATCTCCAGATCTGTTTCGTCTAGGTTGCGCATACAACAGCGTCGCACCGCAGGATACATTATTTTTTCTCAAAATAGACCTTTGAGAGTGCGGTTTTGAACTCGGAATAACTTTGGGTTCCAAGCAGAAAAGCACATAGAATAGGGGGCCCTAATCATGTATGGATATGAGTCAGACCATCTCGGTCGAAGGAATGACCTGTGAACACTGTGAGCAAACTGTAGAGGAAGCACTCAAAGAAGTCGACGGAGTCACATCGGCGACTGCGGATCGGGACTCGGAATCCGCGACAGTCGAAGGAACAGCTGAATCAGATGACCTCGTGACTGTGGTCGAAGACGCCGGGTACGACGCCTCTACGTAAGCTATCACGTAACGATAGAAGGCGAGCGACGCCCCATCGTAGCGTATCTCGCCTTCACTGCTACGAACGTTGAGTTTGTGCCAAGTGGCTAAGTGCGTCTGAGATCGATTCAACGGGTGTCACGCGTAATCCCTCGATAGCTACATCTGAATCGGGATCGCTGGGAACAAGCAATTCGGTCGCTCCGAACGCCCGGGCACTCCGGGCCTTTGCTTTGATTCCGCCAACCGGGAGCAGCTTGCCATCGTCGGCAACGATTCCAGTGATGAGGGTCTCAGACGACAGCGACTGCTGGCGAAGACTGGCAATAAAAGCAACCGTAAGGCCGGCTTCCCAGCTTTTTCCACGGAGTGTAAGAGTGCCCGTCTCAGGTGAGACGAATGATACGTGCGTAGCCGTATCTCCAAGTGAACGACCAGTAAGACGGGTAGCGGTTTGTCTCGCCTCATCCAGTGCACGCTGGAGGTCGTGGCGGATCTCGATACCGTTCAGATTGACAAACAGCTCACCGTTGCCATCAGAAAACTCGAAATTGGTCGCGATAATGAGACCTGAGTTAGCTGCGTCCACTGCCGGAAGATGGAACTGTGTGTCCGGGAGAGAGGCCGCCCCGCCTGCCAGTGTCGCTAGTGACTGGAAATCGGTATCTGACCGCGTGAGAGCGACTGCTCCACCGGCACCGCCTATCGATCCGAGACCCAGTCCAGCAAGAAATTCTCTCCGCGAAAGGAGGTCTCGCTCGATGCGAGAGACGATGTCGTCACTTGAGTCAGACGTGGATGCGGACGTTGTCTCTCGTTCGGTAGGTGGCATACTCTGGGAGTGTTTCGTGGGTAGTGATGGTACTATGTCACTAGGTAACGCTTGTGAATATATAAGAATGGTGTCGGTCAGAAATTCGGCGCAAAAACGAGTATTCCCGTGTTAGATTCCACACGACTATCTTGACGCATCCCCAATTAGTCAGCCGTGTCCACCAGGTACCGCTCTCTCTTCGCACTTGTGGCGATCAGTGCTGTAGTGACAGGTGTCGGTGTCTGGATCGCGTATCAGGTTGAGCTTGTACTCCTACCGGCTACGACCTCTCGCATCGGAATGCTTCTTGTCGGTTTTATCGAGGAAGCGTTCGTCCGACTGCTTCCGTTGATCGTAGTCTTCTACTTCTGGAGTTACTGGCGAAGCCAGCTACTCTCGAAAACGGAGGGGATCTTGGCGACCGCCGCATCCGGGATCACTGTTGGGGGGCTGGAACTAATCTTCAAACTCGAATACTTGTCCCGGCTTGAAGCCACCGCCAGATTCGATGCGATGGTTGTCCCGATACTACTCGTGCATCTTCCATTCGCATTGGTAGCCGGTCGGTTTGTGTATGCCCTCGGTGAGCGTATTCACGGATCCGACACGATTGGCCTGCCATCACTGCCTCGAAGAACTCTTCTTTTCCTTCTGGGAGGGTATCTCATTCTCGCAATAGCACACGCTATGTATAACCTACTGGTATGACTCCTTAAACCGCGTCCGGCAGCGATAGAAAAGATGCCGGGAGCGTACGTCAGCAGTTAGTGGTCATCGCCAAGTGCACTTGAGACCATCCCGTTCAGTTCGGTGAGCTTCTCTCGGACAGTATCCGGTTTCTCCTCGGGGGGTTCTTCGAGCGCGATCTGTTCATGTGGATCGGGGTCGCCGACGATGACGCTCCCGAGCATACCGACCGTCTCGTGGGGCGTACAGTAGTAGTGGTAGACACCCTCGGTCTCGAAGGTGTGGTCGAACGTCGCTCCTTCCTCCGAGCGGAGACCACTATCCCATGATGTAGCACCATCGGGAACGAGCTGGGGTTGGTCGTTGTCTGGATGGTAGGCCGTCGCGGAGTGACTGCCGCTCTCGTTAGTCCACGTTACCGTCCCACCGACATTGACGCGGACGACGTGCGGTTCGAAGTGATATCCTCCGTCTTCGGTGACCATCGCCACCTCAGCTGTATCGCTCGGTTCCCCGACGGCTTCATCGTGACCTCCCTCGTCGTCATGCCCCGATTCTCCTTCGCTACTGTTCTCTCCTTCGTCATGCCCCGACTCGCCTCCGTCTTCGGTAGATGTCGCAGTGCTTTCGGCCCCACTATCACTGCCGTCTGATTCCGATCCCGTACATCCTGCGAGTCCAATGACAGCTGTACCACCAGTCAACTGGAGCACTCGCCGCCGGGTGAGTCCTGAATTGGTTGTCATAGGGTAGGTCACCTCACAGGTGAGAATACGAGGGGGGGAAAATAGACGGGTGAGCTGTTTTGCGTGCGACGCAAAACTGGTCGTTACTTACGTTTCGGTAGGGCATTAATTTGTATTGCGAGGAACAGCTGTGTCCACGGATCATCGCGCTGACGAGTTATTAGACCTCCTCGGGGAGGAGCGGGTTCGTCAGATTCTGGCCGCGACGAGCCGGGACCCCCTCTCAGCGAAGGAGCTGAGTGAGGAATGCGACGTTGCCCTCTCAACGATTTACCGCCGGGTCGAAGATATGGTCGCTAATGACCTGCTCGTCGAACAAACACAGATTGAGACTGATGGGAGCCATCATAGCGTGTACGAAGCAAACGTTGACCACATCGATGTCGATATCGAAGATGGAACGATCGACATCAAGATGGACGTTCGTGAGGACGCCGCGCAGCGGTTCTCGCGTATTTGGACCGACATCCGAGACACCTAACCATGCACACCGCACTCGTCATTGCAAAGCTCATCGCAGTCGGACTAGGGCTGTCGATAACGTATCAAGCGTATCGTGGATACAGAGTCTACGGTAGCGAACCAATGCTGTACGTCGCTATCGGATTCCTATTCATCAGCGTCGGGTCCGTAATCGAAGGCATTCTTTTCGACGTCGTTGGGTTGTCCATCTTCGTTGCTGGGACCATTCAGACTACACTTGTCGCGGTAGGTATGCTCATTATCCTTTATTCGCTACACGGACAAATGTCCCAGCCGACACAGGGGGGCGAGGAATCGTGACTACTGGATGGGAAGTCACGCTAATTGGAGTCCGTGTCTTTCTCCTCTTCTTGGGTATTGCGACGACAGCGATCAGCTTTCGCGCGTATCGTCAGGAACGGACTCGATACCTACGTGACGCAACGATCGGCTTCGGGTTCATGACGCTCGGTGTCCTCATAGAAGGTTTTCTCTACCAGCTCACAGCATTAACGCTCACGCAGGTACATGTTGCCGAATCCGCTGCGTTGGCGTGTGGGTTTGCCGTCCTCCTCTGGTCTTTCATTCGGTGAGTTCCGAAATGCCGTCACAGTATTCAGGATCCCGATTCCCATTGGAATGGATTCGAAGGGAGATTAATATCGCTCCCGAGCACACATTTAGATACTATGACTGACACACTCCCGTTCGATGCCGTCCGCGAACTTGACGTCGACGGGACGACGTACAAGATGGCTGACCTTCGAGCACTCGAAGAACATGGACTCTGTGAACTCGACACGCTTCCGGTGAGTATCCGTATCCTCCTCGAATCGGTGCTCCGAAACGTCGACGGCAAAACTATCACCGCGTCAGATGTCAGGAATGCTGCTGGCTGGAAGCCAGACGTACCGGACGCAGAGGTTCCGTTCTCTCCATCACGAGTCGTCCTACAGGATCTCACCGGTGTACCCGCAGTCGTCGACCTGGCGGCCCTTCGATCCGAGGTCGACCGCAAAGACCGAGATCCCACCCTGGTCGAACCGGAGATTCCTATTGATCTCGTGATCGACCACAGCGTCCAAGTCGACTACTTCGACTCCGAGGACGCCTACGAGAAGAACGTCGAACTGGAGTACGAGCGAAACGCCGAACGGTATCGCGCGATCAAGTGGGCGCAGAACGCCTTCGAGAACTTCAACGTCGTCCCGCCGGGGACCGGTATCGTCCACCAGGTGAATCTCGAACATCTGGGTCGGGTCGTCCACGCCCGCGAGCAAGACGGCGAGAACTGGCTCCTGCCGGACACGCTCGTCGGCACGGACAGCCACACCCCGATGATCGGTGGCATCGGTGTGGTCGGTTGGGGCGTCGGCGGCATCGAAGCGGAAGCGGCGATGCTCGGTCAACCGGTCACGATGAAACTCCCCGAGGTCGTCGGCGTCCGTCTCGAAGGCGAATTACCCGAGGGCGCGACGGCTACGGATCTCGTGCTCCACATCACCGAACGACTCCGCGAGGTCGGCGTCGTCGACCGGTTCGTGGAATTCTTCGGTCCTGGTGTGGAGAACCTCACAGTCCCCGACCGGGCCACGATCGCCAATATGGCGCCCGAACAGGGTTCGACGATCAGTATGTTCCCGGTCGACGACCAGACGCTCGAGTATCTCGAACTCACCGGGCGTGATCCCGACCACATCGATCTCGTCCGCGAGTACCTCGAAGCGCAAGGGCTGTTCGGAGAACAGGAACCAGAATATACTGAGGTCGTCGAATTCGACCTCTCGACTGTCGAACCGAGTCTGGCCGGACACAAGCGGCCACAGGACCGGATTCCGATGGGGGACGTGAAACAGAGCTTCCGAAAACTTCTCCACGGAGAGTTCGAAGACGACCTCGGTGACGTCGACGAGGACGCCCTACAGCGGTGGCTCGGTGAGGGTGGCGCAGCTGGTGCGGAGACCGACGGTGGCGTTCAGGTCGAACCTGAAGCCGAACTGCATCCGTTAACCAAACACGTTGAGGTCGACCTCGACGGTGAGACGGTCGAAATCGGACACGGAGACGTCCTCGTCAGCGCCATCACGAGCTGTACGAACACGTCGAACCCGTCGGTGATGATCGCTGCTGGACTGCTCGCCCAGAACGCCGTCGAGAAAGGCCTAGACGTCCCGCCGTACGTCAAGACGAGTCTCGCACCGGGTAGCCGTGTCGTCACGCAGTATCTCGAAGAATCGGGGCTGCTTCCGTATCTCGAAGAGCTCGGGTACGCCGTCGTCGGCTACGGCTGTACCACCTGTATCGGTAACGCTGGGCCGCTTCCCGATCCCATCGAGCAGGCAATCGACGACCACGACCTCTGGACGACGAGCGTTCTCTCCGGGAACCGGAACTTCGAGGCGCGTATCCACCCGAAGATCCGCGCGAACTACCTCGCGAGCCCGCCGCTCGTCGTCGCCTACGGGCTCGCAGGGCGGATGGACATCGATCTCGAACACGAGCCGCTGGGCACTGACGATGAGGGTAACCCAGTCTATCTGGCGGACATCTGGCCGGACGCAGCGGACGTGCAGGCCGCAATCCACGAGAACGTCTCTCCGGAGATGTTCGAGGAGAAGTACGCCTCCGTGTTCGAGGGCGATGAGCGATGGGCTGCTCTCGACGCGCCCACGGGTGACGTCTACGAGTGGGATGAGGACTCGACATACATCCGTGAACCGCCGTTCTTCAAGGACTTCCCGGTAGAGAAACCCGGCGTCGCCGATATCGAGGACGCACGCTGTCTACTGACGCTCGGCGATACCGTTACGACCGACCACATCAGTCCAGCCGGCCCGTTCGGTCCCGACCTCCCCGCAGGTCAGTGGCTGCTCGATCACGGTGTCGAGCCACACGAGTTCAACACCTACGGCGCACGTCGGGGCAACCACGAGGTGATGATGCGGGGAACGTTCGCCAATGTCCGCATCGAGAACGAGATGCTCGACGATGTCGAGGGTGGCTATACGATCCACCACCCAACCGACGAGCAGACGACCGTGTTCGAAGCCAGCCAGCGCTACCGCGAGGAGGGAGTCCCGCTCGTCGTGATGGCGGGCGAAGAGTTCGGTACCGGCTCCAGCCGGGACTGGGCGGCGAAAGGAACGGACCTACTCGGTGTTCGCGCAACCATCGCCGAGAGTTACGAGCGCATCTACCGCGACAACCTCGTCGGCATGGGTGTGCTCCCCCTGCAGTTCGATGATGGCGACTCGTGGGAATCTCTCGGTCTGGATGGGTCGGAGATCTTCACGATCCACGGCCTCGATGACGGGCTCGACGTGATGGACGAACTGGCCGTTATCGCCGAGCGTGCGGACGGGTCGACTGTCGAGTTCCCGGTCACAGCACAGGTCGGCACGCCGGCCGCCGTGACCTATATCGAACACGGCGGCATCCTCCACTACGTCCTTAGACGGCTCCTCACGCAATAATCTCTCTCAACTGACTCTATTTCTGGAAGCACAAGCAACACGAATAACTTTGAGTCCAAATTAGCGTTTCAATCGTGCGTAGACTCTGTTCGGATGATGCCCGCTACGTTATCCATCTGAGCTGAAACGTGTGCGCTCTCACCAGCAACATGCGTAATTAAATCGTCCAGAGTGATCATCCCGATAACGCTCCCGTCTTCAACAACCGGGACGTGTCGAGCACCCGCTTCGTTCATTTGTCTCAGGACTTTTGGAATCTCAGCATCTGCTGGCACAGTAAGTGGGTCACGCGTCATCACGTCAGCAGCTCGTACGTCGTCTCCACTCGTCTCGGCTGTGAGCACACTTAACTCGCTTTCCTCGGTGAGCAGGTTAGCAATCAGGTCTCGATCGGTGATGATACCAGAGATCTGATCGGATTCTTCGACGACCACGTACCTGGCACACCGCGATTGGGAGATCATCGTGTGAGCGATCTCGGCAACCGTGGCGTCAGGCGTGACACGGGCGACCGACTCATCAGAAATACGACCAATGTCCATCCGGAGGTCAGTTGGTCTGGTACCCATGCTAATCAGTACGACTCATAACAGGAAATAGCTTAGCATCAGCTGGTCGTCATAGAAATCCTCCACTCTTCAACCCTGAGAGACGACAATCTCCAAACTTTGTGAAGTTACAAAAAGTGTTACCAGCTACGCCACTATCCAAGAGCGCTGGCTTTTATAATCTAGTCTCAATAAGTAAAGATAAATGTACGATACGGTTTTGCTCTCGACTGACGGGACAGTCGCTTCTGAGGAAGCTGAATCCCATGCTATCGCGCTAGCAGAGGCCCATAATGCCGATCTCCATGTTCTGTATGTAGTCGATGAGGACGTCGTAACAGCATACAGCGGTGACGAGTACGTTGATGAAGCCGAAGGCCCAGAACATGGCCTCGAAGAACTTGGAACGGAAACAATCGCAGACATCCAATATAAAGCGAAGGAGGTCGGTGTCAATGTTGTCAAAGCAATTGAGCACGGCCGACCGGCTGAGACGATTGTACGGTATGCTGATGCCGAAGATATGGATCTACTTGTACTTGGAACGAAACACCGGCCGGAAGAATACCGGGCCTTGCTCGGAAGCGTGACCGACCGCGTCCTTCGATTGACGACCCGCCCAGCGACCGTCGTGAAGACGGAAGTCGACGAATAGGGGAAGAACAGTCAGTAACGGCCGCCGTCAGGCGTGAGTCGGGCGCGCCGGCGTTCGAACTCCTCGTCGTCGATTTCGCCGCGAGCGTACCGTTCCTGGAGGACAGCGAGTGCGCTATCCTCGGTGGGGCCGTCCGATGGCGACCGCGTTGTCAGCCAGTAGACGATGTAGACGGGAAGGGCGATCAGAAGTGCCATCCACAGCAAACCGATCAACATCATCCCCCAGCTCCATATTCCCCACCCGGCCATGTGACCATCATTCCACATCCCGTCATGCCAGTCCCACATCACTGTATCTGGAACAGCAGCGTGCGTCAGAGTCATTCCAATGATGACGGCTAGCGTCAGTGCTCCGATGACGATGAGTCCCAGAGAACGAATCCCGCGTGCTTGAATTGGATTTTGCATTATTGTGCTGTGTTGAATAGATGCTGAGCCACGGTTACAACGGCTCACACAGTGGTTCTATGTTGGTGATGGCGAACATCAAGACGATTTCACGGAACTGCCGATACCAGCCAAGCGCTCGCACGGCATCGCCGAGCGAGCGCTTGGTTGTCGAATAGGATGTTTCGGCCATCCACCGCTGAGAGTAGCCCTTTGCCCGGTTCAGAGCGTTTTTCGCGGCTGCGTTCGCTGACGAGCCGCGATAATGAACGAGGTAATCGATGTCGTGTGCGGCGATTTCGTACTCGGTGTGCCAGTCTTGGAAGCCGTTGTCGGCGGCGACGGACTGCAGGTCGTCCGCGTTTCGGCGGACGACCTGCGGTCCCGTCTTCGTGTCATGCTTCCACCGCGCTGCGATGTGAACGTCGAGAACAGCTAGTGATTCCACATCAGTCAATGTCGTCACTTTCAGCGTCTGTATCGTTCGTCCTGCCCGCTGACGAAAGTACGATGAGGCACGTCGCCGATCGAAGAACGTGCTGTCGAGCGCAGCGTGTCCGGACTGCGGGTGCTGCTGCGCGGAAACGCGCAGCAGCGCCCGCCACACCCACATCTTCAGCCGATCAAACGACTTGTAGATCGTGCTGTAGTCTGGGAGATCGTCTGGATCTAAGCCGAGTGCGTCACGAATCTCGGCCATATACTTCAGCCGATTCGGCGTTTCTCGGTAGCTGTGGCCGTCTTCGAGCCGAAGACAGTGTAGCACAACGTGTTTCCAGCGGGCGAACCCGCCGCTGGCGGGCTCGCCCGCGTGCTTTCCCAACGCTTGTTTGACTAGGCGACGACACTGCTCAACGAAGTCGAGGAGATCGACTTCCATGGACAGAATCGATTTCCTCGGCTTCGTCCTTCTACTCCGTGATAACAGCTGATTAGATCGCTATTCAACACAGCACATTATTGTACTCCTGAAGAGAGTTCGGCGTGGTTAGCCGAGGATGTATTCGAGGGCGGGGTAGCGCTCAACGAGCGTCTCGCCACCGACGTCGTAGTTCTCGATGTACTGGTCGAGGCCCAGGATGCGGCCCGCGGCGAACGCGGCGACCGCGAGGAACACGAGCATGTACGCGAAGTCCCCGTTGATGAACCCGTGGCTCATGTCCCAGTTCCCGAAGTAGAACATGAGCATCATGAGCGCGCCGAAGAACGCCGCGAGGCGGACGAACGCGCCGACGAGCAGGCCGAGGCCGATGAACAGCTCGCCCCACGGGACGGCCACGTTCGCGAACTCGACGAACCACGGCGTACTCCCCATCCACGCGAACATCCCCGCGAGCGGGTTGCCGTTCGTCGCCGCGACGTTCGTGAGGTAACCGCCCGCGGCGAACTCGCCGGTGATCTTCGTGAACCCGGAGTACGCGAACGCGTAGCCCATCATGAGACGGAGCGCGAGCACGAACCACGCACTGAGACTGTGAACTTTCCCGCCGACGGTCAGACCGCCGACTCTGCTCTCGAGCTGATTCATGCCGGAGTCGAGTGTGGACATAGTTATTGCACCTTCAACTATCAGTACGGAGGCAGAGACGATATAACGGCGAGCCGGCGTTCTGGGTCAGAAAATCGGCGGGCTATATTACGCTCCTGTCGCGAGTAGAGACGTGTGACTGAGGAGGCCGACCCGTCGGAAATCTTCGCGACACTCGACGACGAGTACGCCCGCGACATCCTCGTGGCGACGAAGACCGACCGCCTGTCTGCGAAGGAGCTCAGCGAGGAATGTGACATGTCACGCCCGACCGTCTCGCGCCGTGTCACCCGCCTCGTCGAGCAGGGCCTCCTCGAGGAGTATACGCACGTCGACCCCGGGGGACGGCACTACAGCGAGTATGAGGCGCGCCTCGAACGCATCGAAATCCTCCTGCAGGCGGAGGGCTTCGACGTCAACATCGACATCCAGCCTGACCCCGCCGACCGGATTACGACCATCTTCGAGGAAATGCGGGGAGACTGAATCATGGACCACACGCTATTCGTCATCGGCAAACTGTTCACGACCGCGTTAGCACTGGTCATCGCATATCAGGCCTATCGCGGGTACCAACGACATCACACGCAGTTACTCCTGTACGTCGCCGCCGGCTTCGCATTGGTCGGGCTTGGCGGCCTCCTTGAAGGCGTCCTCTTCGAACTCCTCCAGGTGTCGATCTTCGAAGCAGGATTCGTCGCAGCACTCGTCACCGCAGCCGGGATGCTGTCTATCCTCTACGCCCTGTATGCCCCGAATCCATAAGGATTCAGGACGCCCATTCGACAAGCGGCCTCTGCGCGTCGTGCCCGGTTCGAAGCCGCTACTGTTCGGACTCCCCTCGTTCTCGATAGTGTAGCGTCGCAGTGGGAGTTATATCCATATCGGTCGTACCATATCGTATGATTCGAACACTCGTCGGTGTCCTCGGCGCTATCTCAGCGCTGTTCCCGGACGAAATCGTCGAGCTCTTCGAGAAACTCGCCATTTCGAATCCAGACGAGGGAACAGTGAGAGGGTGGATACGTCCAGCAGTCCGGTCGGAGGGTGTTCTGATAGCTGCGCTTTCACTCTTTAACGGGCGAGCATACGCATTGCTGATGAATCTTACCGGCGTGTTCGGTGCGATAGTCCTCTTATTTCCCGACCTGTATCAGAGATTTGCCACCGCGTTCCTGTACGAGCGTCCAGAGTCGATAGAATGGAACGAGCGATTCCGCTTGGGCATTCGGGCTATCGGCGCACTCTATGTCTTTTTAGCGGCGAAGACGTACAGAGAGCGTCACAACGATACTTGAGCCACCTCGCTATTGACACCTGGCGCATCCGATGTCTAGTTCGTTACGGCCGCAGGTATCACTTTGAATCTAAAGTTTGAGCCCCACGATATCAGTATGATCGAAGGGGAAATCCGCTAAAGAGAGGAGGCCGTGTGTATCCCTGTATGACGACGACGATCATCGTGGAAGGCATGACGTGCGGTCACTGTGAGCAGACGGTCGAAGAGGCCCTCGAAGAGGTATCCGGCGTGACTGACGTGACCGTCGACAGGGAGAGCGAACAGGCGAGCGTCGATGGTGAGGCAAATGTCACAGCTCTCGTGGAGGCCGTCGAAGACGCCGGGTACACCGCTTACGCCTGAGAATCGCGCGGACCACTCCGAGACAACGGCCAACCGTTGTCTTTGAAGCTTCGCTACGCTGGTCCTGCTGTACAGTTTCAGTGGGGAAGATTCAGGGGGCCAGCGGATCCACCTCTACAGAGAATATGGGCTATGGACGACCACAAAGATACAAATGAGAATCCCCCTGGAGGGGAACACCAGCAGGACGACAGCAGTCACCAGCACGAACACGGCGAGCAGGATGAATCGGACGCCGAGTCGGACGAGCAGCGGGTAGAACAGGAGCTACTGGAAGAAGAGGCACACCCTGCTGCGGAGAGTGAGACGGTGCTCGACGAGCAGCACGAGCACGCTGGACACGAGGGCGAAGGACACGACCACGGTTCCCATGAGGGCCACGGTGAGGGGCATGGCGGGATGCACGAGGGCCACGAGCAGATGTTCCGCCGGCGCTTCTTCGTCTCGACGCTCCTGTCGATCCCAGTCCTGCTATACAGCGAAATGCTGCAGGAGTGGCTCGGGTTCTCCGTCCCCGCGTTCCCGGGGAGCGAGTGGATCAACCCCGTCTTCGCGGTCATCGTCTTCGCGTACGGTGGGATGCCGTTCCTCCAGATGGCGGTGCCGGAGCTGAAAGACCGGTCGCCGGGGATGATGACGTTGATCTCGATGGCGATCACCGTCGCGTTCGTCTACAGTCTCGCGAGCGTGGTCTTCCCGACGCAGTCTGCGTTTTTCTGGGAACTCGTCACGCTGATCGACATCATGCTGCTGGGCCACTGGATCGAGATGCGGTCGGTCCGGCGGGCCTCCAGCGCGGTCGACGAACTGGCGAAACTGATGCCAGACACCGCCGAGCGTATTACCGACGACGGAGAAACCGAGGAGGTTCCCGTCAGGGAGCTCTCGGAAGGCGATCTCGTGCTCGTCCGGCCGGGCGCAAGTGTCCCTGCTGACGGCACCGTCGAGGAAGGTGATTCGGACGTCAACGAGTCGATGATCACGGGCGAGTCCAAACCCGTCTCGAAGGAACCCGGCGATGAGGTCATCGGCGGCACCATCAACGGCGACGGCAGCCTCCGTGTCCGCGTCGGTGCGACGGGCGAGGAGACCACACTCGCGGGCATTATGCGCCTCGTCGAGGAAGCCCAGCAGAGCAAGTCCAAGACGCAGGTGCTGGCCGACCGGGCGGCCGGCTGGCTGTTCTACGTCGCGCTCGGGGCGGCAGTCGTGACCGCAATCGCGTGGACGGTCGCGGTCTCGTTCGATGCGACCGTCATCGAGCGAGTCGTGACGGTGCTCGTCATCGCCTGCCCACACGCCCTCGGGCTCGCCATCCCGCTGGTCGTCGCCATCAACACCTCACTTGCGGCGCGCAACGGGATGCTCGTTCGCGACCGCATCGCAATGGAGGACGCACGGAATCTGGATGCCATCATCTTCGACAAGACAGGGACGCTTACCGAGGGCGAACACGGCGTCGTGGATATGGCGACCGTCAACGGTGTCGACGAGGACGACGCACTCGCGCTGGCGGCAGCCGTCGAGAGCGACTCCGAACACATGATCGCGCGAGCGATTCGCGAGGCCGCCGACGAGCGAGACCTAACTACTCCCGACGCGACCGCCTTCGAGGCGATCAAAGGGCGAGGGGTTCGCGCAAACGTCGATGGAAACGAGGTGTACGTCGGTGGGCCGAACCTGTTGACCCAGCTCGATAGCGAGATCCCCGCCCATCTCCAGCGCTTCGCTGACGAGGCGGGACAGAACGCTCAAACGGTGGTGTATCTCGTTCGTGACAGTGAGTTGATCGCCGCGTTCGCGATGGCCGACGTAATCCGTGAAGAGAGTTTCCGCGTCGTCGACGCCCTCCACGATCTGGGAATCGAAGTGGCGATGCTGACTGGCGACTCCCAGGACGTCGCCAACGCTGTCGCTGACGAACTGGGCATCGACACGGTGTTCGCCGAGGTCCTCCCCGAAGACAAAGACGAGAAAGTCCAGGAACTCCAAGACCAGGGGAAGCTCGTGGGGATGGTTGGTGACGGTGTAAACGATGCGCCGGCGCTGACGCGAGCCGACGTCGGGATCGCCATCGGGAGCGGCACCGACGTCGCCGTCCAGTCGGCGGATGTCATTCTCGTGCAGAACAACCCGATGGATGTAGTGCGACTCGTGAAACTCAGTAAGGCGAGCTACCGGAAGATGCAGGAGAACATCGTCTGGGCCGCCGGCTACAACGTGTTCGCGATTCCGCTTGCAGCAGGCGTCTTGGCACCGATCGGGATTCTGCTCTCCCCCGCTGTGGGTGCGCTCCTGATGTCGTTGAGCACGGTCATCGTCGCCATCAACGCACAGCTGCTCCGCCGCGTGGACCTGTCCATCCCCGAGCTTCCAAGCGGGACACCAGCGACTGACGCACAACCTGCAGACTGAAACGCTCCCGATCGCTTCGGAGCTTCTTTCAATTGAATTCGGTTGCTGGACAGCAGATGGCGACCTGCGTAATTTCGGTGGGTATCGCAATGCGGTCACCGGTTCCACAGTTTTCCCGAAGGGTGTATAGTTCGGTATACACAAACGCTTCCTCTGATGGGCGACACTGCTGCGTCAGCACTAGGTTTATACCGTTAGACGGACTTTATTCCGATATGAGCCTCGAAGAGACGGTTGACTACCTCGCCGAGGAACTCGACCTCGAGCGAAGTGAACACGTCCGTGAGGTTGGTCAGTCGGTCGCCGAGCTTCGCGACTGATCAAAACATTTCTCTGAAGTCTCGTTCGACCAGTCCGTTCTCCAGATACGTGATGAACTCTTGTTTCGTTGGTCCTTGACGGTCAAGTAGATCGTCCCGTCCTGCTCGTTCGAGAACTGCCTGCGCGAAGTCCGTACAGTGAGATTCGTGCTGCCCAGCATACTCTGTGAGGGCTTCTCGCCAGTGCATATCCAGCTCGAACTCGGCTAATCGGATTTGGATCCCGTCTTTCCGTTCGACGAGGTCGACGTCCAGCTCTTCGAGTTGCTTGAAACGGAGGTTGTTCCGGCGGACCGTGATGAGCCGCTTGGAATCGACGATATAGGGATCGACCCACTCTCGCCAGGAATCGTCGTCGACGTGCGTTCGTGGCATCTCAAAATCTGGGTCCACACTCTCAATACAGAACTGCAGCATCGCGATGCCAGTTCGATGATTCGCATTCGGGAGGGAATGTCGGAGGATCAAATTCGACATCACTTCGCCGGCGACTTCAGGAACTGATGCTCCCCACGTGACGTGGTCGAGTGCCTGTTGTATCTTCTGCGGTTCGAACTCCTTGTAGAGCCGGAACTCATCCGCGTCCCGAACATCGACAGCGGCCTCAAGCAATTCCACCAGTCGGAATGCGACAACTTGCCCAGCACGAGGGAGGTCACGAATACGGTCACTCAGTCACTCCCTGTCGAAGTCAATATCTTGGGCAGATTCGATCTCTGTATCGCCCTCATAGAGTACATAGACCAATGTTTCAAACGGGTAACCAATCAGCTTGGTCGACTCGTCAGACTGCTCTCGTCGAGACCGGATATCTGCTAGTGATGCCGAGCTATATCTGAGTGAGAAATTTTCGGCTTGTGGATGATGATAGAAGACGAGCCGGTCCATTTCACTCTACCTTTGTGAGGAATCGGTAAAGCAGTCTTGCTTCTTCTACCCTAATCTACTGACTCGGCTCTACGATGTCGTGGCTGCTTGCTCATCCTCAAGATACTGGTCTTCCCACTCTCGTCGCGCCTCGATCTCCCGTAATCCACGTTTCGTGACCGTATACACGTTCGTCCGTTTGTCGAGTTCGCCTTTCTCTAGGAGCCCTTTGTCGACGAGGTCGTCCAGATTTGGATAGAGCCGCCCATGATTGATCTCTTGTTCGTAGTAGTCGTCGAGTTCGTCCTTGACTGCGAGCCCGTGTGGCTCTTCGAGCCCCGTAATCACGTACAAGATATCTCGCTGGAATCCGGTTAAATCGTGCATCCGTCTGTTTCCCTACTTTTGACGGGGTGATTAAGTGCTCTCTGGTATCCTGAGTGCGTCTCGGCAGCACTATGGCCGAAATCCCGGCGAGAAACTTCGAACCTTTATATGGTGGACAAGAGAATCCTGTGATGGAATGTCTGACCTGATTGTCAAAGCAGCTGTGAAGGATGCACTGTCGGATCACAACGTCTCGGCCGATTTCTACGACGCCCTCAACGAAGAGGCCGCCGAACTCCTCGACGACGCTGCCGAGCGTGCCGAAGCGAACGATCGGAAGACGGTCCAGCCCCGCGACCTGTAGTCCGGGGTACCACAGTCGACCTCATCACTCGAACGTAGCTTTTTGAAGTTGCTCTTCAGTATTAGAAGACGCACATGGCGGAAGCACCGGATACTGAACGGCAGGCGGTCAACCCCGATTCGAGAGCGGTCCTCAGCGTTTCACAGCTGAACGACCGAATCGCGTCTGTCGTCGAGGAGACGCCTGCCCTCCACGGTGTCCGCTGTATCGGAGAAGTCACAGACCTCCACCAGAACAGTACGGCACTCTATTTCACGCTCACCGACGGTAACGCCGAGCTCCCCTGTATGCTCTGGGCGAACCGTTACCGCAACATGGACGTCGACCTCGGGGACGGGACCGAGGTCATCCTCGAAGGCGACATCGACTACTGGGTCGAAGGCGGGAAAATCGACCTCAAGCCGTGGGAGGTGATCGTCGTCGGCGACGGCGATCAAGCAGCTGCCGTCGAGCGACTGCGAAGCGAACTCGAAGAGCGTGGGTGGTTTGACGACGAGCAGAAACAGCGCCCGCCGGCGTTCCCAGAGCGGGTTGGGGTCGTAACCTCCCTCCGTGGCGATGCCCGCTATGACATCCAGAACGCGATCCACGAACAGGACCCTACCGTCGACATCCTGGTGAAGGACGCCACCGTCCAAGGGTCTGAGGCGCCCACGTCCATCGCGAACGGCCTCCACCATCTGGACCGCTCCGAGGAGGTCGACTCGATCATCGTCGGCCGTGGCGGCGGGAGTGATTCGAACCTCCAGGCGTTCAACACCGAGCGGGTCGCGGAAGCTATCTTCACCGCGAACACCCCGACCGTCACGGCGATCGGGCATACTGACGACCGGTTAATCGCCGATCAAGTCGCGGATGTGGCGACGATCACGCCGACGGCCGCTGGCGAGTATATCGTGAATTCCAGCGAGGAGTTCTTCGCGGGCGAGGTCAAGCCGTTGGCCCAGCAACTCGACGCCGCGTACGAAACCTTCCAGCAGGAGCACGAACACGAACAGGAACTCGCCGAAGCAGTCGACGAGGCGGCCGCATCCGAGGGGCTCCCGCCGGTCTACTACAAGGCCGCAATCGCTGTGCTGCTGTTGCTGTTGTTGGCCATCACTGGGCTTTGGTTGGGGGTGATCTAAACGTGGCAAACGACCAAGAGATCCACGACCGGCTGGCCCGTGTCGAAGAAATCATTAAACAGCTCGATGCGGACGAGTGTGACCTCGATGAAGGAACAAGGCTCCACGAGGAAGGTCAGGAACTCTTGGCCGAGGTGCGAGAAATCCTCGACAACGGGCGTGGAGAGGTCGTGGAACTCGAGTAGAGCGCGATTTCAGTCTTAACCAACAGTCAACGGAATCTAACCCCATTGTTGGTTAACGGTGCCTTTGCGAGGTGAACGAACTCTCCGGTTATAATTTACTTTAGATTTTTGCGCCAGTTGGTGGCCAGAAAGCATATACCGATCTTCTAGCTATCGCACCACCATGGACCGGGGCTCAACCGGTGCATACCCACCCCGCACATATGATCACACGGGCAGTCACCATCGAAGACATCGATGATCTGTACCTGACGTGGAACAGCCATATCAACGGTTCCGCCCTCTATCGCCGCGCCCTCCGAGATGAGATGGAGCTTCGCGACGTCGACCCCGACGAGCTTCGAGATCTCTTCGAACGGGCCCGCGAACAGGGCTACACGAAAGACGAGATCGTCGACGAGACCAACCGCTACGCTGATCTGAAAGCACTCGTCGACGACGCAGAGGAGTAACCCGCTATGTCACAGGACAATACGCCCTCCGAGACGGCTTCGAATCGCCCCGACAGCCAGTCCACGGCATCGAGTAGGCTTCCCAGGCAAGCTGTGTTCATCGTCGTCGTCCTGAGCCTGTTCGCTGTGGAACCCGCCGCCGCACAGACGAACGCTGTCTGTAGCGCAGACAACCTTCCCAGCATGATCGAGGGCTTCTTCCAGCTTACCACAGCGCTGGGTATTGTCGGCCTCGCAGTCGTGTGGCAGGCCGACTCCCTCATCGAGATGTTCACGATCACGCCCGACCAGAAGAAGGGACTCAAGCGCCACAAGCGCTCCGCGATGAAGTCCGCGGTCGTCCTCGTCGCCCTCGGGCCACTCTACACCGTCGCTGGGTCGATGATGAACCTCCCGCTGGCGCAGTGCGTCGACCTCGCCCCCTGGTAGGTGACTACCACCCCCGTCGCGAGCCCCCATGACACAACGAGAGCTCTCCGTGCTAATGGCCGCCCTGTTCGTGACGAGTTTAGTCACGGGTCTCGTCACTGCAAGCCCGCCACGGCCAGGCACGGAGGGGAATGGGCTCACTGAGAATGAATCAGCGACGCTGTGGTCTCGCGACGCGGACAACTACATCACCCAGGAGGAGTACCAGCAGCGCTACGGCGAGAGCCGGACCGCGATGCACCAACTCGCAAACGGGACGGACATCACGTTCACGCGCCCGCCGGCGACAGCTGCAACGTGGACGCGAAACGATTTCGCTGATCTCGAACCCGGTGGGTCGGATACGTCTGTGCATCCGCGCCACGCGTCGCTCGAAGACGGGGTGTTCATCGAGGACGCCCACGCCACGGTGTTCGCAGTGCAGCCGTCGACGCGAGGTCACTTGGAGTCGGGTGACACGCCGCTCTATATCGCGCCGAACGGCACGATGCGGGGGTTCGTCGACTATCGCGTTCGCGTCCCGAACGGGAGCTCTTCGGGGAACACGACGATCGAGTGGTCGCTCGCGAGCAACGAGGTTGAGGAGGTTCGATTGCAGAAGGACGGCGAAACCATCGTCGAGCGCGACGGCTCGCACACGCCGGCCCTCGACTACCAGATCGAGGATGACTGGAGTGCAAACCTCACGCTTGAAGCCGAGATCAGCGTCCGGTTGAAGAAGACCACGCGAATCGACCGAGGCGACGAGACTGATGTCGAGGTCACGTACCGAACCGAATCGCTCAACGTCTCGGATTCGATCGCCGTCGAGATCTACGACCTCTCGGCGTACCCCTACTACGCCGAGTATCCCAATGGTGACGCCGGTGTGGCCATTTTCCAGTCCAGACCGTGGCAGGGGTACACGCTGACGGAGAATGGAAGCGCACGAGTGCGTGGCGTCTGGCGGTTCTACACCGCTCGGAACACCAACTGGGATACACTCGTCAGGTCGAACCGAACCGACAGCGCCACCGTCGAGTCGGATGCGATTCCGGTCTATATTCACGCGTACCCGTCGCGAATCGGCCCGCGTGCTGAACCAGTTCGCGATGGCCCAGAGATTATCGACACCTGGGGCACTGACCGACCGTCTCCGGACGGAACGCTCGGTGAGAACATCAACATCGACATCGTCAACCAGTCGTACACGACGACGTACGGTGTTGCGGTTCGCGCGGAGAACGTCGACCGCGACGCGCTCCAGGTGGCGGGGATCGTACGGGGCGTGAACGCCTCGATTGTGGCACCTGACGCTAGCTCAGAGCGGCAGCTCCGGCGCAGTAATCTGACGGTTGAGGTGCTCCAGCAGAACGAAAGTCAGGCCACACTCCGCATCGAACTCCGAGACAACGAGACCGGCGCACCGATCGTGCTCAGCGATCCCGACCGACGATATCCAATTGGCGGGAACACTCGCAACGGCTACATCACCATCGCGGAGCAACGCGTCGAGACCAACGCCTCCGGGGTGGCGATTGTGACGATCGACGAGCCGGGTATCTACACGGCACGGTACCATCCGGGTTCGTGGCTCGGGCACAACCCCGCATATGTGAGTGCGACGGCTACTGCTCGCTGGCATCCGCTCGGCACCATCGACGGTTGGTTCGCATTTATTTTCGAGGTCGGCTGGCAGCTCATCCCGTTTCTTGTGATGTTCTACGCAGGCAAGCGGCTCCTCCGAATGCTCGGTCCAGAAGACATCTTCCAACGGAACCCATAGTCCATGACTAGAAACCACCCACACATCAGTCGGCGAACCGCCCTCCGAACAGTCGCAGGTGCTGCGCTCGTAAGCGTCGCTGGCTGTCTGAACGACAATGGCGGTTCTGGGACGCCTGGTGATGGAACGACCTCTCCAGATGGCAACGGCCCACTCACGCGCATCGCTGTCGAGGAGACAACACTCGTCGTCGAACTCTCCGAAGAGGCCGACGTCGACCAAGTCAACCTCATCCAACCGAACGGCGAGTTATTCGGGAAGCGTGACGTAGCCGCAGGTGCTCAGCAGGTCTCATTCGAGATCGGCACCGCATATGCGCCCGGTGAGTACCGCGTACTCGCGTTGAAAGGCGAGGAGACAGTAGTTGAGACCACGACTGAACTCCGTCCAGAGATTCAGATACAGGATGTCGGACTCTATCGGAATAACCCAGATAAGCCGTGGGACGAAGTCTATGGTGAGAGCGAGACGGACCGGATCAAGAATGGCGAGGCATTCGTTACGGTAGAGAACACAGGAAGCGGTCCGGAAGCGATAACTGAACTAATCTTCTCCGGGGACGTTCCCAATCCAATTGAGAACCCCAGAGGCAGTGGAATGCACGAAACCGACCGGGTAGTAGTTTCCCCCGGCGAGACGGCCGACCTGTTCAGTAGTTCGTTTCCGTTCGGTACAGAAACTGAGGACGGGATGGGATGCTCCCCAGACGGGAATAGTGGCCAGTTTACTGTTATCGTTGAGACACGGGTCGGTGGAAATCAGGTCTCAAGCACCTACAACGTTCAATACACTGGTTCCGACGATATGACTGATTGTGAGGTCACGATCACTGAGGTATAACGATGGTCGATCTCATTGATGTCGTCCTTGAGGGTATCAAGGGCGTCGTTGAGTGGTTCATTGGGCTGTTCATGGACGGTCTCAGATCAGGGTATGAAACTCTGACTGAGGGAATGTTCGGGACACCTACTCCAGAGACGAACGGAGCTTTTGTCTTCGGTGAACCAACCAATGCACCCTGGCCAGCGATTCACGATGCTCTCATCGGCGGCGAAATCATGCTGGTTGCCCTCTTGCTCCTCGTGATGAGCGTTCAGGGCCGTCACACGGTTCGGATATTCAATATTGGAAGTACCTACGAAGCCCGAAAAACGAAGAAGACGGCCTGGGTCGGTGCTTTTCTAATCATTACGTGGTATTGGGTTGGAACTCTTGCACTCTACCTCGTTGACGGATTCACTATCGCCCTGATGCCGGAGCTTTCCTCGGTTACGGAGGCGATGATTGGATTCTTGGAGGTATCTATCACAAACCCAGGGCTGGGACTATTGTTCGCCGTGATTGGTGGAATCTCGATGTGGGCGCTGGAGGCGCTGTTCTACATCCGGATGATTCTGCTGTATGTCTACCTGTACGGAATGCCGATTGCATTTGCACTGGCCTACGGAAACATTCCGGTCGTATCCGATATCGCGATGGGGTTCTGCAAACGGTTTGTCCCGTTGGCTGTCCTCCCGCTCCCAGCAGCGATGGTCCTCAAGGGGTACGATTTGATCTACGGCGGTGGAACGCTCACACCCGGAACAGCGTTCCTCAAATATCTCGTCGCGGCGTCGCTTCCACTGGTCGCCCTCTACATCACGTGGAAGACGTTCAAATACGCGACGCCGCTGACGGCCAAAGTCGTCGGCGGTGCGACGAAAGGCGCAGCACTCGTTGGTGGTGTCGCCGCCGGTGCCTATGTCGGTGGCGCCGGCGTCGCGACGACCGCCGCTCGGTGGGGGCCGAAAGCCGCCGCTGGCCACGCCGTCGCACAAAAGGCAGCTGCCCGCGGTGGGCATGGAGGAGACGATGGCGGGACGCCATCGTACCGTCGAACAGAGAATGACCCTGGTGGAGCGACAGCGGAATCGGCGAGTGACGACCGTGGGATGGAGTTTGATCGAGGAATCCACTAACAATGTCAGCAGATCAAGACGCGGCCGCACGGCGCATCATGGATCAGTTCGGCGAGGAGAGTCGCATCCCGTATCTCAATATCGAGGAAGGAGACGTCGGCATGCTCATCGCCTTCCCCATTATTGGGCTGTTTATCGCTGGCCTCACCGGGATCGAGTCGCTTGCCCTCCCGTTCGTCGCTGGCGGGCTTGGCTTTGGCGTTGCCGTCATCTACGTCTCACCAACCCACCTGAACGCTTGGACGTGGACCAAAGACGTCTATAGGTACCTCAAGCGACCTCAGATCACGTTCAGTGCGCCCGCCGAAGCCGACACGAGTACCAACGAGTCAGAGCGCAACGAAGGCGGACTCGCGAACTACACGCCGTTCAAGCCGGACGAGCGGACACAGGACCTCACGAACATCAAGCGGGCGTGGCCGGGTGCTGGTGCCATCCAGCGTGAAGACGGCGCGATGGAGGCGTTCATCGAGATCGATCCGGCCAACATGGATTTCGCGATGTCCGACGACTGGGCACAGCTCCAGGACGCTGGCGAAGAGTTCGCCAACAAAGAGCTAGACTCGAAGCTCAAACTCCACGCCACAACCCGTTCCTTCCCGGTCGAGCAGATCACCGAGACTATCGAGGATCGGCTCACGGACGAAGACGTCACGGAGAACCCGATCTTCCGGGAACTCCTCGAAGAATATCGGGAAACACGGCCGAAGGAGATGCGTGACCGGGGCATTCAGCAGGTCCGGTACTACATCGGCGTTGAAGTCAGCCCGATAGAAGTGTACGACCGCTTCCGCGACGAGGGCACCCCCGCCGAGAAGCTGACCCAGTTCCCCGTCATCGGGTTCCTGTTCAACCCGTTCGTCACCCGCCGCGAGGACCTCACCGACGTCGAACGTCGTGCGCAGATGTTCGAGAAGCTCGACAGTCGCGTGAACGACGTTCGCTCCGAGTTCATCCAGCAGGCGTCGGGGTGGTCCGCACGTCGACTCAGCACGGTCGAGCTGTTCGTTCTGAATATGGACTTTTGGAACGGCCGCGAACATGACTACGACGAGGCGGAACGTGTCGTTCGCGACCAATCGATCATCGGCCACTCGCGCCGGGAGGACCCACACGATGCGTAACGGGATCCTCCAGACTGGTGGTGGCGCGCTTGGCTCCGTCGCCGGGTGGCTCCAGAATCTGACACCAGCAGAGAGTGCAGTACTTGCCCTTGTAGTGGGTCTCGGCCTTGGCGCCGGCAGTAAGTACCTCTGGGACCGCTTCACTGCGGATGATGAACCAGACGTGGACTTCACCGATGTCCTCGACGAGGAGACACTCGAAGAAGGCGAGGCCGAACGCAAGCTCCTCGACGACATCTCCGAGTCGCACAAAACCGTCACCGCGCCCGGAGCTGTCGAGTGGGAAACGCGAGCCGCACGGGTCGGCGAGCAGTGGACGACGACGCTGTACATCGCTAACTATGCCGACTATCCCAACGACGGGTATCTGAGCGACCTCTTCGAGATGACCGACGTCCAGTTCGATCTGACGGCCCACATCACGCCGAAAAATCAGGAGCGAGCCCGGAACGAACTACAGGACATCGCTGACGACCTCCAGGTCGATGCTGACCTCGAACAGAGTATCCGGAGTGCCTACCTGCAGGAGCGCGCCAACGAGGCCGCAGCGACGTACAAGGCCGTCGAGAACGGCGCGAACGTGTTCGACCAAGGGATGTTCATCACCGTCCGGGCCGACGAGAAAGACGAACTCAGAGATGCCGTCCAGACGGTCAAGAGTGCCCTCCGCGACGATCCGGCGAACCTCACGCCGAAGACCGCAATTTGTCGGCAAGATCTCGCCCTCCAATCCGCCGCGCCCATCGGCGACAACGAGTTCGGCCGGACGTCGATTGCGCTCGGCGGCGCAGTCGGCGCGTTGCTGTCTTCGCCGCACAACGCGACGATCCTCGAGGAGGGCGGCGTCGAGTTCGGGATTCACAAGGACAACCAGAGTCCTGTGGTCATCGACCCGCTCGCCCGGGACAACGGGTACGCGATGTTCACCGTCGGCGACACGGGGTCGGGGAAGTCGTTCAGTTCGAAGCAGAACTTCATCCGCTCCATCGAGCAGAGTAAGGACCGTATCGGCATCATCCTCGAGCCGCTGAACAACTGGGCCGGTGTCTCGGAGGCGCTCGACGCCAAGCGGATCACAGTCGGCGGGACGCTCGGGCTGAACCCCTTGGAGATTCGGGAGACGCCCGAACACGTCCAGCGGGCGATGGGCGAGGACGCGAGCCCGTTCAACGAGAAACTCGACGACGCGATGAGCTTCCTGACGAACTTCTTTGCCCTCCGGGGCATCTCACTGGGAGACCGGCGCACCACGCTCGAACTCGCCCTCAAACGTGCCTACCAGCGCAACGGCATCACCGACGACATCTCGACGCACAGCAATCCGAGTCCGACCATCCGTGATATGATGGACGTCTTCGAGGACATGGTCGACGACCCTGAGGAGTTCGTCGTTCGATCCGACGAAGAGGCAGGGAAGATCAAAGAGGACGCGACGTGGCTCCTCGATCAGCTGCGCCCCTTCGAGGACGACGGTCGCCACGCCAACCTCGGCCAAGAATCGGATTTCGACATCCGGGACGAGAAGGTCATCTACCTCGATCTGGCCCAGCAGGAGGGCAGCGTCGACAGCAGCACGGCACTGACGATGCAGCTACTCATCTCGCTGGTGTACGAACGGGCGAAGGTCTCGGAGAAGGAGGTCGTGTTCTACATCGACGAGGCGCGCTACATCATGCAGGACGCCGCAAGTCTGGCGTTCCTCGAGACGGTGTTCCGGCACCACCGCCACCACGACCTCTCGATCCGGCTGGTCACCCAGACCGTCGACGAGTTCTTCGAGCACGCCGAAAGCGAGGCGATCCTCGATCAGTGTGCCGTCAAGCAGTTCCACCGCCTCGACGGGATGGACAAGGAGTGGGCCGACGAGTTCGGGCTGAACTACGCACAGATGCGGTTCGTCCAGGACGCCGTCCCCGGCAACGAGGACGCCGGCTTCTCCGAAGCACTGGTTGGCGTCGACGGCGAGTGGCGTGGGATCCAGGTCAAAGCGATGCCCAAGGAGAAGCAGGTCATCGACTTCGAGCCAACCGAGCAACGGCGAGCCTCACTCCCCGGGACTGGTGAGAACGCCGTGGACGCGGACGTGCAGGCGTTCCAAGACGATATTGAAAGCCGAGCGACCGACAATGGACAACGCCCACCTGAGCAGACGCCAGCAGAGACTGATGGTGGCGCAGCGGGAGGTGACGACGATGCGTGAGTACCTCCGCGTGACGCCTACCTCCGAACGCCTCAATCCGGAGCGGCTGCCGCAGGCACTGGAGAGTCTCCACAAACTGACCTTAACGAACTCGACAGGGCTAGCTGACAAACTCAATCCGCTACACAGCAAAACACCGCTACGATTCGAATTCCTCGCGCTCAGCGAGGGTGCAGACGACCCCGTCGAATTCTACTACGGTGCTGACGACCATCTGGATACGCTTGAGAAACGTCTCCGGTCGATCTATCCCGAGACGTTCGACATCGAGCGTACCAAAGTCGACGTCGCATCCCGACTCGTGCAGCCTGTGGAATTCGACCGAGAGACATTCGTCGATCACTATGAGTCGGGCGATCTCACGTACGAGTTCGGTCCTGACGAGCAATACGAACGTGGGACTGACGAAGACAGTCAAGCGAGGCAAGCAGACGCCCAATCAGTCGCGGAAGGAGGGACGGTCGGCGACCTGTCTGCCGACCACATCATCGAGATCGGAGACACCGCCCTCGAACTCGCCCCACCAGATGCGATTCCCGAGGATGAGCCACTCACGACGCTTGCCAAACCAACGGTGACAACAGAGGGGACGATACTCGCCCGGCCAGCGACCAAGACCGTCTCCCCACTCGGCGTGCGGTGGCAGGGGTCGGCCACTCGGAAACAGGACTGGATGACCTCACTCTCGCCATTCACTGCCGACGACGAAGCAGAACTCCCAGCCGTCGATCAGCCAGGTGGTGCGCTCGCGTCGCTTGTCGACCACCTGATGGAGGCGACAGCACCAGTAGCGTTCCAGGCCGTCTTCCAGCGACGCGAGAGCTGGCAGTCCGATGCCGACCTTCGCAAGGAGGACGTCATCGACGGCCGAGACACACTCGCTCAGGAGATTATTGGCTCCCTTTTCGAACTCGACGATCAGTCGGAGAGCCGGGACAGAAACCAGCTGAGCGACGCCGTTGCAAAACGTGTCGCGGCAATCGAGGCGAAAAATCCGAAGCGGTCGTTCACCGCGAACATCCGAGCGATCGGGATTCCGTCCGGGGACGACGGTCGCGATGATCTCGATGATCGGATGCAATCACTTGTCCCGGTATTCGACCCGCTTGACGGACCGTACTACGAGGTTGCGGCCGAACGGGTACGCGACAGCGGCTTCCGGGCAGCCACGAAAGAACGGAACGCACGAGCGGCGCTGCAGCGGCTCTTGGATCGTGAGATCACGACCGGCCGTGGGACGACCCGACCCGAGTTCGTCCTGAGTGGCCGAGAACTCGCGAATTTCGTACTCGTGCCCTCCTCGGAACAGCTGACTGTCGAGGGGGCACGTGGGACGCGTGCGGAACAGCAGAGTCGGAATCCATTGCCACGCCCCCACCAGGACCTCATGAGTGAATTCCGCGACGGGATGGCAATCGGGTATGCCCTCGACGACACCGGCGAGGCCGAAGACGAGCCGACACACATTCCACCCGGACTGCTGCCCACTCATTACGGCCGGTTCGGAACAACCGGCTCTGGGAAGTCGAAAGCCCTCATCAACGATATGCTGTCGCTGTACGCCAACACCGAGGGGCCGACGATCCTCATCATCCCGAAGAACGACGACATGGCCCAGAATTATATGCGGGCTCACGCGCGTCGGTTCGGAATGACCGACCTCCAAGAGAACGTCGTCCACTTCCCGATCCCGGACGTCCTCCCCGGGTTCTCGTTTTTCGATCTCGAACCGTCGATGGAGAGCGGACGGCGCCGCGAAGACGCCGTCCAACGGAAGGCCGACCACTACGAAGAGATTTTGAAGCTCGTGATGGGAACCGACCGCTACGAGCGGGCGACTGTGGCCCCAACTCTCATCAAGACACTCATCAAGACACTGTTCGACGAGGAATACGGGCGTGAGAACGGGCTCTACCGAGCGTCGACGGACTACTTCGCCCACCGACAGCTCGAACACGTCGTCGACCAGCTCTGGGAGGCCGGGCCACCGAACGAGAACATCGGCGACGCCCCACGGTCGAGCGACGAGGAAGTCACCCGGACGATTCGACGGCAGCTCCAGTTAGATTCGAACACCTTCGCGAACGTGATGGGCGGTGTCGGAAACCGTCTCGCCTACATCTCACAGGATACGCACCTGCGGCAGATCTTCAATAATACCGAGAACCAGTTCGACTTTCGGGATGTCCTCGACGAGGATACGGTCATCCTCTTCGACCTCGGCGACCTCCGCGACGACGCCGCCCGGATCATGACCGGTGTGATCCTGACCAATCTCGATGCAGCTCTCAAGGACCGCAAACAGGCCCTCCCCCAGCACTCGGACGACTACGTCGTGAACTTGCTCGTCGACGAGGCAGCATCGGTCGTGGTCTCCGACATCATGAATGATCTCCTCGAGAAAGGCCGGGGATTCCGGCTCTCTGTTGGTCTGTCGATGCAGTTCCCCGAACAGATGGAGGCTGAAGGTGGGCGGAAGATCTACCTGAATGCTCTGAACAACATCGGCAGTTCACTCATCGGGAAAATCAACGTCGACCGGGAACTGGCGCGAGCGATGGCCCACGAAGAGATGGACCCCGCGGATTTCGCCAATCGGATTCGTTCGTTGCCACGAGGGGAGTGGATCGCCAGCCTGCCAAGCCCGACGTTCGGTGAAACGGGGCCGTATCCGTTCAGTCTCGAACCACTCCCGATTCCACCGGGCCACCCCGAGAGCGAATCCCCGCTCACAGAGCGTGAAGAGGAGCAGTTCACTGAGACACTCTCCTCGATGCACGAGGACATCAATGACGAACACGGTGTGCCGGCTGAGCCAGACACTTCAACAACGAGCACACCTGCCGACGGACACGAGGTGCTCGATATCGCGAGCGACGACCTGGACGTCGCGATTGCGAACGTGGTTCGGAGTCTGCAGCTTCGAGAGGGCTGCCGTGAGGAAAACGGCTGGGTGGCCGTCGAAGCAGTTGACGACGAACTCAGACGACTCTTCGACGACGTCGACGCCGAGCCGCCATCGTATGATGCCCTCGCGGACATCCGAGAACGATCACGATACCTCGATACGACCGTCGATATCGACGCCGACGAGCTCCGCATCCGGCTCACTGACGCCGGAGAAGAGGTCGCGACACCCGATACTGGTGGCGTGCAGGCCGCTGGTGGGAGTGCCCACGACGCAGCACTCCTTCAGATCGAAGAAGAGCTCACCGCACTCGGTTTCACCGTCTCGATCCTCGCACAGGATGGCAGCGAGAAACCTGACGCGAGGGCGAGCCACCCCGACGTTTCCGACCGATTCGCCATCGAAGTCGAAACGACGACACCCGAGAATCCCGCGAAAGTGCTCACGAATCTCCGGAAGGCCCAAGCAGCAGGTGATATCCCGCTGTTTGTCGTTCGACCAGGAAACGACGAAACTGAGTGGGCCGAGCGTGTTGACGGCATTCTCACACCTCCCGTCCGTACCCTCCAGAATGGTGAGACACGGTTCTACACGACTGACTCGAATCTCACGTTCAGCGGTGGAGCGACCGAAGAAGGTGGAGTGACGGCCGTGCGACCGGCGACCGACGACGAGAACGGGACCCAGAACATCTGGCAGCGTGATGGCGACGAGATCGTCCTTCGTGATGCCAGCGGGACGGAACATATCCGCCTCGAGTCGCTGGAAAAACTCTCGAAAGATCGTGTTCCGGCCATCTACAGCTACGACCACGCTGCCGACGAGTACGTCGTTTATGAGCACGGTGAACAACACATCTACGAGACGAAATCGGCGTTCGAGGACGACTGGATTCGGATCAAAAAGCCGTTCGTTCCGGAAGACGAGTTCTCCACCCCAGAGTACAGCTGCGACAGCTACGTAATCGTGATTCTTGCCGATGAGAAGTCATCAGTCGTCTACACGGACGGGACAACGAAACCTCTCACAACCCTATTTGATCACTCAACCGCCCACAATGAATCAGAGGGGGACTCCAAAAACGACGACGAAAATAGTGACCGGGCGGAGACTGACTATCGGGCCGAATCTGCTCCGGGAGAGGATATGCCGGGGGAAGATTCCTCAGAGCAAATCTCCCAAACTAACGGGAGTGAACTCGATCACGACGCGGACGATTTCGAGTCATTCGTTGACGTGTACGTTACCGAAGAAGAGGAGGCGGAACTCCCGAAGGATGATCTCTATAATGCGTATCGGATATGGGCAATCAGACACGACAAAGAAGTTCAATCGAAAGCGTGGTTCTCCCGTTCTCTCGGGGAGTTCGTAACGTATGATACGAGTCGGATTCGTCAAAACGAAACCCGCGTGAACTGCTATACAGGTATTTCGCTCACGGCAGCAGGGCAACAATTGATTGAATGAAGAGAAATCTATGAGGTACTTGAATTCGAGACGGGTTATCAAAAAACCGCCCGAAGGCGTTGCCGGTCAGGGGAAACGACCAGTAACAGCACGAGAGGGTAAGAATCAAGAGTTAATACTCGGTTATGGACCGAGAAAACCGCAAGACGGAACCGCCGGTCAGGGCATCTGGGAGGGGCAACAGTATCTAACATCAAGTGAACATACGAAATCGCAGGACGGCGCTGCTGGTCAGGGGAAATTAAGAAAGGGTACTCCCGCCCGTATCAGCGGTCAGGGGAAAAACCACCAGACGGCGAAGCTGGTCAGGGGTATCACCGAGCGAAAACCAACTAGGATAGAACGGGGGGTCCCCGTTGGGACCAAGGGATTGGATCGAGGAGTAGAGTTGAGTGAGTTCTATGCTGGCTCAGAATTAGTGAGAGCCATGCAAGGTACTGTGAGAACATGAGTAAGAATATCGTCAACGAGCCGGAGGCGATTCCGGAGACGCTACGCGAACGGGACCAGTGGGTGTGCTGGCGCGAAGAGGAGCGGGACGGCAAGCCGACGAAGATTCCGGTGACGCCGGGAGGTGGGGGGTTCGCGTCATCAACAGAGTCGGAGACCTGGGCGAGTTTCGAGACAGCGCTCGACTACACTGAGACGGCACACGCCGATGGCGTCGGGTTCGTGTTTACCGACGACGATCCCATCGTCGGCGTCGACCTGGACGACTGCCGTGATCCTGAAACCGGCGACGTCGACGACGCGGCACTAGACATCATCGAGCGCCTCGACTCCTATACGGAGGTGTCACCGTCCGGCACCGGCTATCACGTCCTCATCAGGGGCGAACTTCCCGACGGGCGGAACCGTCGCGGGAGCGTCGAACTGTACGACACGGCACGCTTTTTCACCGTCACTGGCGATCACGTCGAGCGGACACCAACGTGCGTCGCACGTCGACAGGACGCGCTCAGAGCGATTCACCGTGAGTACGTTCAGGAGACTGAGCGTGACACGGCAGCAGAGTCCGAACAGCGTGGTAGCGCTGACGACGAGTCACCGACGACCGGTGCAGCCGCCGTTGACGTCGACCTCGAAGACGAGGACCTCCTCGAGAAAGCGCGGAATGCATCGAACGGCGAGAAGTTCGAGCGGCTCTGGAACGGGAACACAGCCGGCTACGACAGCCAGTCCGAGGCCGACATGGCGCTGTGCTGTCTGCTGGCGTTCTGGACCGGTGGCGACCGGACGCAGATGGATCACCTGTTTCGCCAGTCAGGATTGCTTCGGGAGAAGTGGGACGAGGTCCACTACGCTGATGGGTCGACGTATGGGGAGAAGACCATCGAGCGAGCAATTGCGACTACGTCGGAGTTCTACGACCCGGACGCCGGCGACGATACCGCGGACGAGATCCCCGCCACATCGTCGCCAGACGTCGGCGCTGCTGACTCGGAGCGGAGTCGCGCGTATCTCGCCGAGAAGAACCAGATCTTGAGCAATCGCGTCGACGAGCTCGAGGCGACACTCACGGAGAAAACCGAGCGCATCGACGCTCTCGAAGCGGAGGTCAAGCGACTCACTGACGAACTCGGCACCCGTGGCCAGGAGGAGGAGGAGGAGTGCCAGGGCGAGCACGCCGCTACTACGAGTGAGAACAGTAGTGAGTCAGAGTCATCCTCACTGTTGGGTCGGTTATTCGGCGGTCGGTCCAAGTAGCGTTGCGACCGCAGCGGCACGTCTGTCACCCCCGCCAGGGGGCGGCGGGGCGCATCACGTGCCCCCGATAGACGATGGCTTCGGAACGTACGACCCAAACGCAGACGGTACAGCAAGCAGCAACCAACTCCGACGGGGAGGCTCCGTGGGCAGACCTCGAGGTGGCGATCCCGAACGACCGCGATCACGCGTCGCTCGTCGCGCTCGTGGAGTGTGCCCTAATCGAGCTGACGCACGAGCACGTGGGGGCAGTCGTCGTCACCCACCAGGTCCGGGGGACAAACCACACGCAGTACGTCGCCGTCGACGACGTCAGCGAGCAGTTCCAAAAGCGGCACTTCGACGCCCGGCTGGGCTGGCACGAGACAACCGTTCCTCGTGAGATCGTTCGCGACGAACTCGTCACCCAGCTCACAGCGGTAACAGCGCGGAAGCCCACCCCTTCAGGGGTGGGAGGAAGCGCGTAAGCTCCGAGCGGCAATCCACCGACTACGGCAGGGCTGACTCCCCAATACCATTCAAAATTATAAATAAAGAGTAGCTACTACTGTGAGGTATGGCGTGGGAGGTAACTCGAACGGTACGGGTTCGCCTTGACGTACCCGACGACCGCAAGAGCGACCTCCACGCCACCAACAGCAAGTTTCAGTACTGTGCCAACCGCACCGCAGACTGGGCGTGGCGCTATCCCGACGAGGACTGTGTCACCAGCAAGAGCGAAGCCGAAGCCGCCATCTACGATGAACTTCGCCACGAGACGGACGGCCTCCACGCCAACCTCGTCCAAAAAGCCATCAAACGCGCCACCGACGATATTAGCAATTGCGTTGACCGACTTGCCGAGGGTGAGAACACCAGCAAGCCCCACTACGACACGTTCAGCATCGTCTACGACAAGCGAGCCGCCACCTACTACCGCGACAAGGTGAGCATCGCCACCGTCAACGGTAGAGTCGAGTGTGAGTACGACCTACCGGAGAATCCCGAAGGCACACCACACGGCCAGTACCTGCTGAACGAGGATTACTCGTTTTCGACCAGTACCATCCACTACGACGGCGAATCCGACAAGTTCTACCTGCACGCGGCGATGGAACGGGAACTCGACGTTGCCAGTCCTGAGAAAGCCGAGGATTCGAGCGTCCTTGGCGTGGACTGTAACGTTGACGACCATATTGCCGTGACCAGTACAGGACGGTTCGTCGGCAACGCCGACTACCTCAACCACCAGCGCCGTGAGTTCGAGAAACGCCGTGCCAGCCTGCAACAGACGGGCACGCGAAGCGCCCACCTGACCTACCACCGAATTGGGGACCGGTTCGGGCGCTGGAGCGAGGACTACCTGCATCGGTGTTCCAAACAACTCGTCGCGGAAGCCAAGCGTCACGGCTGCACCCACATCGCGTTCGAGGACCTGGAACAGATTCGAGAGCGCATCATCGACGGCAAGAAGTTCCAACAGTGGGGCTTCCGTGCGTTGCAGGAGCAAGTCGCATACAAAGCCGAGGAACACGGCATCGTGGTTGAGACAGTCGAACCGTCCTACACGAGCCAGCAATGCTCGAAGTGTGGGTGTACGCTCGACGAAAACCGTGACGGGCAACATTTCGCCTGTTTGGACTGTTCGTACTCGGTGAACGCCGACTACAACGCGGCGAAAAACGTGGCCCGAAAACTCGCGGTGAAACTCCAGCGGGGGCAGAAGTCCCCCGCTGGAGGGGCGTTCTGTCAGTACGCCCTGAAGTCGGGGATCATGACCGTGAACGCGACTGACGTGGCGTCCGACCAGTACGTGTCGGCAGAACGGGAGTCCACCGACAAGCCCACCCCTTTAGGGGTGGGTAGCTGACAAGCGGAACGCACACGAGAAGCAGCAGCCAGCGAGCCGGACACGTTCACCGTGAAGCCGGTTCAGGAACTCCGGACTCCATAGGCCACACTCTTAACCAACACTCGGGACCAGTTCTGTCGAAGTGTTGGTTAATGACGTTGCCAGAATTTATGCCCTCAACCCACGCCCACCGCCCTATCCCTCCGCGACGTTGCCGTTTTCGAGTACCGCGACCCAGGGTCGGACTGACGCCCTCCGACTGGGCTGTTTATCGGCGCCGGGAGGCGTGCAGCGCGCGAGAGCGTGCGCGGCGTGATTCACCATGGTTGGTCCCGATCCTCACGACGACACGAGTGCCGACCACGAACAGCTCGAAACCGAACTCCTCGCACAGGACCGTGACGCCGCGAGCGTCGCGACCGCGGACGTCGACGACGCAACGGCCCGCAGCCTAGTCGACGACCTCATCGACGCGGACGTCGTCACACCCGTTCCCGAGGATCGCGTTCTCGTTCACGAGCCGAGTGTTACTACCTTCGACTCGACGACGCAATTGGCCGTCTTCCACCGTGGCTGGACGGCCGGCCGCGACGCCGACGCGGAGGCGGAGTAATGCAGCAGACGCTTACAGGGTGTGCGTTCTGCGACGCTCCGCCCAGCACCGAGACTGGCGAGGCCCACACATGGGGGGAAGATGAGCGGGTCACCCACCCCATCTGCGTCGACTGCGCGATCCAGATGGAGCCGGACCCCAACGAGCGCGATCGCTACGCCTGCGATGGCTGTGGGCTCGTCGTCGACGCCCTCGCGGCGCTCACGCGCTTCCGTGTGGAACTCGGCCATCTCGAGGGGCCGCTGCAGCTGTGTGCGCGATGTAGTCCTGGCGGGCCCGCGACGTACTGGACGCACGACCTCGATGAGCATCTCGTTGAGTGAGACATATTGCCGACGCTTACACCGTTTCCATGGAGGACCTCGTTGACGAAGTCGACGTCGCGCTTGACCGCGACTAATGGGGAGTCTCCCTATCCATGGATAGGGAAAGTATCCAATAAGCCGCACCGCTTGGCATTACGCCATAGATTCCGGTATCCCTCGCCGTCAGATCGTCGTCGAAAGACGCTCGATGCGATCAGCGGTTTCCTTGACTGCGTCTTTCTCCTCGAGACGACTCACGATATCCTGTAATTCAACCGTGGTGTAATCGAGTTCCTGCTGGAGGGCAGGCATAGATTTCGGTTCGTCGAGGGCGTGAAGCACTTCGAGTTCCTCGTATACGCGCTCTGTAATCTCCGCGACCGGCTCATGCAGGGGTGTCCTCACGTTGTGTTGCTCGGTGAGATCGGCCAACGCCTCGTTCACGTATGTTACGAATAGCTCTTGATCCAAGAGGTCGATCTGCGCGGCGAGTTCTGCTTCGACGACGTCGAAATCGAGGTCAGTCTGCAGCAGCGAAAACATATCTTCGATATCGTCCACCCGTCCGGCGACCGCCTTGAATAGGAAGATGTCCTCTGGGCTCACGAGTTCGACCACCAAGTTGCTGGGGTTGAGGTACCGCTCGCTACGCTTCCGAATCCCGTCAGAAAGAACCAGTTTATCGATTACCTGCTGGTGAAAGATGTCGATTCGACACCCATCATCGTTCTCGAGGATTCGCTGAGCACCGAGCGCTTCGTATTCTTCGTCCGGTTCCCGAACGATATCGTAACCAAGTTCGAGCAGTACTGCTTGGAGCTGCCCGAGGTCATCACCGGATGCGACGATGAGATCGATATCCTTGGTAGTGGTCTTGAGATCCTGGAACGCCATTGCCCCACCGCCGATCAAGAAGACAGTGAGTGGGTCGTCTAGCTGCTCGCCGATGCGCTCGAGTTCCGACCGAATGTACGAACTGTCGAATCGCGCCCTCATGCTGACACCCCGTAGTCCGCAGCCAATTCTTGGAACTCTTCCCACTCGGGAAGTCGAGATGCCCGCTCCTCGCCACTCGTGTCGAGATACGTGAGCAAGTCCTCGACGAGATCGTCGACGCCGTACTTTGTGGCCTGGTCACGCAGTTCGTCACGGTCGACGTCAACGTGGCTGAGCAGGAGCAGACAGTATGACTGGGTACGTGCGCCCGAATCGATTACGAGCATATGACAGCACAGCATCGCCGGCGAGAGATCATTCATCGTCTCTGAATGGAAATAGTACCGACGGTCGCGGGCCAGAAGGGGCAGGTCGTAGGTCTGGAAACGCTCTGGCCCCGTCGAAAGGAAGTCCTCGGCGGTAATCTCATCTGCGGTCTGGACGAGGAACTCGTCGAGTGACTCCCAGAGAATCGTGTAGGTGTCGGTGTGTTGTTCGACGGTCTGGCGATGGTCGTGGTGAACGAGTTCCCGAGCAAGCGTACTCAGTTGTTCGAATCCCTCGTTCAGCACATATGCATCCTCGTCAGTTTCGTAGATGATCCCTCGATGCTGAAGTGGATCGAGGGCGCGATGGACGGTACTCCTGTGAATGTTGGCCCGGCGTGCGAGCTCCATTACGACCCGCGGTGTTTCAAGATAGTAGAGAACGCGGAGCGTCGCACCCGACAACAGTTCAGGCCAGTCGATGTGCGAATACTCTTGGGTGATGTCTGCGAGGAGTTCGAGTGCTTTCGCGTCCGATGGCCGGATCTGCTTTGTTTTCCCTTGTCGACGCGTCTCGACGAGTCCGGTCGCTTCGAGACGATCGACAAGTTCAGACGTGTAGCTGAGACTGCGGTCCAGCTGGGTCGCAAATTCGGAGACTGTCTGCTCACCGTGAAGGACGGTGAGCGCGCGAACCTCGCCTTCGGTAAGCATCTGTTGCGTAGATACGAACCGATATTTAAATAACTTCGCTATCTCGCAACGAGTATGACTGACTCAGCTGAGGTTGCTGGGTGAGCAACACGATGAAGGCCCTCGGCCGTTCACGGGCGGCGCGCCGCCCGTTAGCTCGGGAGAGCCTGCTTTCCCGGTGACCGAGACGGCCTCGCCCTTTCTGAGTCCGCCAGGGCAGTAGTTGGGTCGCTGAGTGTCGCGGCTGGGTGGACAGGTGTGTCCGTTATGGCCCGCACCGCTCGCCGCGTTCCGCCCTCCGCGTCGCTCGCGACCGACCATTCCGGGCGTGCGGGCGCTCTCCGCACCGCCCGCGCCCGTTCCGGGCTAAAATGCATGTGCCCTCGGCGCCAGCGGGTATCCCCGTCGGTTGCGCCCCTTGCGGGCTTTCGCGTTCCAGCGCTTGGTGCCGCCTGCGCTGTCGCGCGCCACACCGCGGCGCGCGTTCTCGGCGACAGTCGCCCTGGACACGGACCCGCACATCGGGCCGGACACGAGCGGGCATATCCCGCTGGCCGCTCGCTCCGGGCGGGTCGGCGCGCGGTGCTGGTTGAGTGGCCTCCCTATGGCGCGCTCTCGCTCGCGCCCCAAGGGGCGCTCGCGAAGGCGCGAGCGAGAGCGCGCAGACGAGTCTGTCGGTCGTTGTCGTCGAGGAAATCCGCGATGTTGTAGCATCGCGGTGTCGGGCGCTGAGCGCCTTCAGGAATCAGGGTAGATTCCAATGTCTAGTAACAACGTCACCACGGATGTAGTTTCGGTCGATGAACAGGCTTTCGAGAAACACGATGAAGGCGAGGTCGACGAGGATGGCTTCGAAGTCGTCGACGAGACCCCGGAGTTCCGGGCGACGGTCGACATGGAAGTCCAGGCCAAAGTCGATTCCAACCACCCAGACGCGCGCGTCGAGGAAGGCCCGGATCACCTGTTCGGGAAGACCCTCGAACAGGAAGAGCGCATCAAGGCACGAGAGGCCAAGTTGGAACACATCAGTGCCCAGGCAGAACTCAGTCAGCAGGAGGGGCGTGCGAAGCGGACGCGAGACATCGCAGCGAAGCGAAGCGCTGAGCGGCGTGTGAAGTTCCAGAAGCGGGCAGCGAGCGTGAATCCGATGGCTGACCCGGAGCGAGACGATCCTCGTGCAGAGCTCACGCAGGAGCAGTTGGCGGCGGTGAACAAGCAGTCGATGCGGTTGGCGGAAAAACTGGATGGCTGGTCGCGAGCAGCGATTGGCCGGCGGTTGGGTGAAGCCGTCGTCGGTGGGAAAGACCTAACGAGTGCAGTCGTCGGGGTGTTCGAGGAGTTGCAGACGGCGCCTGGGACGGTGATCCCCATTGGGAAGCTCGAGGACGTCAATCGCAAAGAGGTGAGCATCGAGGGTCGAGTCGAAGTACTCTGGGATGCGGACTCGCCGGCCATCGCTCAAGTCGGGCTGATCGCAGACGACAGTGGAAAAACGAAGGTGACGATCTGGGAGAAATCAGATGCGCCGTGGATTGAAGAGGGCGAGCAGGTGCGTATTCACAAGGTAGCCCGGAACTGGTACGAGGGGCGCGTCTCACTGGCTGTCACTGGGTGGAGCACCATTATGTTCCCTGAGCGCGGTCGGTGGTGGGAATAGCCGGTCGGCGCACCCCTTTTTTGCTGGTGTGTACGCGGTCACCGCCACCTCCCACCACCTCCACGGTCCGGGCTGCTCACGGCGCTCACGCGCCGTTTCGCGGCCGGGCTTTCGCCACCGCAGCCCTCCAGTGTCAGCGCTGTTCCGTGTGGTGTGTATGTGCCCCTGATGGGTGAGGGGCACTCCGAGAGACGCGATCCGCGTGAGTCCCCTCGTGAGTATCCATGGCAACCAGAGAGATCTACGAAACGACGTTCGACGAAGACGTCCAGACCGACTCGAATGCTACGCAGTGTCCCGAGTGTAACGGGCAAGTTACAACCAACGCGGTTGAAACCGTCTGCGAGGACTGTGGACTCGTCGTCGACGAGCAGCGGATCGACCACGGGCCAGAGTGGCGAGGGTTCGACGAAGACGAACGGGAGCGCACGGGTGCTCCGTTGACAGCGGCGCGGCACGATCGTGGGTTGTCGACGGAGATCGGCCACGGGACCGATGCGAACGGGAACGAACTCTCAGGACAGAAGCGACGGCGGCTCGCTCGGATGCGCCGTGAACAGACGCGTGGGCGGTTTCAGTCGAAAGCCGAACGCAACCTCGCACACGGGCTTAGTGAAGTCCGCCGGATCAGTAGTACGCTCGAACTATCCGAGACGATCCGTGACCAGGCCTGCCAGCTCTTCCGCAGCGCTCAGAACGAGGAACTCCTGCAGGGCCGGTCGATTGAGGCGATGGCCGCCGCGAGTGTCTACGGAGCGTGTCGGTGTAACGGGCGACCACGAACGCTCGACGACATCACCGAGTCGGCGCGCGTCGAGCAATCGCGGGTGACGAACGCATACACGACGCTGAATACGGAACTTGGCCTGCCAGCCCAACCCGTGACGCCCAGTGCGTTCGTTCCGCGGTTGGCCTCGGAGCTCGACGTCTCCGATCAAATCCGGCAGCGGGCTCGGCAGTTGGCGGAAGCATCCGAATCGACTGGGGCAACCACCGGGGTTCGGCCGTCCGGGTTCGCTGCAGCCTGTCTGTACAAAGCCGGACGCGAAGACGGGCAATGGCTCACCCAGTCGGACGTCGCTGACGTTGCGAACGTCTCGGTGGTCACCGTGCGGACCCACCGCGACACACTGGACGAACTGGCTGTCTAACGCCCACACTGCTGATTTTCGATTGTATGTCTGTAGGCTGATTGATGTGAGAGCCATTATTTAAACCCGAAGACGAAGCATGATACGGCCAGATCACTCTATGACCGACCAGTACGCCGACTACGAAGCCCTCCGACCGCTCGGCGAAGCGACCCACGTTCCCGACGATCAACTCGCCAGTAGTAGTGGCGAGCCCCGGCGGCAACGCTCTGGTGGCGTCGACGCGGGCTATCCAGACGACCCGACAGAAGGTGAGACCGAGTGCGATTCCTGTGGAGCGTCGATCCCCGCTGGCCAGTCGAAGTGCCGGTTCTGTCTCACGAACCATCTCGAAGCAGCCGACGATCAGGACACATCGACTGCCGAACAGACTCTCCTCCATATCATCCACATAGTCGTTGAGGCGTCGACGTTCTACGGCGCCGTCGCGAAGGGATCTGCTGCGGCCACCCTCCTCGCGAAGGCAGACGATGACCCAGTAGTCGATGACTGCAAGCTAATCTACGATCTCGACGAGGAACCGGCCCCACAGCTTGTCGATCAGTGGCCCTCGCTCCCCTCGGCGACACGAGTCACGTCTGAATGTGGTAATCAGCTGCTCGCGGCTGCTCGTGAGCGGACGGCGTGGACAGAGACGACGCAGCCCCGTCACGACGGCGAGCACACGACGTTTCTCTATGAGGAAACCGGGAGCGAGGTTCGCACCGAAGCTCGTCTTGCAAGCCTACGTGAGGACGCAGACAACGACCTCTGGCTGGTGCCAGCGATTGCGCTCCAGAAATCCGTTGACAAGACCGATACCGAACAGCCACGACGCGAGCGCCCAAACAGAACTCACCTCGAGTGTCGAGAGTGTGATCGGGAGACTAAGCATCGATTCCGCGAATTCGAGGCTGTCCCCGATGACGAGTGGACCGGGCAGCCAATGTGGGGCTGTCAGCGGTGCGGCACGCCACGCTACGGGCCCGAACCCGAAGCCGATCAGTAAAGACGACGTCAAATTAACCAACAATTCTGGTGTCGGCTCGGAGTTGTTGGTTAACAGAAGCCAGCTCGCGACCACCCGACGATACCACACCTGCTGACTGCCCGCCGGTGTTTTTCGGCGCCGAGAATTGGCGGAGGCGCACACATGGATCCACGAGACACCCCCGGCTATCGACTCCACCGCGCGCTCAGTAGCCTCACCAGTATCGACAGCGACCAATTGGAGCCCGCTGATCGAGAGCGAATTAGCACCGCGACGACGCTCCTCGAGCAGGTAGATTTTCTCACCCAACCGAATACGACGAGGGACGGTGACATCAACAGAGAATCCTGACAGCTCGACGCATCGGCAGCGCAACGTCATGTGGCCGTCACAGCGTGAGCAGTTGCTCGCCCCCTGAAAGGGTGCGGGGGCGCGAGACCGCTCCCGAGAACAATCCATGGCAACATTGCAAGCCGCAACGACATCGACCGGCGCGCTCGTATCGGATCCACAGGCAGTCCGCGAGCTCTGTGAGAACCACTGCTTCGGGACGCTCAACTGGGAAGTGGACGACGACGGCGAACTCGTTATCTGGGGCTACGACAGCTTCGAAGTGTACGAGGCCCGTGAGAACGGTCTTCCTGACTACGACGGTGGCATCGTCACTCACGAGTTCCTCCGGTCGCTCGCGGAGTATCTCGAACCGAACGAAGAATTCGACATCCAGACAGCCGGATTTACCAAGTGCCGGTTTCCCGTGCTGGCGAAACGGTACGTCGTTCGCGACGGCGAAGTCCTCCACGCGGACCTCAGTTCCCCCGACCCGATCGACGAGTAGCGTTGTTCGTCCCCCGGGAGGGGTGCGGGGCGATCCAGTCGTGGGTCGTCCTGCAAGGAGATTGTTCAATGGGCCACCGCGCACTCGTTGCGTACGAACGCACAGACGGACAGTACACGCTCCACTACAGCCATTGGGGTGCAGCGGCTCTGTTGAAACCCTCACGAGCTAACAGGAACTGGCCCCGACTCGCTAAGTACAGGAGATACACGTACCACTCAGTTCCTTGTATATAATGGTCATTTGGTCGTTCTTGAGCACGTTTCATTGAGTCGGAGAAACTATATATGTCGCTGCCAAGTACAGCTTTCTATGCCCGCTATCAGCCTAGTATTCCTCGCCGCACAAGCCATTATTTCATCATTCGTTTATTACCTGGCGGGAAGATATGGGGCTCGTTCGCCATTAATCTCCGGCATCCTCGTTTTCATGCTTGGATTTGCTCTTGTACTCGTACTCGACACCGTTATCGGGCTATTTGCGGTCGAACTCCTACTCATCCTCATCTACTTTGTCGGATTGCGTGCGGGACGACAGCCTTCAGTTTCAGCGTGATTCCCACAGGTCGATAGCGCTCAATACGCAACCCCACTTACCGGCTGTTTCACAGCAGATAGTGTCTGACCAATAGGATTTCAACAGAGCCGGTGCAGCGAATCTCAAGCTCAAGCACCGAATCTCGGCCGAAACACCGTTCGGTGGCGACGACACCGACTCGAAGTGGGCGAAACAGCTGCTGGCGGAACTGGCCGATGGCCTCGAAGCAGATGGCGTCGACGGCTACCTCGCCGGCGAGGATCGTCCGTCGTCGGTCGTCAAGCCGAAGCCCCGTGCCACCGGGCTCACCCTCGACGAGATCGTCGCGGACCACCTCGACTATCTCCACCACGAGGCGATCTTCGTGGTGTCACCCACCTTCGAGGTGACCGCCTATCGGACGCTGTGGTTCGGGCTGCAGTACGACTCGGAGACGGTCGAACAGGGAGAGACCGTCGGGAACGGCGCGCTCGCGACGGTGCGCTGGTACGACGGCGAGCCGGTCGGCGACGGCCACCTGCAGGGCCAGTTCGCGGCCCTCAAAGACGTCGTCGGCGACATGCTCGATAAGGGCGTCTTCACGCCGTCAACGGCGATACAGTATCTGAAACGGAAGCTCGCTGAGCGGGTCGGAGACCGACAGGAGCTGCTCATTCCGACCGGAGAATCACCCTTCGAGACAGCGAGTCTCGGCAAGCCGTAACACCAATCCCTTAGTGGATATCGGGGGACGTCTAAGTATGTCAAATCAGTCTGAAGATGACGTTCGTGTTTGGCTTGTCGAACGGACGTACTCCGATGACGAGCAGAACCTGATCATCCTCACCTACGCAACACCCGATGGAGAACAGTACTATCGGAAGGAACGCGCACTCACGTCCTTCACCGACGTCCGAGATACGACAGCAGCAGTCGATGCTGAACCCGGCAATCTTGGCATGGTCGATGACCCCGACCTCCAGGAGCAATACGCGGCCGAAGCACAGCGAATGCAGGAGGTTCACGACCCGGACGACGTGATCTGATACCCGCCAGTAGACATCGCCCCAAGCCATGGGTTATGTCGTGGCAGGCCTTAGTCGGGGTATGCGCGAACTCGTCTTCGCTCTCGAATACGAGCCCGGCTGCAACAGGGTGGCGGACGCCCTCGCAGACCACCCCGACGCTCGCGTTCGTTCACTCTCGCTGCACGCCACTGCCGACCAGCTCTGGCGAGTCGACCATGCCACCGGCACTCCGGACGCACTCGACGCCATCGAGGACGCGTTTCGCAACAGCGACTACTACGCCGACTGTCTCGCCACCGAGGACTGCGGCGCAACCCAGACCACCCGTGTCCTCGACCGCACGGACGACACGCTCATCCTCTACTCCGACTGGGAGCGGACCCCTGCCTGTGCCTCAGTCCCCCACATCGCCCGCGACCACCTCGGCGACGGTGTGCTGTTCGAGACCCGTCACGAGGGCCGCCACTACACGTGGCGGCTCATTCACTCCGACGAGGGCGATGTGGCGGCGTTCTTCGATTCCCTCGGGGTTGCCGTCGGGGAATGCGCCCAGATGGAGATGCTCCGCACCGCGGATACGACGACATCAGCTGGGGGAGGCGACGGGACACCGAGCGGCCTGCCGCCAGCACAGGAGGCCGCACTCCAGGCCGCTGTCGAACACGGCTACTACGAGTCACCCCGCGAGGTCGACGTCGGCGAACTCGCCGAGCATCTCGACGTGCCACGGTCAACACTCACCTACCGACTCCGTCGGGCGGAAGAACATTTGGCGAAGCAACATGTCGCCGGCGAGCGGGTAGCGGAAGAACGGCTGGCATCGCACTGAGGGCCGCAGTTGGAATATTCCAACAAAGACATATGGAACTCCCACTCCTACCGTGAGGTAATGACAGAGAATCCGGACGCAGCAGGAGAAACGAGCGGCGGCGGACAGCGACGTGAGCTGACCGCCCGCCTCGCCGTTCCCGAGATGGACTGTCCCTCTTGCGCCCAAAAGGTGGACAAGAGCCTCCAGCGTGTCGACGGCATTACTGACGCCACGCTCCAGCCGACCACCGGCACGGCCAACGTCACGTACGACCCTGATCGGACTAGCGAAGCCGACGTAATCAAGGCGATTGAAGGCGCCGGCTACGAGGTCGTCGGGGGCTCGGACGCTGAGGGCGATGATGAGGACAACCAGGCGACCGACGGCGTCGACATCGCGCCACCATCGGAGGTCTGGACGAGTCCTCGCGCGAAGAAGACGTGGCTCGGCGCGGCGTTCGTCACGCTCGGCCTCCTCTTCGAATTCCTCCTCACCGGACAGAACGTCACGGTGGCGAGCGTCCTCGAGTACCCGCTCCACATCGCAGATGTCCTGTTCCTCGGCGCCGTCGCCGCCAGCGGCATCCCCGTCGTCCGTAGCGGGTACTACTCCGCGAAGAACCGAAGCCTCGACATCGACCTGCTGATGGGGACGGCGATCATCGCGGCGACCGGTATCGGCTACTTCGTCGAGGCCGCCACGCTGGCCGTCCTATTCAGCATCGCCGAGCTGCTCGAGGACTACGCGATGGACAGGGCACGGGACTCCCTGCGCGAGCTGATGGAACTCTCGCCCGACGAGGCGACCGTCCTTCGCGATGGTGAGGAAGTGACCGTTCCCGCCGAGGAGGTCGACGTTGGCGAGACCGTCGTCGTCCGCCCCGGCGACAAGATTCCGCTCGACGGAACGGTCATCGACGGCGAGAGTGCAGTCGACCAGTCGCCGATCACGGGCGAGAGCGTCCCCGTCGACAAGACTGCCGGCGACGAGGTCTACGCCGGCGCGATCAACGAAGAGGGGTACCTCGAGGTAGAGGTCACCTCGACCGCTGGCGATTCGACGCTCTCGCGCATCATCGAGATGGTACAGGGCGCACAGGCGAAGAAGACCGAGTCTGAGCAGTTCGTCGACCGCTTCTCCGGCTACTACACACCCCTCGTCGTCGTGCTGGCAATCCTGACCGCCGCTATCCCGCCGCTGGTTATCGCCGACCCCATCTCGGTGGACGTGGCCGGGTACGGGTTCACTTTCGCCGGCGACTGGCAGACCTGGTTCATCCGCGGGCTCACCCTGCTGGTAATCGCCTGCCCCTGTGCGTTCGTCATCTCCACACCCGTCTCGGTGGTGTCGGGCATCACCAGCGCCGCGAAGAACGGCGTCCTGATCAAGGGCGGCAACTACCTCGAAGCGATGGGCGAAGTCGATGCCGTCGCGCTCGACAAGACGGGGACGCTCACGAAGGGCGAACTCGCCGTCACCGATGTCGTCCCGGTCGGCGACACCACTGAGGATGATCTGCTCCGTCGCGCCGCCGGGCTGGAGCGGCGCAGTGAGCACCCCATCGCTGCGGCGATTCTCGCCCGTGCTGAGGAGGCGGGCGTGGGCGACCTGCCCGACCCGAGTGGCTTCGAGAGCCTCACGGGGAAGGGCATCCGGGGCGAGATCGACGGCGAGACGTACTATGCGGGCAAGCCCGCGCTCTTCGAGGAGCTGGGCTTCGACCTCGCTCGAGCACGCCGCGAGACAGACGGCGGCGTCGTGGCGGAAGAGGCGACCGAGGCCGACGACGGGGCGTTCGCCGAGGACGCGCTCACCTCACTGGAGCGGGAGGGCAAGACGGTCGTTATCGTCGGGACGGAGTCGGAACTGCTGGGTGCAATCGCCATCGCCGACGAGGTGCGCCCGGCCTCGAAGCGGGCTGTCGAACGCCTGCACGAGCTGGGCGTCGAGCGCGTGGTGATGCTGACCGGGGACAACGAGGGCACCGCCCGCGCCATCGCCGAGCAGGTCGGTGTCGATGAATATCGCGCCGAACTCCTACCCGACGAGAAGGTCGACGCAGTCGAGGAGTTACAGGCGGAGTACGGGGAGGTCGCGATGGTCGGCGACGGCATCAATGACGCCCCCGCGCTGGCCACTGCGGAGGTCGGCATCGCGATGGGCGCGGCGGGCACCGACACCGCCCTCGAAACGGCTGATATTGCGTTGATGGGCGACGACATCGGGAAACTCCCGTACCTGTACGACCTGTCGCATACGGCCAACGGCGTGATCCGGCAGAACATCTGGGCGAGCCTCGGCGTGAAGCTTCTGCTCGCGTTAGGCGTGCCGCTGGGCCTGGTCAGCGTTGCGCTGGCAGTCGTTGTCGGAGATATGGGGATGAGCCTCGGCGTCACCGGGAACGCGATGCGGTTGTCACGAATCGAGCCCGATCGAATCATCGACGCCTGATTCTGCGGCGGGAAGTGCGGGCAGGACGCTCTTCTTTCGGGACTTACCTCCGCTACATCGAGACTAGTTGTGGTTTGTCTGGGGCAGAAAGGACTGAGCCCCACCGTTGGCTCGTGATTTGATGCCCGAGAATTCAGACGACGATCCATTCCACGATTGCGAGTTAGATCCCGACGCAGTCCTCGGGACGCGCACCTTCCACGATGTCCTGTTCACCGATGAGACGGAGACACCGGTGAACGTGCTCACTGGCGAGACGCCCGCACATTCACAGGCGACCGTCGAGGAAGCGAAGGAGTTCGCTGCGAGTATTGACACCGACACGCCACAGATTGCACTTCCGGCGTCAGTTGAGACGCAAATCGAGACGCAGAGTAAGCCCTACACGTCGGCTGCGTTCTTCCACTTCAAGGCGACGGGCTCGCTAAGGCGTCACCGCGCCTACCACGCCGCATATGACTCGGATGCGTTCACCGTCGACTTCGAAGCTGACTACGAGTCCGGAAACCTGACCATCACAGTCGATCGAACGAACGAGTCCTAAGAATCGACCGCTAGATCAGGGTTTTTCGAGCGCCGGCGATGGGTGCCGGCGCAGCAGGAGCGAACGATCAACCACTCCCGGTGCGTCGGCGTTTCGAGGTGTTCGAGATGCACATGGTAATTTACGCTCTGGTAGAAGAATCGACCCACGACGACGCACTGGCCAGCGGAAAGTCGGTGTTCGACCGCCTGGTCGGCGCGGACCCACACGCCGGCGCAGTCTTCGACTACCACGTGACGTTCGATGAGGAGGACACGTCCGTTGCGGGGAAGGCGCGATGGGGTGAATTGCCGACTGCAGCCCCCGTCGACTCCGATGCCGGCCAAGACCTGCTTGAGCGTGGCTGGGAGGCGACGAAAGAGGAGTTCGAGCGGAATCTCGACCGGGTGAAAGAGGCCATCGACGAGCTCTCCGATGAGGAGATCATGCGCGACGAAGATCTCGCTCGGCACGCCTTCCACCAGGTTGGCGCCTACGACGGGCCAACGATCTTCCTGTACAACGAATATGCGAACGGGATCCGTCACCGTGAGCAGCTGGATCGAGTGCTGGAGGAGAGCGAGGAGCTCTGGATCGTGCCCGCCGACGTCCACTTCTAACAGATGTCCCGGATCACAAACTGGAAGCGCGAGAGCCGCACGCCCACACTCGCATACCGGAATACCGAGACCGGCGCTCGAGCGGTCTTACACCGAGCACCGGATTCATACCGCTACAAGTGGCGTGGCGCAATCCTCGTCGACGGCTACCCAGTGTGGTCGCGGGGGTACGAGACAAAAGACGCGAAATCGTTCCGTGACGAGCTCCGGAAACGGCCAGCGCCCGAACTGAGTTGTCCCGAGTGTCCGAACAGCGATGTAGCAATCGGTGGGAAAACGGCTGACGGCGCGAAGGTTCAGCGCTGGTTCGAGTGTCGGAACTGTGGGTACGAAACATCCTCGAGAATCGTGTACGGCGCCGAGCGCTGATTGATTGGAACGTATCTGCGATGACGTTTATTTTGGGCCGGGATGGGTGGCCCGTCTCAATCGGGCCAGATCCACAGATGAGTCTGGAAGTCATCGACCGCCACAGCGAAGCACTGTTCGAGTTCCTCTGGTGTCCGGTCTGCGGGCACGAGATATTCAGTCACATCCCCTTCGAGGGGATGTTCTGCAAGAACTGCAACACGCAGGTCGAACTCCAAGAATCCCGAGAGACACGCGGCTACGAGGAGGCCGTCCTCGCCTGCTTCGACACCGATTCGACGTGGAACCTCCACGTCGACGAGAAGCTCCGTCGCGATCTTCCGGGTGGATCGGCGCGGGTGAAGGTCCTCGGTGCCCCGGGCGACTATGTGGTCGACTGGTGGAGTCCAGCACCGGGAGAGGACTGGGAGCCGGTCGAACGTGGTGAGTTCGACGACGTCGAGGAGCCCGACAACGTGTCGCATCTGGCATAGCAATCTAATGAAGATTCTCAGTTTGGGATAGATTTAGGAACTCTGCTGTATCCATTGGAGGATGCGATAGTTACAGGAGGCTGACTTCTGTACCCTTCTCTATGTCTCAGGATCCTATGGAGGCTCTTATCGGCCAATTCTCCCGGTTCGCTGTAGGCTCAGATCTATGCCCGGATGACTGGGAGATGGTCGCTACAGAGTTCGGCGTCAAAGAAACCCTGTGGGACATCAATCGATTCTACAAAAGCTGGGAGTTCAAGGACGACGACCAGCAGGCGAATACAGCTCAGTTTCTCAGAGAAGTGGCAGGGGAGGACGAAGAAAAAGCGGTCGACTTGATGCGGAGAATGTACACCCTTGTCGACACCGACCCAGAATTACTCGAAAAATACCCAGCTTTAGATATACTGGAAAACGGGGATGCCGGAACAGGAGTTCCCTACTCATCGTTCCGGTCCGAACAATTCCTAGACATCAATAACGTTCCAGGCACGTTCTACCCAGATCTCGTTGAAGACATCAACCAGTGCTACAGTATCGGGGTCCACGACGCAACCCTCGTACTGACACGAAAGCTCTTGGAGAACCTGCTCATCGACATCCTACGAAAGCAGTACGGAAAACAGGAGATAGAACTGTACTACCTTCCGGAGAACCATCGATTTCAGAACTTCAGCACCCTCATCAACAACTTTGAGGACAACTTAGCTGACTTCCAGCATCTGTCCGGAGGACTTGACGGCGACTTTATCGACGAACTGGACTCCTTCCGCCAGAACGCCAACGCCGAGGCTCACTCTATTGAGACCAACATCACCGAAAGCGAGATGGAGGAATACCAAAAGCAGGTCCGACATGCTTCTCAAATACTGTTCAAAGTCAGGGAGAACCTATAATGATGAAGCTAGACAACCGCGATCTCTTTCGTGTTTCCTTCAGATACAGGCCCTCATATCAGAAATATAATTAGAACCAGAAATGTTTTAGTGTAGCGTTCATACGTGTACATACGTGGATGTACAATGCCACGAGTAACAGTCCGCGTCCCGGATCAGATGAAAGACGAGATGGACAGAGAGGAAGACATCAACTGGTCGGAGCACATCCGTAAGAGCATTCGTGAACGTCTCGGCGGTTCGCCGTCGCGGAAGATCCAGAAGCTGGTCGGTGACTATCAATCGAATCTGGACCGGCTCTGGATTCTGCATATGTTCTCTTACGGGATGTCCAAGAGGTACATCTACGAATCCGCTGAAGAGATCTTCGGGGAAGATAAAGACGAGGTCGTCGACGATGTCGAGACCGATCTCGAAGAGCGTGGCATGGAGAACATGTACGACGAAATCGAGGAGGGCCTCAAGGTAGGCGACACTATCCAGAACACCGTCGCCTCCTACGGCATCTCCAAAATCAAAGAACACGTCAAAGAATCCATCAAGGATTCTCCGAGAGAAGTCCGAGATGGGATCTACATCCTCTCACTCTACATCCGCGACCGACTGGATAGGGAATCCACTTCGATCAATCCAGAAGGAGTCGAAAGAACCTGGGAGATCTACAGCGGCTCAGAAGTCGATATCGACGACATTGTCAGTACCGGACTGATCTACAAGAACCACTACAACTCAAACGCCTACAACCACTGGTACTACAAAATCCCGGACTATGGTCTGGAGTTGATCGAGGAGATGATTTCTGACTCTTCAGACTTCGGTATCTACCACTCAGACCCGAAGAAATCCACGCTACGAGACCTGATTAACGAAGAGCAGTCCCGTGATTTCCTAAGTTGGATGAACGGGTCCAGCAGGTACGTAAGCACCTACAACGAGGAGGAAGATATCGAAGATCAACTGGAAGACGAAGATATTGATCTAACCTTGGAAGAGTTTACTGAAGCCAGAGAAAAGCTGATCCAGAATAAGGTCCTGCTCATCGACTACAGCCCTCACAGAAGTAGCACCGGGAACCGGAGCAGCCGTCCAGCACGATGGGCATACAAGCTGACCCAGCCCGCCTTAGACGATATGCCCGAAATACTGCTGGAAAACGGGCTACCAGCTCATTAGATCGGGACAGTTTCCCCGTGGATTCACGTGGTCTACAGCTGCGTGGTGTTATTCTTGCGCCGGCGGTAATCGATGTCGACACGAAGTCAACTCCGATTTGTCCAGAGAGTCGACCAGGACGGGGAACCAAACGATGACGAGCGTGTCGCACGGGTTTACCGGCATTCGGACGGCTACCCGGAGGGCGTGCTTCGCGATCTTGCGCAGTTGAAGGAACTTCTCGACTCGACCCGCGCCGAGCGAGGACCGGAGTACACGGCAGCGTCGTTCGTGTTCCTCGACAAGCTCTCGACGATCGACCTGTATCTGGATGGTGACCCAGATCGAACGATCGACGCAACACAGCCAGCGGATCTCCTTGACCCGTCCAATATGGAGCATCTGGACCAGCTGCTGTTCCTGCTGGGACACGGTGTCGAGAATCCGGCTGACGGAATCCATGGCGACGAGGAGTACCTCTACGTCGTCGAACTCCCGACGCGGAACCCGTTCGACGAGCCTGCAGAATGGACAGTCAAAGTAAGCGGTCACTCCGCGTTCCCCCGGTGGGCCGACCGACGAGGCCTTCGAGCGGGCTAGCTGGCAGTTCAACGGCCCGCTTGAGCACGCACTCGAAGAGATGGTCGCTGTGCCGGCGTGAACACCGAGCCCGCTCAGATGATGCCGCCGATGACGAGGAGTCCGACGACGAGCAGCAGCGTCGCGACCACGCTCCCCCCGGCCAGCCACTTGTTCTCCATCGCCTTCTCGTGAAGCGGCATCGCGGCGTACTCCTCGCGGAACGCCTCGAGATTCTGGTCGTCGTAGAAGTACTTCGTCTTCAGCGCGAACCGTTCGGTGACCGCACAACCAGTACAAACCGGCTCGCCTTCCAACCGTTCCGTTTTGGTGTGGCTGTTGCAGGCGATGGCCCCGCAGTTCGGACAGTAGGTGTACGTCTCGTCGCCGCCGCTCGTGTCACAGTGGACGCACCGATGGATGCCGTCTTCGGCGGTCACTCGTGACGGGCCTGCCGTGTAGTACTCGTAGGGGTAGGTGTACTCCTGGTGGTCGGTGGTGTGCCGAACCTCGGGAAGGTACACCGGCTCGATCGACTGGACGGAGACGTCCGAGCGGTTCGGCTCGCAGGTCTTGTTGTACGTGACGTTGTTGTCGCCGGTGTAGGTGACCGTCGTTGTGTGGTGCTGCTGGAGCCGCTCGACGGCCCACTCCTTGTACTCGGTCTGCGTCTGGCCGAACCGGTTCTCCTCGACGTCGTCGAACACCTCCGCGAACTGCTCGGTGTCGAGGTCGACCGTCGCGTGGAGGTTCTCGGTGACCAGCGTCGCGACGTCCTCGTCGACGACCTGCGGCTGCCCGCGTTCGGCGTGGGCGACGAATCGCGATCGGTCGTTGATGCGGTGGATGACGCCCACCGATGTCTCGAAGACGGCGTTCGTGTCGGCGGTGACCGCGACCACCGGGCGGAACGTCACCGCCGAATGTGGTTCTGGGAGGTCAGCGGCCTCAATGTTATCGATGTCGCGGAACGCCTCCGCGACGGGCGCGTCGACGTCGGCGGCCGGGTCGTACGGGCGTAGGGTATCGTTGCATAGAATCTCGATGCGCCCGTTGTAGAGGTCGAGACCGATCTCGTCGGCGATCTCTCGGAGGTCCTCGCCATCAAGCAACTCGATTGGATGGGGATCGTCATTTTGCTGGAGCCGCTGGGCGTACTCTTGAGCAGGGTTCGTGAACCGGCCGGTCGTGACGACCATCCCGCGTTTCGGACCGTCGAAGTCGAACGTCGCGATCGCCGAGTGGAGCTTCTGGACGACCGGTCGCCCAACCGTCCCCGTGTGCTTACACTCGACGATGATCGCGCGGCGGGTACCGTCGACGACCTCCTCCATGATGACGTCGCGGCCCTCGTCGGCCGTCCGCTCTGCCTGGCGGACGTTCTCGTAGCCGAGGTTGCGGAACACGTCCTCCATCACGTCCTCGAACTCGAACCCTGAGAGATCGTCCAGTACAGCCATTCCGATATACCTGGACAGTACGTTGCAACTGTCAAATACGTTGCCGAACGCAGCTACGTCCTGTTTTTGAACCCCCGAGAGGGGTGCGGGGGTGATCGAACGAGCCTCCCGCGAACCAACCTATGAGTGGAATCAGCGACCCACGCTCACACGTACAGTCACGGACCTCGGCTGATCCCGACGTCATCTACGTCGGTTACCGTCGTCGAGGCCGCGCCATTGTCGAGAAGCAATCGGACCAAGAACAGCTCACGCCAGAGCGGAGTCTCGAGCTGGCGAATCACAGTCCTTCGGGCTTCGAATGGGGATATGGTGGCAGCGGGCCGGCTCAACTCGCACTCGCCCTTCTGCTCGATTACACTGACGATGAGGAGGTGGCACTTGGGGAGTACAAGGCGTTCAAGACCGAAGTGGTGAGCCAGCTAGAGTGTACAGGACCTGACGGCTGCTGGCGACTCACGGGACGCGAGATAGATGCAGCCCTTCGTGAGATAGTCGACGATCCAGTCGCACCGTCCGTCAACTAACGATCACAGAGAGCAATCAATGTCAGAACACACCCAGCAGCCTCGTACGGGCGCAGAATCGCCGCAGAACCGTGAGCGTCAGGCACCAACCGAGTACGTCGAGCGAAGCGATGTCGGCGTCTCACTTACCGTCAAACTCACTCGCGGTACTGGCACCCGCGATCAAGACAAGATCACGGCCAAAGTGAAGGGCAAGACGCTCGAAGACGCCCGCGAGGATATGGAAACCCTCCGCGAGTATATCCACGACCTCGCTGAGGACACTCGCCAGATCCAGCCAGGCGACCCACACGAATAGTACTTCTTTTGACTATTGCACAGAATTGTGTAACCAAAGGATGTACGAAGTGTGCGGTGAAAAGGAACTCAAGGTTATCCTCGCGCTTGACCCGGGCGATTCCATCTCAGGCGTCGCGCGGAAGATCGACGGGAACCGGGAGACGATTCGGCGCGTCGTGAATCGCCTCGAAGAGGCGGGATACGTCGCGTACGATGATGGCCTCCAGCTTGTCGATCAGACGCTCCGAGACGTCGGTCTCGAGTTCCTGACGGCGGCAGCAGACATCTCGCCGCCATCCATCACGGAGGCGTATGTCCTCCCGCAGTTCGCAGGGATGGAGTATGCATACACTGGCATCGATGCGGTCTACGTCTGGACCCGCGGTGGCTATCAGGTCGCTCGCGACCCAGAGGACTATCCGCTGTTCATCGCCGTTCACGAGTCCAATCTCAACGCCTGGACGGCGTTCCTCGATCGATTCGAAATCCCGACCGCACAGGAACGCCAGCCCGCCGGCGACCTCAATGGTGCGATACAGGTGGTACTCGAGCCGCGGCCACAGATCGAGGCCGAGATGGTCGACGGACGGCCCGTCATCCCGCTCCAAGAAACCGTGGCGTTCGCAAACGAGCACTACGCGCACTTCCAGTCAGCGCTCGACATGCTCGGCCGCATGTACGACAGCGTCGACACTGACGCGAACTACCGTCCGAACTGACCTAGAGTTCTGACAAGAAATTTCTTCGATCGGGAGTGGCCTGGCCGCTGTTTATTGTCGCCTTGAGAGAGCGGAGGCGAACAAAAATGAGCGACTCGTCGAATCTCTCCGTCGAATCAGACGGTCTCACACCGGAACAGCGTCTTGAACCACCAAACACCCGACTCATCAACGCTGGTATCGCGACGATTCACGACATGGAGACGCTCCGAGCCTGCGTCGCCTACGAGAACGCGAATCAGCAGCGCATCCAGATCCTTCGTCGGCTTGAACAGCGGGCCAGCGAAATCCGCTCACAGGACGACTGACGAAACATTCGGGAATATCTGTCGGAGCCTTAGTGGGTGAATGTTCGAATGATTGACCCACCGTATTAGGGGGTCAGAATATTATAGTTCAGACTATTATAGTCTGATTCCTAACTTTGGAGCATCAACTGACGAGTCAACGCTGATCGCTGGCGAAGCGAAATTTACCAACACCCCCCTCGGCTATGACGTGTTTGCCGATCTCGAAGACGACGTCGCCCAGCCGCTGGGCACCCACCGGAGGTGATGAACCGACGTATGAATTCGCCTTGTTCAGCCGCTCTGGGTTCAAACGCTCGGCCGAGGAAGCTGTAGACGAGCGTGATGATCTTCGTCTCTTCGATCTATCCGATATCGTTGCTGTTCTTGAGAGTAAAGCCGATCAATAACGCCGGAGGGTTACAGCTTGGGATAGTTTTCGCCCCCAAAGGGGTGCGGGGGAATCGAACGTATCCCCCAGAGGCGAGCCAAATGAAAGAAACCAACGAGACGACAGCGTGTCGAATAACGATCACTCTCGATAGCGCCGAGCTCCCCGTCGACCAGCAAGCCCGCAACGCGCTTCTCACCGAATTCCGTTCGCGAGTCGGCCATCTCGTCGAAGGGCTTCGTGGCATCGACGCTGACCAAGGTGACGTTGACGTGAGTACAGGTTACCGTTATGCGCAAGTTCCGGCGACGTGCCCACTCTGTAGCGAGCGACTCGATCTCCAGAGTGTCCATCTGAACAACGAGAACGGCGCGTACGCGAGCGCGAAGTGTTCCGATGAAGACTGCGAGTGGAGCGGCGACGCCGTCTATCGAATCATCGACCTCGAAGGCGGCGAGAGCAACGCCATCGAGAGCAGCGTCCTGACCGGCGATATCACGCCGAGCTACGACCCTTACTGATGAATTCAATGGAAGACACGCCCACATTCACGCGTATCGAACCGATCTGCCCTCGCGACGGCTGCGACTCGCAGCTTGGTATTGGGAAACCCGTCTATGCAGGCGAGCAGACCGACATCGCCTACGCCGACGTCTGGTGTCAGAACGAGGCGTGTTCGTTCACTGCCTGCGCGCAGTTCGCACTCGTCGATCTTCTTCACGAAGAGGCGGACTCAGAGACGAGTCTCGTCCACGCCGGAGAGATCGACCCACTCGAGGCTCGATACCACCGGTGAGTTAACCAACATCAGGAGCGGTAAAGCTGCTGTTGTTGGTTAATAGTGGCGTCCGCTGGTGGTATTTTCTCGCCCCGAGAGCGGGCGCGGGGCGAGTACTCCCGCGTCTTCTGGGTGATTCGAGATGGCGCTTTCAGCACGTCCGACCAGCAGCATCGCGACTGAAATTACGGCAGCCCGGCAGGCCGACCACGTAGCATTCCTTCACCGCGTTCCCTTCGCGCTTGACGCATTCCGACTCGGGTTTCTCACGGGTTTTCGCGAGGACTGTACCTACCAACAGCACCAGTACACAAACTTGGAGTTACCAGTCGGGATGCTGGATAACGACTTTCGCAATCCTGACCTTGATCGGTACGTCGAGCGTTTCTTCGAGTACGAACCACAGGTCGGCGTGATCGGTGACGCCTACGACGTCGACGAGGTCAACGAATACGTTGCTGCCGCTCGCGAGATTCAGGGAAGCTATCCAGCGGCTGACCTCGTGATCGTCCCGAAGTGCCGTGCGGCGATTCACGCGATCCCTGATGACCTCGTCGTCGGCTACTCGCGCGGCTACGCTGATCGACTCGCCCACGAGTTCTCCGACCCTGTGGACTGGCGCGGGCGGCGAGTGGGTCAACGAGGAAGTCGTCGTCGACGAGGGACTGGTGACCAGCCGCAAGCCCGACGACATCCCCGCCTTCTGTGATAAAATCATCGAGGAGTTCGAGGAAGGTCGCCACTAACGGCGCGGTAGCGCGAAAGGGTCCATCGCCACGTCCGGCGTTCGTGAACGAGATGTGAGATTCGTCTTTGCTGCTTCTGTCTGTCCAATTTCAGATGTTAGGGGAGTTTGGCCTCCAGTACGTCGACTTCTTCTATCTCCGGCGGTTCTGCGAACAGCTCGTCCGCGTTTTCCTCCAAGGCAGCAGCGATTTCGCCCGAGAGATGCGCTTCCCGACCGGATTCATCCGGAAAGGTGTCGAAGATGCCGAACGTCGAATCGTCCATGCGGAGCGCGAACCACGTGGTGGTGTCCGGTTCTTCCTCGGCCATCGGCAGTGCCGAACGGAGGAATTCCTCGACATCGGATTCTTTGCCGGACTGTGCTTGGAGTCGAACGAGGAGGGCGACGTTTGCGTCGGTCATACCCAGTCCGTAGGTAGGTGCGCAACTCACATAACTATTTATGCTAGACGCTCAGGTGCTGAGGAGTACTCGGGTGAAACGCAGAGCCTTACCCGCTGCTTCCTCCTTCCGATTCTTACGCCGCCTGAGTTACGTGATCTTCTTTCCGGGGCGGTAGCGGCTGTGTCGAGGACTCACCCAACACCTGCTCAAAGCTAAATGAGCCGTGGCGGTGAGCGAAGCTCTCCGCCGGCTCGCCGTTTGTGAACGTCGACATCGATTCACGCAGCGCCAACAACGATGTACGCGCGCGTGCCGCATGGCACCGCGCGTACGGGACTCCAAGGCCGTATTTCAGCCGCCAGTTCCCCCCTTCGATTGCATTCGTACTCACTGGCCCATTGAACTCTTCTTCGTCCTCGTCCCAGAACGATGGGTGCTCCTCACGGAGTGTCGCCACTATCTCCTCGTACGCAGTCTCGTACTCGTCTTCGAGATACTCCCGCAACTCCTCTAACTCGCCCGCCTCGTGCAGTTCGGACACGCGCTCGTCGCTGCGAGCGCGTGTCCGGAGCTTGTGGACGAGACACTTCACCCGATCCGGCAAGATGTCGTTGTAGCAGTCGTTGTCGTCGGTGAGCCAATAATCCACACCCAAGAGCGGGAAGACGAGCGCGAGCGCCAGCGCTCGCGCGAAGGCGGTGTTCCGACACTGGAGTCCGGCGAAACAACCCAGCTGAGTCAGATAGGAACATCCGACAGTGAACCCTTCCGGCCACTTCTTCGGGTTTTCTCCCTCCTGTTTCCGGCGCATATTTTCCTCGTAGAGGTCTTTCTTTGCGCCCTTCTTCGCCGGATAGGTCTCGTCGGCGACCCCGACGAGACCGTCGATGTCCTCGGCAGCGAGTTCGTCGGCGAACTCGGTTTTGAGTTCGTCAACGGTGCTGACACCGAACAACAGCGAGAGGAAGTTCATCGAGAGGATGCAGCCGGCAATCGTGACGCTGTGCTGCTCGGCGACTTCGTCGCCGAACAGCTCGGCATAGCGTTGGATCGTATCGCGGTCAACCTGGAGACCGTACTGATTCTGAAGAATCCGTTCGCACGCGTGGAACGGATTCTTCGCCGCATGGAACAGGCAGAGATCAACGACTGGTTTGGCGTATTCACAGTCCTCGTAGAACAGCTCCCCGATATCGCCATCGTAGGAATGTCTGCACTCGGAGCACTGATACCGCTGAATCTCGACAGTGATCTCGTCGAAGCCATCCTCGGTGATGAGGATGGCGAAGAGCCGATCCGTTCGGTAGCCGTTCTTCCAGACCGTGGTTTCACCGCACTTCGGACAGGGCCGCGGGTCTCCGACCCGCTGGCCCTGAAACCCGCGAAACCAACTCTGAAACGCATGAATTAGACCGAGTGGTACGAGGCTGTTCAGCGTCTTTTCTTCGGTTTCGTGCATGAGTAGTGGCCAGTAAGAGAGGGTGGTATTTCACTCCCGTTGCAGACACCACCCCAAGAGGGGCACGAGCGTATTCTATGACAGGGTGCGACGGAGTCACTCCGTAACCCTGAGCGGATTCTTCCTGCCGGTGTGACGCCGTCGTCCAGTTTTTCGAGCCCCCGAAGAGGGCGAAGGCTCGATAACGAGTCTTCAGACTGAGGTGAATTCCCGTGAGTCAACAACAACGTGTGAACGACGTCTCGATCGATGCGATTCCAGTCGATATCACGAACACACAATCCGGCGAGGTCGAGCCCGCCGAAGTTCCCGAGGAGATCCGGTCAATCACTCGCGGACTCGCAAGTGAGCAGCCGCCGACGAACCCGCTCGTCGTCTTGAAAGCGGCTCGCTGGTGGTACATCCACGGGAAGGGCGGGACTGATCCCGCGTTCCAGTGGGCCACCGAGTGGGCGCGACACCTCGCGACCGACACGCCCAGCGACGTGGAGCAGTTCGATGAGTTCCTCGAGTACCTCGTCGCGGTCGGCTTCGCTGACGAGAAAGCAGTCCTGCGGTGACCGCCGCCGCGAGTTTTTTGTGCGCCCCAAGGGGTGCGGCGCGTCCTGAACTGACGCAATCGCCGTGAATTCGATTCGGTGAACACTATGGCTACGACCAGTGACCCGTCGGTCTCATTCGAGGAGACCGACACTCGACATGACGAGATGCACAGTACCATCGAAGCGTGGATCGACGAGCTCGTCGACCACGTTGACGATGCGCAGTCCAGCTCAGAGTTCCAGGAGTGGCTTGATGTTCAATCCCGGTTCCACGACTATTCGCACCGGAATACACTCCTCATCAATCTCCAGTGCCCTGACGCGACGAAGGTCGCGGGGTACAACACCTGGCGGAATGAGTTCGACCGGCACGTCCAGGAGGGCGAGCAGGCGATCTGGATTTGGGCCCCGATCATCACCAAGCAGTGCCCGGAATGCGAGAATTCGCCTAGCTACCATGAACAAAGCGACTGTGAGTACGACGAGACATCACCTGACGAGTGGTCGAAAGGGCTTGTCGGCTTCAAGCCAACTGCTGTCTTCGACGTGTCTCAGACCGAGGGTGAGCCGCTTCCTGAGCTGGAGACTGAGGCGACTGGCGACGCCGACGACCTAGTACCCGCACTCGAGGATGCAGCCGCTGAGATCGACGTGACGGTCCGCATCGTCGACGCTGCCGACTGGGAGCATGGCGACGCCAAGGGCGTCTGCAAATACCGGAGTAAGCGTGATCTCCAACCAGTCGTCGAGGCGAAAGCCCGCGCGAATCAGGCTGATCTCGCCGTGACGCTGATTCACGAGTACGCCCACGCGCTCCTCCACGCAGACGTCACCGACGAGACCGAGCGATCGAAACGCGAAGTTGAGGCCGAGGCAGTCGCCTACATCGTCGGGCGGTATTTCCAGTTGGATACGAGCGGGTCCGCGTTCTACCTGGCCGCGTGGCAGAACGACGACGCAGACGCGATTCAGGACCGGCTTGGTCGAATCGGGTCGACTGCTGAGGAGCTCATCGAAACCGTCGACGAGTAACGAGTCTGTATTTCTCCGGCAGACGAAGTAACAGAGGTTTCTGCAGTAGTGCGTTTCAGGTGTCGTTTTTTCGCGCCGCGGCGGGTGGCGGCGTGACTGCACTCGTCACGTCGGACAGACCCAGAATAATCCATGTCCGGACGAAATGAGACAAGCGAGACTGAAGCGACGGATCGAGACGAACACGAACGAGATGGATTAGCCGCCGATGGCGGCGTTGTTGCTGCCACCTCCACGACCACGACTCCCGGAGGAGATTTGCAGCAGCCGTCGGTTAGCGATGAAGACCACCAGGAAGACAGCGAACCCCGTACCGAGCGCGCTCGAACTGAGGAGATGGACGTCTCATTGCTCAGGAAAGGTGGTGTGTACGAGGTGCAGTCGGCGTCGGGGAACACCTACGAGGTCGACGTCGCGAGCAAGACGTGTACGTGTCCAGACTTCACGAAGCGCCGGCCGAGCGGTGGCTGTAAGCATCTACGACGGGTCGACATCGAAATTCGGAGCGGAAACGTCCCACGCCCCGATGGACGGCTTCCCGCGACAGCAGACGTGACGGAGCAGCTATTGAAGCGGATTCTCGAACTAGAACAGGAAATTGACGAACGAGAAGCTCGGCGGAGAGAACTCGAAGCAACTGTGGCGGTCCTCGAAGAGCTCTCGATTCGATAAATACCCAGATTAACCAACAGCACTAAGATTCCAGTACCAGTGTTGGTTAACACGCCAGTGACCCATGTCCTACTCCCCACCATCCCCACCGCAAGAGCTTCCGGACGACATCGTCGAGACGCTTGATACTCACTCACCGGAGGTGCTTCGGCACATCGCCCGGTACGCCGAGGCGCTCGCCGAACATCGCGAACGCGAAGCCCGACTGGCCGAACAGGACGAGGAAGAACAGATCGAGCAGCGACCGGAGGATCTCCCGGACGACGTCCCCTCGAAGGCCACAATCACGATCAAGGAGATCAACGACAATCGCTACTACTACTGGCAGTGGCGGGAAGGCGAGAAGGTGCGCTCAAAGTATAAAGGACCGGTCAGTCCAGACGATTAGCTAGTCTGGTTCTCTCGTGAACAACCCCCCTGATTCGAAGTGAGCTTGTTCACCTCTCAGAAGATTTGACACCCCTGATTCGGAATGAGCTTCAGTAGAAGGGTTCTAGGTAGAACGAACCCTCATGATGCTTGATTAAATCTCGTAGGTTCCGTTGTGAAGTTCTGAAAGCCGTTCATCGCTCTCTACAACTGCCTTCATCACTACATCTTTGTCCTTGATAAGCTGGTGTTCCAGATAGACACCCTGTTTGTGTCCGCCACCGACCTGATGTGACTCAGAAATCCCCATTAGCGCGAGCGTGCTGAGAATTTGGCTCACTCGATCATATGAGAGAGGATCAGCACCGACGTCGCCACAGGTCGTCTCGTATTGACTGTAGATACCAGAGGTGCGGAAGCGGCGATTATTCGAGCCAGTCAAGCGACCGAGAGTGTAGAGAACGAGTTTAGACTGGGGTGAGGTGCTCTCGATCGTCTCCTTGACTCGATTGACCTCTGCTCGCTTGACTGCTTTGTCGACATGTTCTGGACTAACGACCTCTGCATCGGCGTCGTCAGCGATATCACCAGCAATCCGCAAAACATCGACTGCCTTCCTTGCATCACCGTGTTCATCCGCCGACCGGTCGGCAGTCTCGGTTATGACGCCGTCTTGAACGACACCATCATGGAACGCGTCTCGTCGATACTCTAGGATCTGCTCGATCTGATCGCTTTGGTATGGTTCAAAGACGAAGTCCGTTGTCCGCATCGAACTCTGAACGCGTGCGTTGAGTTTTTGTCCAAAATCGATGTCGTTGCTGATAGCAATGATTCCGATATAGGCGTCGGTGTGACCAGCTTCTCGAGCCCGCGAGAGTTCATGGAGGAGCCCCTCAGCGTTATCAACCATGTCGATTTCGTCAAGGATGACAATGAGCCCATCGTAGTACTCGTCAATGATGTCGTAGGCGTAATCGTAGTACTCGGCGGAACCTAAACCGATACGAGGGATATCTATATCAGAATCAGATTTGTCGCTTAGCGCACGAGCGATCGTTCGGGCCACTCGTGTTTCGGTATTATTCTTCTTGCACTCAACGTAGACGCTTGCAGCGGGAACGTTACGTGCCGTGGCAGTATCAACGAGTCGGTCGGACACGTGACGGCTGACAAGTGATTTTCCAGTTCCGGTTTCGCCATAAATGACGACGTGGTTTGGTTGTGATTCGTGAATGAGGTGTCGGATTTCTCCAGCAACCGATTGGATTTCCGTGTCACGACCGACGATGCGATCAGGGCCAGGTACTGTTCCAATTGAGAGTAAATCTCGATCTGCCCAGATATGAGTTGAAGAACCGTCTTCATCGCCCTCCCGAACGAACAACGGGTCATTTGCCGGATCGTTCGAGTCTTGTCGTTGGATTTCCTCCGAGGTCGACGAGATTTCAGAAGCAGAACTGCCCTCCCTGTTTGTATCGAAATCATCCAGCTGCTGGTCCGTGATAGACGAGTCACCTCCACCATCTGGTTCCTCGTTGTCTGTCATATATTCATCCTGGGAAGGAACCTACTTAGTCGTTACCCCCCTAATTCGGAATGAGATTCGTTGGATATCGGTGCTAAACAGCGGAAAATCGATAGGTGACACCGCCATACCCGATAATACCCGATTCAGAGTGAGCTGTCGTTCAAATCTGCGTCTTCTGATGACCTCACCCTCCTGATTCGGAGTAAGCTATTTCCTAGAACGAGAGGATTGCCAGCAGCTCAAATGATCAGCGGGGTTCAGATAACCCCCCTCGTTCGGAATGAGGTAGTACGAGTTGGTTCATTAGCCAAGAATCGGGAATTCTATAGAGACCCCCCTGATTCGGAGTGAGCTGTTCACCGAACTAATGGACGATATTGATGCCAGCGCAATCAAGATGGATGTAGATTGGAGCTGGAGGGACACACCCCCCTGATTCGGAATGAGATCCCGTAAGACTGACCGGATGGACGCGATCTTCCATCAACCAACTAGGCGGTTCTTAACTAGAACGAGTCATTCTCTCCAAACCGCAAGATGGCGTAGACTTTCAAGATCAATTGTCTAGTTACAACCCTAGCTTTATTACCTAGTCACGCTAAAAGATCACTAAGTAGAATACGGCACTAGTTAGAAGTATTCGTGAATACGCCTAACACTGGAAGTACAGCTATTCTATCCTTTGAATTGAAGCAGTAGATCATACGTCGAGGGCGTATACCCGACGAACTCATTACTGCAACCTTCTCATCGAGTGGAACCACGTCGTCTAATCAAGTGGTATGGAGGGTATAATCTCATTCCGAACGAGGGGGGTGTGTGGTCCAACTCGTATCTTGTTGTAACCGAAGAGTCAGAACGAGGTAATCTTAGTCGTTCGTGTCTTTGCCAACCTTCGTCGAATATCCGACCGACTCCATCCAAGCGGTGAGATGACACTCTCGACAGCTCGGACCAGCTGCGTCTCATAGTACGATGGATCATATTGGTCCGTCTCTTCGTGAGCAAGGGCGACACGTTCTCGTGACGCCTTCTCGTCGTCGACGACCACATACTCGACATCCTGTCCGGGATGGACCGCGAGGTCCTGGTCGCGAGCACGCTCAAGTGCAGCCACGTTCTGGGTGTACTGCGTATACGCCTCGACAGGCTTGGAGACTCGGTTTCGTTCGACGAGTCGGTCGGAATCGACATCTCCAGCGTGAAGCTCCGAAATCGCCCGTTCCAAGCGACTGATAACCGCGTCTGGAGATTGCGTTTGACCGAGGATCTCGAGACAGTCGCGCTGGACGTCTTCAATGAACTCGGGCGTCGATCGTTGCCGGGCCTCGATGCCGCGTATCTTAAACTCATCCTCGCCCGCGACCTTCCCGAAGTACTTCGTCAGTGCGCCAGCGTCGCTCTCGCGCTGGGGCACGAACGCCACCCACTCGTACTCGGCTTCATATTCGAGACGGATATCGACGGTGTCCGTAATCTCGGCGGCCAACGTCTCCAGTGATCCTCGTTCGTCGTCGCTGACGTCCGGGTCGGGCGTCACCCAGATCGAGTCGACGATCCCGTGAACGACGCGCCATCCGCCCGCTTCCAACCGCTGTTTCGCGATGAGCAGGATCTCCCGAGCGAACGCGTTAATTGCTTCGTGGCACTCGATTCGGCCGAATTTCGCGTTACTGAATCCCTGATACCCAAAGCACGCGACGAGAATCCACTTTAGCGCGGCCGACCGCCCCTCGAGTTCGTCGAGACAGTCTTGGTCGGGGTTCTCCCGCTGTTCTTCGCGACGGATTGCGGTCTTGATCTCGTCGCGCGCATCGATGATTGGCTGGAGGACGTCGACGAGGTAGCCGCGGTCGTCACAGATCGCGTAGCCGAGGCCGGGCACATCGTCGCGGTCGCTGTGGCAGTCACACCGGATGACATCGGGCGAGACGTTCCGCGTGCAGATGATATTCGGATAGAGACTCGAAAAGTCGAGTTCGTGGACGTCCTCGTGGAGGCCGACTTCGGGCGCGAAGATGAAGCCACCGCGGTCAGCGTCGTGAAGCGTGGTCATCGGCTTGTAGAACTCGTGTCGCCAGGAGTTCCACGGCGTCAGCACACCGCGCTTGTGTGCTTCACAGATCTGGATGGCAGTGAGGACGTTCCCAATCGACGCCCACGCGAGTTCCTGGATTGGCTTTTTCGACCGAGTGACGAGGTCGAGGATGCCGTCGAGGTTCGTCTCACCGAAGAAGAACGCGTTCGACTCATCGATGATAGCCCGTCCCGGCACGTTGTAGCGGGCAGGGGAGTGTCCCACCCGGCCGTAACTCGAATACGTCGACCGACCGGCGAGCTGCTGGTAGTCGACGTTGGGCCACCGACTCAGCGTGAAGCCGTCGACGCCGGCGTCGCGAGCCATCGCGTAGAGCGTCGGGATGATCTCGCTCGTCGAGCACACAAGGACATCCGGGTCGCGTACGTCGAGCGCGTCCTGCACAGCAGCGAGGAGTTCCTCCGGCGGGCCCGTGACGGTCTCGCCGTCGACGCCGAGTTCGGTGTAGGTTTTACTGTTCGTCTCGGTCACCGGGATACTGAGGTGGAGCGTCGACAGCTCGTTCGCCGGCGTCGGATTGACGTTGTTCTCCAGACAGTAGCGGAACTCCCGCGAGAAGTCCACGTTGAAACAGGCGATATCGCCGATGAGGTATTCGGAGAGTTGGCGCGTCTGGCGGGCGAGCGCCGTCACCCGGTCGATGTGTGAAACGTCGACGGCAAGGACCCGCTCCAGGTCACGACGAAATCCAGGGTGTCGGTCGACGTACTCGGTCGCGACGACGTCCGGATGGCGCTCGTAGAACGCCTGAAGTCCAGAGAGATCGACGTCAGTCTCTGGCGAGCGAGCGGCGACATGGAACCGCGGTGTGTAGTCCCGGCGCTCAGTGGCCACGGCGCCGTCGGTCGTCGCTTCCCATTCGAGGACGCGGTCGTCGAGGAAGTCGATTTTGAACGGCATCGGTATCAGTCGTCAGCTGGCTGTGGCTTATCGTCCATTTCGTCGTGCTGCTTTCGTAGCGCCTCGATTGCATCCTCGATATCGTCGAGGCGCTCGTCATGTGCGTCGAGGCGTGACTCCTGTTCGAGATCGACGCTGAGAAGCGACGGAAGCATGGGGTTCTGGTGGTTCAACAATCCGCTCGCGTCGGCGTGCTCGCGGGCGTACGTGAACAGCTGGTCGAACCGAGGTTGGTCGCGGCGCCGGAGCGCACGGCGATACTCTCCCCACCGCTCTTCGATAGCGCGAAGCGCATCCCGGAACGTCGGATTCGTCCGCCCCACCGTCACCGACCTCCTGTGTTGGCCCACGCGTCAAGTAGTGGGTTCGTGGTGAGTGTCGTACTCGTGCCGTCGGCCATGACGCCGGTCCCGATATCGGTAGTTCCGCCGGAATCTCCTGGGGTAGGGGGTGACGCCGGCTGGAGGCCCACCTGGTCGGCACGGGCAGTGAGCATCTTTCGCCAGTACGCGAATGTGGTCTGGTAGTACGCGCCGCCGTCGACGGGATAGACGAGCGTCTCGAACTCGTCGCCAACGAAACGTGGCCCCATCCGCGTCTGTTCACACTCCAGATGATGATCGGCGGTCGTTTCGATCGGCGCCGTGAACTCGTTGGCAGTCGTGCGCGTGACGAGGACGGGGACATCGTAGCCCCGTGCATAGGTACTGAGACGAGCGAGAGCTCGCGCCTGGAGCGTCTGCGCGTGTTCTTCCCCCAGGGTATCGTCGTCCCAGTACTGGGCATCGAGCGCCGGGACAACGATGAGCGACGGCGTGTGTGGCGAGGTCTCCTGCTCGTGGCTCTGCCGTTCTCGGTGCGTTGCTACAGCGTCCGCGGCCGTGGCTTGCTGGACGTGCTGGTTGACGGCGTCGGGCAGGTCACAGAGCGCGCCGTAGTGCTGGTAGGCGGTGAAGCCGCGGGCGACGTGAATCCGGTCGAGTAAGCGCTGGCTGGGCGTGAGGCGGGCGAGTGAGGTGGTTGTCGCGTGGCCGTGGGCGTCGATCCAGAAGGCCGGTCCGTCGCTCAGCAGGAGGTGGTCGAGCACAAGCGACTGGAGAATGGGGACGCCACGCCCTCCCTCGATATCGAGGAGCGTGATGCCGTTATCGAGTGAGGGAAACAAGAACTCGTCAGGCGGCTGGTCGGCCGTCCCGGTGAGTGACTGCTGATTGCGGTCTGCGCCACGCGTCGGCTGGTTCACCGCCAGCTCGCTCTTCGTTGATCGCGACCTCGATGGAGATCCCTCGGACATACCTCACTAGACGGAGAAGTGTCCGATAAGGCGTGGCGTGTCGTTTCCACGTTTCATAGAACGATAGAGCTGGTAGTCTAAACGGCGTGCAGTATTCGGGTTATAGTTCTCTGAACCCACGTTTCCGGGTTGTTTCAAGAATACGCTGGCTGACGAGGCGGAAAAGGGTCAACCACACAGATTTATAACTCGACTGCGAATGTGATTCTCTATGCGGAATGTGAGCTTGGACGTCGATGACCGACGTCTTGACGACGTAATTACTCAGGTCGGGAAAGGAAAATACCGCATTCCAGAGTTCCAGCGAGAATTCGTCTGGGACCGAACCGACGTCGTCGATCTCTTCGACAGTATCTACAAGAGTTACCCCATTGGGAGTTTCTTCTTCTGGCGAGTCCCGCACGATATGTGGGACTTCTTCCGAGATGTCGACGAACTCCAGCAGCCCTCACTTGAAGAAATCCAGCGGTCCGAATTCCCCGAAATCAGTTTCGTGCTTGACGGCCAACAACGGCTAACCTCGCTCTACGTTACGCTCAACGGAATGAAATATGCGGACACGGACTACAGCCGCATCGTCTTTGACCTTGACGAAGAGACGTTCAAAGTTGCAGAAGGCAAAGCCGACCACCTTGTACGAGTCTGTGACATCTGGGACGACAAACGGGAGGTTCGCGACGAGTTAGAGGGCGATCGATATGAGGCGTTCACTGATTGCAACGATGCGCTGACGAAATACGAACTCCCGCTTATCATCGTCAAGACGAACGAAGTTGAGAGCGTCATAAACATCTTCGAGCGGATCAATCAGAAAGGGACGCGACTCAGCCGCTTCGATATAGTTAACGCCAACATCTGGTCAAGGGATTTCAATCTTCGTAGCCGCATCGACGAGGATATTTTCGAGCACTTAGACCAGATCGGGTTCGGGGAGATTGACAGAGGTACCGTGACCCAGACCCTGGCTCTCAACATTGATGGAACGTGCAGCACGGACGCTCAGAAGAATCTCGATCCCGATGATGTCAGAGAGAACTGGGAGGATACCAAGGAGGCTATGATCTCCGCGATTGGCTATCTCAGAAAACAACACGGAGTGAAACGGTCCGAGTTCATTCCGTACGAAGGAATGATTCCTGTGCTCGCATATTATATGTATGAGACAGATCGCAGGAATGTCGACCCAGACCACCAGGAACAGATAGACCGCTGGTTCTGGCGGGTCGCTCTCTCGGGTCGGTACAGCAGTTCTGCACAGACCAGAATGACTGAAGATAGCAAACTGATCGACAGGATCATCGCAGGAGAAGATGTTGAAATCAACTTCACGCCGCAGATTAGCACAGAACGCCTCAAAACGACCAATATCAAGCGGTCCACTTCAGGCCTCAGGAATGCATTCCTCTGTCTCCTTGCACGGAACCGACCTCTTCACTTCGAGGACGGCTCAGAAATCGACCTAACGGAAAACGAGTACGCTGACTTCCGTCTCAACAAGCATCACATCTTTCCGAACGCCTATCTTCGGGGGTTAGACTACTCGAAAAAGGAGCGGAAGAGCATTATGGACATTACCTTCATTCCTGCCGAGCTTAACCGCCGTCTCTCGGACACCTCCGCAAAAGAGTACTTTGGAAGACTCGCAAATGATGTAAATGAGTTTGAGCGAATCATGGATTCGCACCTTATCCCCCATGACGAGGACTCGGGTATCTGGGACAACGATTATGATACGTTCCAGGAACAGCGGGCGGAACTCGTATACTCCGAATTCATGGAACTAATCGGGGAGTATTCTGCTCTCGAGTCTGATCTCCGAAATGACCCTCAGAGCGCCGTCAAAGAGACGGAGGTTTTGGTTCGGGACTTCATTGATACAGAACTCACTCTAGCAAGCGATGGAGGCACGTTCTGGGGTGAAGTCCCGAACGATGTGAACTCGAACGTTCAGCGGCGTATTAGCGAGGAGCAAGACAGTAATCCCGAGTTCACTGTCGACTCTGATCGAGACAAACTTGACTTCTGTAACGTGATGGACTACGCAAAGATTATCAACGCTCGCTGGGACGTTTTCGGGGATTATCTACCATCGAAATCAGCGGTTCAAACCCGGTTTGAGGACTTCGCAGAATTCCGCAACGCCATCGCTCATCATCGAGAAATCGATCGATTCACCGAAATGGATGGCCAGGTCGCTATCGAATGGATAAACAGCTGCATTAGCGAAGAGTACTAAACCACCTTCGGTTAGGGGCCGAAGAAACGCTCTCCAATATTCAGATTCTGACTCTCGGAACGTACCGTCTAGAAGCGGTTCAGGAACTGAATTTAGGTACACGGCAGCCACCTGTATTAACCAACACTCCGTAGGGTAACTCCTAACTGTTGGTTAACACTGTTGACGGCTTTCCTGCTCTCATTCTACGCCGCACAGCTACCATACTTTGATGCTCACTCTCCTCGAGAAGGGAGATATGTGTGGGCGAAACGCGCTGTTCGCCACCCAGGAGGACCTCGAGAAGCACCTTGAAGCGGAGGTCGTCACGGATGGCGGATACGTCCCGAGATACAATATCGCCCCTGGAGAGCAGCTGGACGTCATCACCAACCGGGCCGCCGACGAGATCGACCAGTATCATTGGGGCCTCCTCCCGTCGTGGGCGGACGACCCCGGCGAGGGAATTATCAACGCTCGCTCTGAAACGGCAGCCGAGAAACGAGCCTTCCGCGATGCCTGGGATTCGCGCCCCTGTCTCGTTCTCTCGTCGGGGTTCTACGAGTGGCAGACGCGGGACAGCGGGCCCAAACAACCGTATCGAATCTACCGCGAGGACGCCCCGGCGTTCGCGATGGCCGGCCTCTGGGAGGTCTGGGAAGGAGAGGAATCAGCCATCCCGTGCGTGACTATCCTGACGACCGAACCGAACGATCTGATGCAACCAATTCACGACCGGATGCCGGTTGTCCTCCCCGACGGCGACGAGGAGACATGGCTCACTGCTAGCCCGGACGAACGCGAGGAATTGTGCCAGCCCTATCCGGAGGAGGACTTGACTGCGTACGAAGTTTCGACGCGGGTCAACAGTTCAGGGAATGACGACGCCACAGTAATCGAACCCCTAGATCACGAACAATCGGGACTCGACGAATTTAGCTCGAGATGACCGATACTGATTTTCGGATAGAATGTCTACTTAGCAGGTTCATTTCGAAGGAAAACTGTACCAGCTTCGTCAACCAATGCTGGCTATAGTCTCGTCATTACCTCTAATCAGAGCTGGCTGATTCCACTTCTAGATTTATTGCAATTCTGCCTCTCGTCTTTCTGCTCAACTGGTTCTGTCCACCAACGGTTGAACTGTCTATCTAAAGTCTGAGTAACACGCATAGGGAGCTCGGAGATGATCGAGACGTTCGTATCTAACGAGTTGAAAGACGTCCCCAGTATCCAACTCCGGCTTTTTTCGGTGATAATGAACCGGTCGTGAAGCGGAGTTAGCTTCGGACCGCCATTCTGGTCCATGATCCTTAGAATCTCCACGGTTTGTCCCTGATTCTTGTACCTGGTCAATTCGCTTTCCAGCTGCGATGCATTTCGTAATACCGAAGTTATGAACCAGACATCGATATCAGAATCTAGACTGTCTACGAAGTCCGTCAGACCGTCGACATCCAGATACGGGTCAACCACCTTTACGGTTGAAGAAACATCTCTTTGAATACTGTCAAGTGCCCTATCCGCAACGGCACTCTCTGCCTCAGTTATCCACCCCCTTGACGTAGTCCCGCCTCCGAAATCAATTTTCCTTTTATCCCAAATCTGCTCCCCAGCTACTATAGTGGGATGCCCACTGAGGTCTGATTCTGGATACAGTTCGGGCGGATCTTCATCGGAGCTAGAATCACTTTGGCCAGTGCCACCGATGGTGATATCGGTGACTACTCTACGAGCCACGGGGAAATCCTGCTGATTTACAGTTTCTCCATTGATTAGGACTTTGATGAGTTCTTCACTTGATCCATTTGCCTGCTCAACCTCGCAAAAACCAGTGCTTTCGTCGCCACCATACGAAATCACGACTTTTCGCGCTCCTTCACCGCCACCAGAATCCTCCTCAAATTCAATAGAGTCCTGCCATAGAAGCTCTCCGTACTCCCTTCGTTCCAATACCACAGCAACGTCTTCCCGACTTACGAGGTCGGCGTTCAGGTCTACTCTCCACTGATTGTCGAACTCAGCGTCGACTCGGAAGTCCTCAAACTGGATAACCAAGCTTCCCCAGTAGTCGTGATACCGAGTCAAATCAACGCCAATCTCCTCTTCAACTATCTCATGGGCCTTCGCCTGCTGGTCGTCTGAGAGTTCTGGAATCTCATCTTCCCTCACCCAGTGCTCAAACTGTAAAGCCGGTCGCGTCGAACCCCATTGTAGATCATCATTCGGGTATACACGCTCCATCCTCACATCGCCCTGAAGCTGATCAATAACCTGCTCGTCATCGGGTGTACTTCGCTCCAGCGTCGACTCAAACCGATCGACTCTATCAGTTGGATCTACCGGAATCAGTGTTAATAGATCGCTTAGGGGGACAGGATCGACCGCCACGAAACAATCTTGACGCACTTCATGGACCGTTTCATCCAAAGATTGTGTCGTCCCAAGAGCAAAATATACTCTCCAGCCACCATCAACCTCTGCCCACACTTGGAGCATAGACCCCTCAGCGCTATCCTCCACACATTCATCGATCCAACTTTCAGCAATTCCGCGCATAGAGGATAGATTAAAACAAACACCACTTATCCGTTCCCACTAGAAAACAGAATTAGCATTCCTAACCATTCTATCTAAAGGGTTCTTATACTACTGATCTCTCTAGGCATCACATTTTCAAACCTATCGTATTTCAGTCGAACCGCTGATGGACATTTCATAATATCACTTGGTTCGAGCGTTTGCCGGCTGGGTGTAACGAAGATATGAGAACGTGTCTATGATATCTTGGATTTTCGCAGCTTATTGGGTTACTGATGGTGCCGTCGAATCGACGAGCGAGTACTCGCGGTCACGACTCGTACCCTCTGCCTCGAGGACGTTGTACTGCGTCATCTTCGACAGATACGTGCGGATGGTGCGTTTTGTCCGTGGATCGTCGACTTTCCGCTTGTAGTGGTCGTAAATCTCACTTGGCCCGAGGGGCCCGTGTTCCCGGACGACGTCGTAGACGACCCGCTGGTGCGGGATAAGCGAGTCGAGATTCTTCTGCTTGATCTGAGCGCGAGCGTCTTCCGCAGCGTTGAGGAGGATATCATCGGTGATTCGCTCTCTACTCTCGCGGTCGGCTTTGCTCGCGGCGGTCCGAAGGATGCCAATCGCGAGACGAGCATCACCAGCAGCGGCGTCGGCAATACGGTCGAGTTGGTTAGTCGTAATGACGTCCTGGTCGAGCCCTCCTTTCACACGAGCAGCGAGGATGTCGTGGAGTTGCTCGTCGTGATACTTGTCCATCCGGACGTGTTCGCTGGATCGAAGTCGACTCACGAGGCGGTCGTCGACGCGGCTGAAGAGGTCTTCTTCCTTATTAGCGATACAGATCACCGCGAACTGCGGCAGGCTATGCAGGTCGTAGATAACGCCCGGATCTTCGAGCTGGTCGACCTCGTCGAGGATGATGACTGTCCGTGGCCCGTCGTACTGTTGGAGCCGATCGATGAGTTCGTCATGGGGCGTCGACTGTCGGTGGATATCGATGGTTTCGCCGAAATCATCGAGAATCTGGTAGAGTGTCCGATAGCGCGTATAGTTGCGCCAGCAGTTGACGTAGGTCGCTTCGACGTCCAGGACCTCCTCGCGAAGGCGCTCGGTGACGAACTGTGAGATACAGGTTTTCCCAGTGCCGCTCGGTCCAGTGACGATGGCGGTATCGGCGGGTTCACCATTCGTGATGGGTTCGAGAACGCTGGAGAGGTGGTTGACTTCGGCGTCACGATGCTCGACTTCTCGAGGGACGAACCCGGCGCGGAGGACGCGAGCATCGCGTATCATGAATTCGGTATAAAAGTGATTCTGCGGCAGGTCATATAAGAGTGACCGGGTCGCTTCCGGAAAGGAAGCACTTGTAATTGGGTTCTACCCGGATACTGTATCGCTGGCAGGCGATTCTGCTGGAATTGCACCTCATAGTTTTCCGGAAATTCCAGGAAACACGAGCCTTCCTGAATAGATACCTATCTTCGCGGAAGATAACCGATTAACTACCAGGGGCTGTAGGTCAGCGTATGGTTGAGGTTCCAGAGTCGCTCCAGAGTCTGTTTAGCGCAACTGTAGAAAAACGAGGAGAGACATATACACTCGAAGTTCCGCAAACTGAGATTGATCACGGCGCTATCTCTCCTGGTGAAACATACCGGATCGGCGTACTCACGCAACGACAATCCTCGACGAAGACAGCTGACGAACGCACAGCACAGGAGCAGCCCGCTTCGTCCGAACGAAATTCTGGACCACCTACCCCACCGGTCACTGAAGGGGAAGTCCGTGACGTGACGATCGAGACAGTCGGCGATCAAGGCGATGGAATCGCGAAGGTCGAACGCGGCTATGTCGTTATCATTCCAGGTGCGCAGCCCGGTGACGAGCCGACCATCGAAATCGACCAGGTCCAAGAGAACGTCGCATTTGCCAGCGTTGTCGATACCGGCCCTCAATCACTCTAACTAGGCTCATAATCCGGTGTCTGCCCGGCAGGGTGGAGGAGGCGCAACGTTGAAGCCTGCCGGGCTTCATATTCTATGTACGAAATGCAGGTATGAGTTCCACACAAGAGACCCAAACTATACGGCAGGGACTTTCGACCCGTGAGAGCCGACTCCTCTCGCATCTCGCCGCGGAGGGCCACCAAATCATCTCGATCGACGATATCGAGGCGACACTCGAGGTCGCGCCGAACACCGCCCGCGAGATCGCCTCCCGACTCACCGAGAAAGGGTGGCTGGATCGGCTGCTCCCCGGCCGATATCTCATCATCCCACTCGCTGCCGGTGAAGAGGCCGTATATACGACCCACGAGTATCTCATCGCCTCGCACGTCGCTGAGCCGATGTACATCGGCTACTACAGCGCCCTCAGCCATCACGGGCTGACCGAGCAGGTTCCTCGAACCGTCTACGTCGTCACCCCAACGCGAGCCCAGAGTCGCGAGATTCACGGCGTCCCCTATCGCGTTGCGACGGTCACCGAGCGGAAGTTCTTCGGCTACGAGCCGACGTCCATTGAGGGGACCGCCGTGAACATCGCCGACTTGGAGAAGACGCTCGTCGACTGTGCCGACCATCCCGAGTACTGCGGTGGTATCCGAGAACTCGCGAAAGCAATGGTCGCCGCGGACGACCAGGACTGTTCGTGGGCGACCGTCGGTGAGTACCTCCAGCGACTCGACAACGGTGCGGCGACCAAGCGAATCGTCTACCTTGCCGACCAACTGGATATCGACCTCCCAACGCGTGAGACGCTCGTCGCGTCGTTCACGAGCGGGTATTCGCTGCTCGACCCGACGCAGAGCGAGCAGGGATTATACGACAGTGAGTATCGCCTCCGAATTAACGTTGACCCGGGCACGCTCGGTCCGACGGAGTCCTGATTCTAATGATCAGTCAAAACCGACTCCGTGTCCTTGCCCGTGAGCTAGGTGTCCGCCAGGGCTATGCTGAGAAGAACTACGTCAACTCCTGGATTCTCTGGGGTATCTTCACGAGTGACTTTGGCGAGAACCTCATGTTCAAAGGTGGAACGGCGCTGAGCAAACTGTACTTCCCCCAGTCGTGGCGATTCTCAGAGGATCTCGATTTCGGCGTCGAAGGTCAGTACAACGAATCAGAAGACGACCTCCGTGATGTCCTTGACACAGTTACCGAGCGCTCCGGGATTGAGTTCACCATCAGCGAGCACCACGAGTCCCGCCAGCAACACTATCCGACACACTACGTCGACATGAGCATCCAGTATCGGGCGGTGCTTGACCATCCGAATACGACCAGTCTCGACGTGATGGTCGACGAGTACGTCGCATTCGACTCGGTTCACCATACGCACTCCTACGAGGATATCCCGGAGTTCGAACTGCAGGCGTATAGTGTCGAAGAGATCTTCGCGGAGAAACTTCGGGCGATCTTCCAACGGGGTGCTGCCAGAGACTACTACGATCTTTATCAGCTCTTAGAGACCGAATCTGTTGAGATTGAGTTCGACGTTGTCCTGCCTGCCTTCGAAGCAAAGTGCGACCACGACGACCTTGACGTCGATCTCACCACAGGTCTGCCGGGTGACCAGCGCGAGGACATTCAGCGCCAGTGGGAAACCTCACTTCCAGACCTGACCGGTGATCCACCGCTGTTCGATACTGTTTGGAAGAGACTGGACGAGGCCGTCATTGACAAAGGGACGGAGTAGGTACGAATCCTCTCGCCTGCGGCACGTACTAGCCCTGCACTATTAGGGGTATTCTGAAATCGGATACTATTCTAAGATAGCATCCTATTCATAGAGATTTTCTATCGATACTACTTATGCTATTTTAACAATTCAGGCTACCTTTGCTACTCATACTATTCATGCTATTCTTACTATTCAAACTATTCGGTCTATCTTGGCGATTCGGGCTATTCACTGCCCTTAGTTATAAGAGGGGATAGGGCACTATTCCAGAATAGCATGGCGGGAACGAATAGCGGGAATAGCATAGATAGCACGAATAGCCCAAATAGCCCGTACGAATCCGTGGATACAGCGGGGAATTCTCGGGCTGTCTCAGTCTGCATGCTGAAGGGTGGCGTTGGCAAGTCAACCATCGCAGTGAATCTCGCGCGTCAACTCGCCACCCACGACCATGATGTCCTCCTCATTGACCTCGATCCGAATGGACACGCTTCAGTCGGTCTCGGGTTCGATGACCACTATCACAATACAGACGAGGGCATCGGTGAGGTATTCTTCGATGAGGCAGATCCAACCTCAGTCGTCTACGATACCGAATATGAATTCGATATCCTTCCCTCGAGCGAGGATCTCGAGCAAGTCGAGCGAGAAATCGTCGTCGGTGACGTCTTCCAGCCGTCTGCTCTGTTGAAGCGCGAAGTCGTTGAGCCGCTGCTGGGCGACGAATACGACTTCATCGTCACGGACTCGCCCGCATATCGCTCGCGACTGACCGACAACGCTCTCGTCGCGACGTCTAATCTTGTTCTTCCACTAGCGCCCGGCAACGAGGCGATGTCCGGACTGGAACGCACTATCGAGCGCCAGATTGCTCCGCTGCGAAAGCACATGGACGTCGACGTCCTCGCACTCGTCCCGAATATGCTGGATGGGCGTATCGACCAGCAAACGCAAGATCGCCAGCTCCTCGAACGGCTGAACTCCCACAACAGCTTGCAGGACCGTATTCCGAACTTCGCTCGAATCACGGATTGGGAGGCTGTGGGCAGCGGCGACATTAGTCCGACACCAGGTATCCGAGACCGAACGAGTATCACGAAAGCGTACGGTGAACGCAAACCGCTATTGGACTACGACGCCAACTGTGATCAACTGAAGAATTTCGACGAACTCGCGCACATCGTCGAGGCCGGTGAGGTGGTCCGGCATGGCTGACGACGGTGACCCGTTCGCAGATCTTAGTCAGACGCTGGATGACGATGCTGACGATCAGGACGAGACGAAGAGTGAACAGGAACCGCGCGAGCCACCCGCCTCAGACACGACAACCGAACACGTCGACGAACCGGATGAGGGGGACGTCGAGGAACTGGACCCGATGACAGATACTGCCTTTTCATACGAGGCAGCCAATCAACGGCCGTTTTACGCTCGCGAAGAGACTATCGAGAACTTCGATTCCTGGCTGAACTACGAATTAGAGCGCGAGCTAAGTACTCGCGGCTATCAGAATATCGTTGTCCGTGAGATGACTGATGCGTTGCTGCGCACGGTTGTAGAGGAAGACTTGGTTGACGAGGTGGCTGAACGGTTCGAGCAAGAACGAAAGAATGCGATTTCAAAATAGTCTGAATAGCATTCTATTTCTTTTCAAGGAGAACGACGGGGGGATGTCCATCTCTTCAGGAAGGAGGTTTACTGGAATAGGTCAAATAGCATGAAAAGTATTCTATTCATATATGCACCTCCACAAGGGCACGGGACGCATGAATTCTGGATGCGTCCATCGCTGCCCGACGAACTATATTCGCGTATCTGACCAGAGAGAACGGGTTTCTACGTTATAGATCGGTAAAACAACTCGAAAATGGACGCCCACCTGTAGTTGCGGATGCCAAGATTGCTGTACGGGATTCAATTTAGACGATCTCCACCGAAACCACCCGTCAGAAAATGTTGGTTATGTTTAAATACGCTTCCTCAGACACACTTACCTCCGAAACAGCCGGTCGCTGAAGAGTGCGAACTGAGCGGACTGAGTGATTTAGAAGAGACCAATAATCCATATTAAGGATGAGACGACAAATCCACTAATAAATGCCAACAACAGGAAGATAGCGGCCCATCGTCGTGCGTTATCTGGGAGATACGGTATCTCACTCGGATAAATTGGGGCAAACGTCCCTTTTCATCAGAACCGCTTCCATCTATATAAGATATTAGAAGACCTACACTATCATTACTGCTGCTATAGAGTAAAGACCTAACTTTGAGAGTGATTACTCAGAGTATTCCATTCTATTAGTCACAACATGAGTATCGTCATCTTCAGTGGGGTCGAAATGATTTTCAACTATTTCTACTCTACTTGGAAGACTCGATTCCAATTCTAAAGTAACAAAATATGGCTTATGATCCAAATCATCAGTACATGAACCGGTGAACAATCCTGACTTATTCCCCTCCTCTATCCAACCAACCCCAATATGTAATTCATTCTTTACATCCTCAAAATCAAGATTCCTAATTGTTATCGCATTACATGTACTTGAACCATAAGTTAGAATACCTTCGATATATACTTCGTTTTCTTCACTGTCGAAGTTTATCATGGGTTTCTCAGATGGGGGTATGTTTTCGTCGGTTTTATGTGTGAGAGTCTCACCCCAACCAAACTCCACTGAGTCTATTTCTTCCGGGAGGTTATCTAATGGATCCTGATCTGACCGCAAAAACAACCACCAAGAACCAAATCCGGAAATTGAGGCAGCAACCCCAATTTTCATTAATCTGCGCTTTGTAATTTTTTGATCTTTATTGGTACTCATATTACTAATCGAGGAACACCTCACAAATACGGAGGGCCATATGTACCACCTATGAGTTATTGGATTATAAGCATTTACATGGTTCCATCAGTAGCGCCAAATAATCGGTGTCTCACCTGTACTGAACGATTCGTGAGTCTCCTGCATTGCTCACAGGAGAGAGCGAAGATTCGTAATCTCGCCGAAAGGTTAATGAGAAATGTAATCAAATGACACTATATGGAAGAGAGTCAGAACCGAATTGGAGCGTTCCTCGTCGGTGATGATCTCGGTTTGACTAAACGGTGGGGAGTACTAGCTGCTAGCCTCTTCATCGTCATCTTCACCTTCTATCTGTTCGACTACTACCAGACGGTTTATGCGCTCATTCCGGGGCGAGTGATTGTCTACGGGGCCGTAGGAATACTAGTTCTGTTGTCTGCGTGGCAGGCGTATCAGAATCGTAGCCTCGTAGCGAGTCTCTTGCTATGTATCGCCCCCGTGACTGCGCTCTTCATCCACATTATTGGAGAGGGTCAAACCGTCGATCCGGGGGTTGGTGAAACACTCCTACTCGGCACCGGATGGGGGCTAGCCTTTGGTGTTCCACTTGGTGTTCTTGGCTTCATCCTCGGATACGCAGGTCAGAGATACATCGACTCAGAGATTCCAACATAACCACGCACCTCCGTTTATTATTCTGTTGAAACCCGATTTCGAATCTGTCTTCAGCCTCAAAAAGAAATAACAGTTAGTAATCTATACGTTGACGTACCTTGCCATTCCCGCCCTCACATCTGTTGGTCATTTCCTTCCTTGATATCGGATCACTGCCCCTCATTATCCTGCCATTGTTCGTCGAACTTCTGGTACTTATCCGCGGAGTATACACCCGTGAGCCAACCGACATCGTGCTCGCTACCGTCTCGGTGCCCTGCCTTCTCGTTTCGATGTGGGCCATCATGGAGAGATTGAACTCGTCAGGTGGCGTCTACTGGGGTGAATTGTTCTCGGCAGCCGCCGGTGGGCTTCTGATGTTCCTCGTCGTTATGGATGCCGCCATTGGATTCGCCGTTCAGACACGCTCGACGGAGTGACGATCTTCTGTCGGTACGAAACGTCGACAGAAGTATGTGTACTGATTGTTGGATATATCCTCTCTACTGACCCCAACCGGGTTAAGACGTCTCACCTACTGAGAATTTCAACAGAGCCAGCCAAACCAAACTAATTAGAGATCGAGTTTATTAGTTCCTTAGAAGCAGTTTTGAAGCGTTCTGTTCGTACGATTGTGTGGAGAAAAACTCCGATAGCAAGGAGAATCCCTGCGATAATGGTGAAGAATCCAATGAAGAATACCCCACCAGATTCGACTGCGTACAACGTGTATAAGCTCGCTGCACCGAGTAGGAACGTTAGCCCTCCGAAGATAGCAAGGAAGACTGACGCAATGCTGAATTTCTCTACCAATGCTTCAATTACGACAACGACACCGAGTAGTGCCGGAACGACGAGTTCAGGACTAACTGGTATTGATCCAATGGCTGGCCACGTAGAGTATGGTTGCGGAAGATAATTGAACGTCATTGCGGCAACGAGAAGAACTGCTCCGGCGAACAGTAACTTGGTGGCTTGGAGGGCCGTTCGTGTCGGGGTATTCGCAGGCATACAACCATGTTAATTGTTCACCAGCATATAATTATGGGATTGGTTGAATTATTTAACTTAATAAGAGAAAAGAGACTATCCGGTGAGTAGAGAGCGCGTATTGACCACTAAGATTCCTCCCAGTCCGAAGTGATGTATCGATAGCGGTACAAGATACAGGCCGCAGATACGGTAAGGGATTGCCTGTACTGGGCGATTCGTGAGTCCTCTGTACTGATCGGAACCGGGCAGAAATGTGCTCCCACTAAGAATTTCAACAAAGCCCAGCCGATTCTTCTGCTGAGAGACAGTGAACTCACAGTTTCAGAACGCCAGGACATATTCGGAAGATTCGGAAACACCACACTTCCATTTATTAGCCTCGCCTCTCGTGTCGACAGCCATGATCACGGACGCTCGGGTACTCCAACCGGAGTTCATCCCACGGGAGGTGACGCACCGAGACGCCGAAGTCAACACGCTCTCAAGCGTCCTACAGCCCATTCTTGATGGAAACTCTACTGACCCCGCATTCCTCCACGGCCATTCGTCTTCAGTTAAGACTCACACCTCGGACGTGTAGCGGTAGCGAGCGTCTCTTGTAAGATCGGTCGCTGCCTGTGGATCTTTTGAGCGTCTTCGATCAGTCGTTCAACCAGCGGCGGTGGTGAGTAGCCGAGGTACTCACCCAGTTTGTGGAGGAAAAGCTGGGCGTGCGACCGGAAGGTCGCCGCCCAGCGCTCTGTCGGAAACACGAGCTCATCATCCGCCTGTTCAGTGACCAGATCCAATAAATCGCGGCTTACAAGCAGCGACAGCAGTGCTGCGTATAGTAAGATCTTCACCACGTGTTCGTCGCTCGTGTCGAACTCATCCAAGTTGTACTGCGTCTTCAGCTCACGGAACAACAACTCAACTTCCCACCGACATCGGTAGATCTGCGCTAAATCAGCCGGAAAAAACTCCTTCCTCGTCAAATTCGTCATATACAGATGGTAGTCGTCGGCGTCCTCGTTGCGGACGCCGACGACGCGGAACCTCTTCGTATCCAACGACTGCGTCCCGTTGTACGGTCCTCGTTTGAACTCCACTTCGACCTCTACATCGATGTACCTCCGGTCAAGATCGTCGAGAACAGCTCGGAGCTGCTTGCCCTCCAAGGGAATGGCGCGGCCGCGCCATTCCCGTAATTCTGCCGTAATCACCGGGTTCGCGTTCTTCTTCAACCGGCTGACGAAGTAGCCGTCGTTCTCGTCGATCAGCGCAAACCGGCGGTACTTGAAGTAGGCGAGATCGAACAGCATGAGACGGTTCTCAAGCCATGGCCCTGTCTTGAACAGGGTGCTGTCGTGTGCTTTCTCGTCAGCAGTATCAATCTGTTCGATCGTCTGCTTTGTGGCATTATGGAGCAGGTGGAGCTTCGCTCCAGCCTGCTCCTCATGGGGGGCTTCGAACTGATCTGAAAGAAACTCATGTAACCGCAACACCGTTCCATCAGCGATCATCACATCTCTGAACCGGTCGATATCAGCAGCTGTCGCGTCAGGAACAGCGACCTCGTCGAGACCGCGCTCGACGAGGTCGCGGAGGTACTCCGCAAGCGTCGGAGTCAACCGCTGATAGAACCCACTCGGTGAGATCGTCTCATCGGCAGTCGAGTTGTAACAGCGTCTAAACCCGGCGAGTGTTCGGCTTTCGCCTGCGGCGAAGCCGAACACGAATGTCCAGACGAAGGCAGGAATCTGAAGCTTTCGGTCACGTTCGACCACGCCGAGTTCCTCGGCGTGCTGTTTGAGGAACTCAGAGGGAAACAGTGTAGTGAGCCGACGCATAATTCGAGATGAGGAGTCCTTGTCGTGCACAGACTGGACTTCCTCATTCCTTCCGAAAGATGTCCCGATAAACCACCGCAGTTACGCGGTTTCTTGCTTAACTGAAGACGGATGCCTCCACGGCCCATCCGGCGTCGGGAAAACCTGCATCGCACAGTTCACCGTTGAACGACTCCGCGAGAACGTCGTTGACCTCAACCACCAGTACGTCAACTGCTGGGAGGACTACAGCCGCTTCAAAACGCTCTACACTCTCCTAGAGGGCATCAACAAAACAATCGATATTCACCGACAGTCAACCCCGCGAGACCAGCTCCTCGACCGTCTCCGCGACTACGACGGCCCACCCTACGTCGTCATCCTCGATGAAGTAGACCAGCTAGAAGACAAGAGTCTCCTGTACGATCTGTACCGGATTCGCGGCCTCACAATGATCCTCATCGCAAACAATGAACAGGGAGTCTTCGCAGATGTTGATGACCGGATCAATAGTCGTCTCGCCAACGCCACTCGCATCCATTTCAGACAATACCACCACGATGAATTGGTTGCTATCCTCCAAGATCGTGTCCGATGGGGGCTTAATCCCGATGTTATCGACAAAAAGAAACTCGAATCGATTGCGAATAACGCGGCTGGTGATGCTCGCGTAGCAATTGGAATCCTTCGGCAAGCTGCTCGCACTGCTAACGCTCAACAGATGAATGAAATCCCCGATGACGTTATTCGGAAAGTGACTCCGGAAGCGAAATCGGAAATCAAGCAGAAAACCGTTGATCGTCTCACTACCCACCAGGAAGTCCTATACGAGACCATCACCGAGTACGGCGAAATCCCACCGAATGAATTGTACGAGGAGTATTGTAATCGCGTGGGTGATCCGAAGACGCAACGCATGGTCCGGAACTACTTATCGAAGCTTGAGCACTACAATCTAATCGAGGCAGAAGGCAACACACGGGGACGAACCTACCGCACAGTCGAGTAAGTGAGCCCTGTGGACGTCCTCATGTTTAGACAGATTCTTGCCCGAAACAGTTGACCGCTGAAGACTGCGAATTGACCGATTACTTGTTCACCACTCGTTTTTTATAAATAAGATATGCTAACGGACTCATTAGAAGATAAATGAGAGCAGTCATTCCCAAAAATAGCTCGCTAGAATCTATTGCTAAACTGTAAAATAAACCGAGTCCAACAAGAACGTACGCTGCTGCGAGTGCCCAAATTATTGGCCTTGTTGAAATCCTCAGAGAGTGATATATCTGAACTGGGTTCTGTCCGTACAGGTGAAGGACAGATAGCTCAGTACACACCCTCAACGACCAACTGTCTCGGTTTGAAATCCGTTTGAAAGCATAGAACTCCCCACAAGACCTTTTATAATAAGGCGGAACGGGTGAATATGTACCGACGGACTCTCCTTGCTGGTCTCTCGGCCACTTTCGGCGGGCTCGCTGGTTGCAATACGCCGGGAACTGGGTCTACTAATTCAACGAACTCAACTGGGCCAGAATCTGACTCAGAATTCTCTGGTATGTCGATCCCTGACCTTCCCGGTGAGGGTGGCGTTACTTGGTACCACAAAGCTGATGAAACAACACAGGCGTTCGTCCGCCCAAGCACCGAACGAGCGGAATTACCCACTCAAATTGAATTTACGTTTTTCAATCGGTCACAGGAATCCACCAGCTGCGGCGGCTGGGATTTATACAAATTACAGGAAGATCAATGGTTTCACATCGGCCCGTACGCCCACGACGGCATCTGTGAAAACCTCCCGGCGGGTGAAAGTGAATCGTGGACAATAGAGGTAGCGGCTGATGAGATGGATAGCAACCATGAGGATCACTTTCCGTACCTCGGTGGAGGCCACTACGCCGCCGTGGCGGGGTACGGGCACACAACATCAGAGAGTGCCGCTCTCGTCAAGTTCGACGCACCGACGATCTCGGTCGTACCAACGGACGATGTAACAAGCGAGTCAGACGGAGACACAGTGACCGTCACCGTCGAGGAGTGGCAGACAGAGTCCGATGATGGGGATCGAGGCATAGTCACACTTGAACGAGCACAGACGGCCGACCGCAAAATGATCGCTGAACAGGTGATGCAAAATCGCGGATACCGCAACCTGCTCGCGCATATGAGTTCGGACGTTGAACGGGTGGTTCTCCGCACAAACAAACGAACAGCCGACGAGATTGTTGGCTTTGACGCCGAGACACGCCGATTTCAATACGCCAACCAAGCGTACCGCGTTCGGAGAAACGAGCCGTAATTACGTGGATCGAGAGGGCTGAATCTCAGAGCTTGGTTGAATCTCTCAGCAGCTGACCACATCCTGACACAGCTACGGTCAATACAGGAAACTCGCAGATCGCTTAGACCATCTCGGTTTGACCCACAAGGCACATACGTAATGTAGGACAATTTGAATGTATATGATTTTGAACAAGCGAACAAGTGAGATTTTAGCGGCTACAGCCGCCTTTCTCTTTGTTCTTGGGACGTTGACTGGGTTGCGGGTCTGGGACTTGGAGCCCTCGACTTCAGTACAATCGGCTATAGTCTGGGTGGGTGCGCTCCTTATTACCGCCATCGTTGTCTTCCGGGCGTTTCAGGGCGCAGATCTCGTTGGGAATTGGATACTCGCATTCGGCCCATGTTTTGGTTTCACACTCAATCTGTTCATCCCGATCATGGCGGGGCCGGGCGCTTTCATATTCCCAGTTGGAAGCGGAGCAATCATCTCTGGCGTGATTACAGTAGTTGGGTACTTGATCGGACGGGGTTTCAGCGAGGTTTGAGATGAACAGGACGCGTAACCGGATTCAATAAGCACTCTTCGTCGACCGGCTGTTTCAGCCGATAATATGTCTGAAGAATAGGATTTCAACAGAGCCAAATTATTCTTGTCATACATAATGGTGGTTGCCTGACGAAATAATGATTGTGGGCCTTTGGTCTGTACTGAGCGGTTTGTGAGTGATCTGAATTAAAAGAGAAGGACCGGTACAACTCATCATCTGTCTGCATTTTATTGGATTCGGGTTTTATAATAATAGGTTGCAAGTGCTACAATTCCCGGAATGATAAGCAACAGCAGAATAGCAACTGTTAGTGCGACCACAGACGGATATTTGAATCCCTGTTCTCTTGAGTCAAAGAGAATCCAAATTGTAGCGACACCGATAAACGGGACCCATAGAACTGCTGCGAGTGGACCAAGGAGCCCTACCCGCGAGGATACAAGTCCAATCGCCAACCCAGCAACCGCTAGGATTGTTATCTCCCACCGGGAGAGGTCTTGAATTCGCCCGGTGACACGTGCAATCGAATTCATTTTCTTATTTAAATAATTCTTTGGCAATCACTTAGTATTTTGGCAATTATTTCGTATGAGTTCACCAAACTAGCGGCTCAGAAGTCCGGGGGTACAGCAGAGCCGAATAGCGAGTCTCGTACGAAGTAGCGGATCTTTGCCCTGCAGAATCTTTAGGTATGTTCTCTTCTGAAACAGTTGGTTGCTGAAGGGTACGTACTGACAGATCTGTGCGTATCTCACTTGTACTGAGCGATTTGTGAGTCTCCTGTACTGACCGCAACTGGGTCAGAAAATATCACTTGCTGAGGGTTTCAACAGAGTCTTATTAGTCTGTATCAGCCGTAACGGCGTAGAAGTTTACCCGACTATACTTTCAACAGATCGTCAAAGTTCTACGTTATTCTACGGGTGTGATTCTCCTAATTGCCTCTAATGATGTACCTAGAGAAACAGTTAGGGCAAGTACAATCAACCCAATCACTAACTGATCACGTAGCTCCAAGTATTGACCTAACTCCTCAATTCCAAGCGGAGCGATATAACCTGCAATAAGCGCCCCAACAATAGCGATTGTCACCACTACTATTCTCTTATCTTCTGGGACAGGCTTAAAGACAAACCAACCAGCACCGACAGTGGGAATTAATACAATCCCCGCTATAAATGAACCTCCCGTAGCTATCAGGAATAAAACCATTGTGACAGCCGCACACCAAAGGGCTATTTTTCGAAGTTTCATACAAATAAGTTCATAATAGCGCCACTTATACATTTGTGTTACATATTATTCCGACCTCTCTATTATCGAACTGGGTAAATGCTAACTCTTCTGTACTGTAGTGAGCGATTCGTGAGTCCCCTGTATTGACCGTAACGGGAGTAACACGTATCACCTACTGAGGACTTCAATAGAGCTGGCTCTGTTGAAATCCTATTCTTCAGACACAATATTAGGTGAAACAGCCAATCGGTGAGAACTGCGCAGGCCCCAACAAGTTCTAATAGATTCGTTGTCTATCGACGGGATTTGAATTCCAATCAACCGAATATATTTATGTCATACTGAAAATTAATGAACCGATGGTGGACAGCGAATCTCTAAAAAAGTACGTCTTCAACAAGGAGGTGGCAGCAGTTTGGGCATTGGCTTGGCTGTACCCATGGTACAGTCCCATCTTCACTCAAACCAGCAGCCAGAACATCAACCTCGCATTCAGTTACTTGCTTTCACCACTAGAGTTCATCATATACGGTTTGCCAATAACGCTTGGTGGGGGTGTCGTGACTATGATATTCCACATCGCTTTTGCCGTAACCATAGTATTCCTGATCAAACTTGTCGTTGGTAAGATGACTAACCGCTCTCATTCAGAAAACAGAGCCCATTAGGTCACAGTGCTTCGACGATTGCGAGAATTTCAGGCATTCGATAGATCTTCCCGCGTTCCTTTACAGTAATTCCATCGACGATCTCATAGTCGGAGAGCATATCGATAGTGTTGTAAACTGTATTGACCGCAGGGGGACAGAACCTATCATATTTTGAGGATTTCAACAGAGCCATAGAGCTGTAACCCCCTACGAATCAGTGTCGTCCTCTTCGTTCGGCGGATATTTCTCATAGGATACTTCTCCGAGTTTTTCTTGTCCCAATTCCTCTGAGTCTGCTGATTGATCGGAATCGGGAGCACGCTCTGATCCGGAAGCAGACCCACTCGATGCATCATCGGTGGTTCCCCCGCCATCGTCCGTCTCTGTATCGCTGGTTTCTGAATCAGAATCTTGGATTGGTGTCAGATCTACAGGTAACTCCTCTTCAGGTGGGAAGTTTTCTCCCTCACTCGGCCGTTCAGGTGGCTCAGTTTCTGGGTCATCCAAGTTGCTTGTGTACTTGTCAGCGTCAGGTGCTTCCTCACGTTCATTCGGTGATGGGGAAGATTGTGTACTTGTCTCACCGTCTGAATTCCCCTTCATCTCATCTCTGCTGATAACAGTTCCATCGTCAGCAGTCTCAAACTGTAGAAGCTGCGACGGATTCTCTTTCATCCACTGTGTGATGCTTTCTGTCTGCTCGTCCAACACCTGCTGTAGCGTCCGCATTTTTCGATAGTTGCTGAGGATTCCCTCCCGTGCCATCTTGTCCGTCAGGAATTCACCCATATCCGTCAGGGTGTACACTTTCTTCGTCCCGACTTCTCCTCTTCCGAGAGAGACATCTATCAGACCTAGTTTCGCAGCTTCATCACGCCGTGTAACAATCGTCGACGAGGTCACTTCGATTTCCGGTTCAATTTCCGAATACGTCATCGGGCGCTCGTGAAGGAGCGTTAGGATTCCAATTGCGCCTTTCCGCTGTAGAAACTCCTCAAGAGTTACATCCATCAAGTTCGGTTTCAAGACCGAGTCATTTAGAAATACAGTCTAACTCCAATTTGGAATTTTTTGAGATGCCAAGAAATCGGTGAACAGCCGACAATAGGCCTTATACAACCGTTTTTAACCCTCTATTCGGAAACTACACCCGCATACATATGCTCCATATTCGAGTTTCTGTCTCTATGGTTGACGCAATCGCATTCTGTCGTATCCCACGGACGCATTGCGCGCGTTCACGCGTGTACGGGTGGCTTGATGAGTGATCCGTCTACTGTCGATGAGCTCGGTGCAGATCCTGCTTTGAATATGATCTCAAAGCAAGCTGACGAGGTCATAGAGCATGGTACTGATTGGGCGGAGCTCGGTCAGGAACTTGATGTCTCAATGTACCAGCGTGATGACTCGTACCCTGAGTGGCACGCTGAAACAACCGCTTTCGAGCCGATGTTCTTGGCAATGTTGTGGGCAAAAACCGAGGATGAATCCGTTACTGGGCTGTCCGACCGTCTCAAATCGAACCCAGAGATCGCTGAAGCGTTCGGATTCAACGAGGAGGAAATCCCGCACGGAGACACGTTCGCTCGTGCATGGCGAGAACGATTCGAGTCTCTACAGGAGACTATCGAACCGACAGCGAAAACAATCGACGAGATCGCCACGGAACGCGACAGTCCAATCGGCGGACACACCGGGCTAAAAATCGAAGAAACAGATGGGAAATCGAAACGCACAGAGCAACGTCTCCTTCGGAAGAAAACGAAAGAAGTGCTAGACGAAATGGCTGGTGTCGTGTTTCCCGAGCTTGATATCCCTCGTCCTGAGCATGCCATTTACGACCAAGACGATTTTCTAGAGTTGATGGCCGTCATGGGAATGGAGGGTGAAGCCGCGAATGGCGGTGCGGACATCCACGGCGATAAACTCGCGGAGAACAAAGATATTCACCCGACTGAAGACCCGTTCTATGAGGACGGAATGAGAGGAGAAACGCTGTTGAACGCAATTCACCAACTTTCCGTTCAGGGAATCACCGATATGGTGAATAACGCAGCGCGCCGTGCGTTGACCCGCATCAAACCGTACGCTGACTTCCCAGACCCCGTTTTCATGGCGATTGATATCACATACGTCGCGTACTATGGTGAACGCGACGGACTAGAATGGGTGACCGGCACACCCGATCATAAGCAGTACAAGTGGTGTCATAAATTCGCTACTGCAACACTCGTTGGAGACGGCGTCCACATGGTCGTCGGGATGCTGCCGGTCGGCAACCCAGACTTCACCGACAATCAAGCGTACCCAGGTAATAAAGAGAAATCGTACGTAATTGGGGATGTCGTTCGAGAACTCCTCTCCATGACGAAACACTACGTGACACCGCGATGCGTGTACGCTGACCGAGAGTTCGCATCCGCAGATACAATTTCAGCGTTTGAACAGCACAACATGAGGTACTTGATGCCAGCTCCACGGAATGACCGAACAAAACGCTGGCTCAATAGGAACGTGGACATGGAGCGCGGAATCGTGTCCGTCGAGCAAGAATGGGCATTACGTGGCGCGGTGAAACACGGCGTGTCGAACGAGCGCGTCACGACAACGCTCATCGGATTACCCGGTGACCCTGACGACGACCAGTACGGGTACGGTGAGACAGCTGATGAGGGCGAAGAACTCATTCCTGAAGAGGATCAGGCTGCGGTTCCGTTCTATACGAACACGCACGCAGAGGATGAAATCGCGCTTGACCGCAGACAGACGAAGCGGAAGGTCGAGCAGTACAATCGTCGTGGTGGGATTGAAACGGCGTACAAGAAGATCAAGGAGTTCACCGCGTGGACGACGTCGAAGGATTTCAGCGTCCGACTGTTCCATTTCGGATTCGCAGTCCTCCTGTACAACGCCTGGTTGATGGTCGATTTTCTCGTTCAGGCTGGGCTTGACGTGGATTTCCGGTCGAAGCCGCGGATAACTGCACAGCGATTCATTGCGTTTATCGATCGGCAGCTGACCGGGCTGATATAGCCGCTCTCTGACTTTCGCATTCGCCCGTTCGCGTAGAGCCATCAGTACGCTGTTCTTCAAATTTACCGGATTTTGTGTGTAGATGACTTTTTGATAGTTATGTAGCGGGCTTTTCCCCGAGATTAGCAGATGAAGCGTGATTAATTTGCCCAAAAACTGGGAATCCCGTACAGCAAATACCCGGTATTAGCAACTACAGGCCCACCAGAAGTTGAGACTGTTCTTCTCAATGCATACGGCTTTGAGGCGGATCAATCCCGGAATCTGTCAATTCATCTGCGTCCGTCGTAGGCGCTATTCAGGTAATACGCTCGGCGGAAGGTTTTCCTTTACCGCTGTCACCGCTTTGCCCGGCGTGTCCAGGTCGAGTCCTGGCACTGTGTACACAGGCAGATCGACCATCGATTCGAGTACGTCGGGGTTCGTCCGCTCGGCGAGCGTTTCGCCAGCGTAATCGTTGAGGACGACACCGCACACGTCAAGACCGCGTCGTTCGAGATCCTTGACGGTCAGCGCGCTGTGATTGAGCGTGCCGAGTCCCGAGCGTGCGACTACGAGCGTCGGTAATCCGAGATCGGCGGCTAGGTCGACGACCTCCTTCCCCTCAGCGAGCGGCACCCGGAGACCACCAATCCCTTCGACGACACCCGGGTCGGCAGTCTCTAGTTCGCTCCGACAACCCTGTAGGATCTCGTCATAAGAGAGGGCAGCATCTTCTATGTCTGCGGCAACTGCCGGGGCAAGCGCGGGTTCGAGATAGCGCAGGCAGACACTGGCGTCCTCGCTTCCCGCGGCTTCGGCGACGAAGCCAGCGTCGTCGTCCGGTGGAAAGCCAGTCTGTGCGGGCTTGATACCGACTGCATCGCGGCCGCGGTCGCGGAGCCAGCCCACGAGGCCAGCAGTGATGACAGTCTTGCCGACACCTGTCCCGGTGCCAAGCACGAAGAAACTCATCGCAGCCCCACCTCCTCGCCGGCGGCCTCGAACGCATCGAGACAGCGGTTGAGTTGCTCGTGCGTGTGTGCGGCTGTGGGAGCGACGCGCAGCCGTGACATCCCCACCGGAACGGTCGGCGGGCGGATGGCAGGGGCGAGCACCCCGCGGTCGCGGAGCGCTTCATCGAGCGCGACCGCATCCTCCCGGTCTCCGACCAGCACGGGCAGGATGTGGGTCTCACCGAGCACCTCGAAGCCGAGGTCCTCAAACCTCGACCGGAGGTAATCGGCGTGATCCTGGAGCGTCTGGGGGCGGTCCGTCTCCCGTGCGATACGTAGCGCCTCCTGTGCGGCACCCGCCGCAGGCGGGGAGAGCCCGGTCGAGAAGACGAACGAACGGGCCGCATTCGCCAGGTACTCGATGAGCATCTCATTCCCGGCGACGAACCCGCCCTGGGCACCGAGCGCCTTCGAGAGGGTCCCCAACTGGACATGAATCCGGTCTTCGAGTCCCAGCTGACCGACCATGCCGCCGTCGTACACGCCCGTCGCGTGGGCTTCGTCGACCATCACCCACGCGCCGTGGCGCTCAGCGGCCGAACATATCATTCTGAGTGGAGCGATGTCGCCATCCATGCTGAATACCGAATCTGTCACGACCAGCCAGGATTCCTCCCCATCTGCTTCGCGGGCACGGCGATCCATGGTCGCCCGGAGGTCGCTGGCGTCACAGTGGTCGTACACCTCGATATCGGCGCCGGAGAGCCGGCAGCCGTCGATGATGGAGGCATGGTTGAGTTCGTCGGAGAAGATCGCGTCGGGGGCGAGCGCCGTAATCGTCCCAATGTTGGCGGCGTACCCCGAGGAGAACGCCAGCGCACGCTCGGTTTCTTTCGATTTGACGAGTGCGTGTTCGAGCTTGCGGTGAGCGGATGTATCGCCCACGACGAGCCGGCTGGCGCCCGCGCCAGTGCCGACTTCATGGGCTGTCCGGGCGGCTGCCTCGGCCAGTCTGGCTTCTCCCGCGAGCCCGAGGTAGTCGTTGGCTGCGAACACCAGCATTTCCTCGGCATCGGCGTCGAAGGCCGGTACGTCGGAACCGGGGTCGGGCACCCGGCGAGCCCTCGGCTCGACACGGTCGACAGGAGCGAGATCGCGACGGAGCCCACGCTCTTCCCGGGACTGGAGGCGTGCTTCGAGGTCGAACCCTCGATCCATCTGCTGCTGCACGGTTCAGAACCCGGGCATGAGCTCGGCAGGCCCGTAGACGCCGTAATCGCCGGTCCAGTTGCGGCGGACGGCAGCCTTCAGGTAGCCGAGTGCAGGGCCGTTCACGTTGGCTTCCATGCTCGTGTCGTCGTCGAGTTCGAACGTGTTGGTACCGACCTCGCCATCGAACGTGCGACCGGTGACTTTGACGGTCGTCGTTGTGGGCTTCTCGTCGTTGCGAAGGTCAAGGACGCCGCCGACGGTCACGTCCTCAGCGTCGCAGATACCCGCCCGTTCGAGAAGCACGTCGTCGGCGTGCTCCATGTCGTTGAACTCGATGACGCCGTCGTGAGCGTCGACGATTTCCTCGATCTCCTCGTCCGAAAGGGCGCGTGCCGATTCGATATCGTAGTCGGGGAGGTGGGCGATGTCCTCGCGGACGGTGCCGCGGTTGTCCTCGTAGCCGGATTTGAGGCCGACGCCCCACCAGATTTCGACCTCCTCGATCTCGATGAACGACTGGGCGGCGAGTGCCGCCGCGCCCGTGAGGAGGCCGGGTGTCGCGCCCGCACCGCAGACAAATGTGATGCCTGATTCTTCCAGTTGTTCCTCACGGTCGTCCAGCATGCCGATGACACGTGAACGCTTGAGCACGTCGACGAGGACGCCCTCGTAGCCTGCGTTCGCGAAGCGCTCGGCGACAGTCGGAATGAAGTCGTGTTCGAGGTTCGGCAGCGCGATGAGTACCGCGTCGATGGCCTCGTGTTCGGCGATGATGTCCTCGATGGGCGTCTCCGTCGGCTCGGCCTGTGTGGAGGCGACGACGCCCTTGTCGTCGCCGTGTTCCTTGATGTCGTCACCGCCGGATTCAACGGTAGTCCCGCCGTCGGAAGCGATGTTCCCCTCCGTTGCGGCCAGCAGTTCGTCCACATCAAGGCCGTCGTGGTTGACGGCAACCCCATGGCGGTCGCAGGCTGCGATAGGGGTGAGTTCGTCTTTGTCCGCGGAGAATTCGAGTGCGCGACGGCCGATACCACCAGTGCCGAGAACGGCGAAGTTGATGTCGTTCATAGCTGTTGCTGTATCTCTGTGTTAGTCATCAGACAGTTCCGCCTTACTCGTGGCTGTCCCGACCGCCGTATCCGCGGGGTCGGCCGAGTCGCCATCACGGGATTTCACTTCTTCCGGGTCGAAATCGTTGACCTCGGTATTGGGCTCCATGCCGGCCTGCTCCATCATCTCGATGTCGTCGCCGGGGGACTGGCCCTCGGTTGTGAGGTAGTTCCCGGTGAGGATGCCATCCGCGCCGGCCTCGAAGGGAAGGTGTTGCTCGTCCTCAGCGAAGTTGACCTCGCGACCGCCGGTGAGCCGCACTCGCGCGTGCGGGTGGAGCAGTCGGTAGACCGCGATGGTCTTGATGGTCTCCGCCGTGGAGATGAGTGCTTCCTCTCGGTCGTCGAACATCGTCCCGGCGACCGGATTGAGGATGTTGACGGGGAGCGAGGAGACCCCGATGTCCTGGAGCGCGATGGCCGCGTCCACGCGGTCGGTAGGCGATTCGCCCATGCCCAGGATAACGCCGGCACAGAGGTCCATACCGGCTTCCTTGGCGACTTCGAGCGTCTTCACGCGGTCTTCGAAGTCATGGGTCCCGACGATTTCGGGGAAGAAACGCGGCGAGGTTTCGATGTTGTGGTTGTAGTGATTGAGCCCTTCGTCCGCGAGAATCGCGGCCTCTTCTTCGGTGAGGATCCCGAGGGAGGCGTCGACTTCGACGTCGGTTTCGTCTCGTACTAAGCGGATTGCGCGGATGACGTCGTCCCACTCGTCGGGGCGTTTTTCCTTGGAGACGCCTTTCTCGGCGACGACGACGCCAAAGCGCTGGGCGCCGTCGCGTTCGGCTTGCTTGGCCGCCTTGAGGATTTGTTCGGGGTCGAGAAAGCCGTAGGTGTCGATACCAGTGTCGAAGTGGACTGACTGCGCACAGAACCCACAGTCCTCTGCGCAGTTGCCCGCCTTCGCGTTCACGATGGAACACGCGTCGACAGTGTCGTCGCCGAGCTGGGAGCGGACGTAGTCCGCTCCCTCGGCGAGGGGCTCGACCGGCTGGGCAATCAGTGCGAGTCCATCCCGGCGGTCGAGTGTCTCGCCGTCGAGTATGCGGGCGACAGCGTCGTCGACGGTGCGATTTCCTGTCTCGTAAACCACGCTAGCCAAGCCAGTTGACGAAGATATAATTCTTGGGTTTCCATTCACGGCAGTGCTCAGATAAGGATGGAGGGTGAGGCGGAGCGAGGTCGAGGCGATTGATCTTGCGGAGACAGTGAGTGCTGGCAGACCATTCCAACAGCCGATACGACGCTGGTCATCGACATAGAGCAAACGATTCAGGCTGATGCGAGTCGGCTCCGGCAAGTGGTGGAGAATTTGATTTGGAATGCGGTCGAATACGGGATTGCGGACGTGCCTATGACGATTGGTGAGTTGAAGGACGGCTTCTACGTGGCAGCCGCTGGGCCGGGTATCTCTGAAGACGTAGGTGAGCAGGTGTTTGAATTGGAGGACTCAACCAACGGTGAGGGCCTGGGCTGTATATCGTCAAGCAGTTCGTTGCCGCTCACGGGTGGGAGATCACCGTGACCGACAGCGACGAGGAAGGCGCACGATTCGAAATCACTAGTGTCCAGACTGATAGATAGACGCTCTGAGTCGGTCACGCTACAATGGTTGAAATAGACCGAGAAGAATCGGTAAGTACAGGATACATAGTCAGCACAGGTTTCGAAGTCGCGATCACTCGTATTGAGTGGCCCAAAAATAAATTCCAGAACTGTTGAAGGTTAATCGTCTGCGTGTGATTCTGCAGGAGTAAATGTGACACCATTGATTTCGACTTCATCAGGAACGCGACTCGTGTCATGGGTTCCAACCGGCGGGAGATTCACATCCGCAGCAGGCGAAGCGTCAAGGTTAGTCTCGTCATCAATCGAAGACATCTCACCGTCGGCATCCCGTGCGTCCTGATCAATTCGCATCGAGCAGAACTCGACACCACACATCGAGCAGAAACGAGCTTCCTTGTAGTTGTCGCCAGGCAATGTCTGATCGTGGTATTCTTGGGCACGCTCGGGATCCAGTGCGAGTTCGAATTGCCTGCGCCAATCGAACTCGTAGCGCGCTTCGGAAAGTGCATCATCCCAGTCACGTGCACCCGGAAGATCATTCGCGACGTCAGCAGCGTGGGCTGCAATCCGATAGGCTGCGAGACCGTCTCTCACGTCCTCTTCGTCAGGGAGACCGAGATGTTCCTTCGGTGTAACATAACACAACATCGCCGCTCCTGCACGAGCAGCCTCGGTCGCCCCAATCGCGCTTGTGATATGATCGTAGCCCGGCGCGACATCGGTGACTAGCGGGCCGAGGACGTAGAATGGTGCACCGTCACAGACGTCTTGTTGGCGTTCGACATTATCGGCGATCTCGTCTATTGGGACGTGTCCGGGGCCTTCAACCATGACTTGGACGCCGTGGTCCCATGCGGTCCGAGTCAGTTCGCCGAGTGTGTCGAGTTCGGCGAACTGGGCTTCGTCGCTCGCATCTGCGAGACAACCGGGACGGAGGCCATCGCCCAATGAGAACGTCACGTCGTGTTCCGCGAAGATTTCGCAGATTTCCTCGAACTTCGTGTACAGCGGGTTCTGCATCCCATTCTCTTCGATCCACTGGGCTAGAATAGACCCCCCTCGCGAGACGATTCCAGTCTTTCGGCCGTCTGTCAGTGGAAGATGTTCCATCAGCACGCCTGCATGGATAGTCATATAATCGACGCCCTGCCTGGCTTGCTTCTCGATAATGTCGAGCAGCAGTTCGTGGGTGATTTCGGCGGGACTGTCAACACGCTTGACAGCCTCGTAAATCGGGACGGTTCCGACCGGCACGGGTGAATGCTCGATATTAGCGCTACGGATGTCATCAAGATCCTCGCCGGTTGAAAGGTCCATCACAGTGTCGGCACCATAGTGGACCGCAGTGTGGAGTTTCTGGAGTTCGCCTTCGATACCACTAGTCGTGTCGCTATTGCCAATGTTCGCGTTGACCTTTGTAGAAAATTCCCGTCCTATAATCATCGGGTCAAGCGATTCGTGCGCATGATTGTTCGGAATGACGGCTTGTCCGTCGGCAACCTGCTGTCGAACAAAGTCCGGATCATAGTTTTCGCGCTCGGCAACTCGTTTCATAGCAGATGTGATTTCGCCTGCTTTGGCCAGCTGGATCTGAGTCTTTGCCATCAATAACCAAATTATACTACTAAGTAATATAGCCTATGGGAAGGACGACTTGTATTCGCCACTCTGTAGCGGAGTGAGATTTGAGTAAAACTACTTTCTGCGAGCGTGTCATAGAAAAGTTCACGCACAGTTTCTTTTCGGGGTAGTAACTAGTGAATCTCCTGCTAAACTCTCCCGCGTACCGGTCATGGAATCCGGGTCGAGTTTGTTGTTACGTAGCGGAGTAGCAGGTATTGAGTATCACTTCTCTTTCGATGAGTACGAACCCGACGAAGATGATGAGGAAGCCAACCAGACTCACGGTCGCCAATCGGTTGTCGAACAGGACCAATCCGATCGGTGCTGCGACGATTGGTTGCAGATAGAAATTGAGACTCGTCCGAGCAGGCCCGATTCTGTCGATGAGTTCGAAATGGACGGCGTACAAGACGGCTGTCGCGAGGAGGCTCTCAACGACAACGCCAGTAATGGCGGTGGACGTCCACGTAATCGCGGTCAGCGAATAGCCGAAGACGACGGCGATACCGTGGTTTACGACCGCAGCAAGGAGCACACCCCACGCGGTGAGCGCGAGTCGGGGAAGCGCTGGTTGCACCCGTTGGGTCAGCACGGTGCCGAGTGCGAATATCGCAACGCTCCCGATCATCAGTCCGAATCCGATGAGACGGTCTGCATGAATGGCTGCTGCCGACGGCTGGGCGACGATACCGACTCCAAGGAATCCGAGAAGGATGCCGAATGCGTCGACGATGTCGAGCGAGGCTGTCGGCAACAGGAGGACGGCGAATCCCGTCGTCAGGACTGGCATGAAACTGTAGGCGATCGCACCGACGGCGCTGGTGACGTACTGCTGGCCGGCGAACAAGATGGCGTTCATGACACCGAGCGTGAACACGCCGACGACCCCCACGCCGAGCACATCGCGGCGCGTGCGGGGGAGCCAGTACGTCGAACGCCAGCCGGCGACGGCGAGTAACGCCACGCCGGCGATGTCGAGGCGGAGTGCCGCGAACAGTAATGGCGGCACGTCCGGCATGCCCAGCTTCGCGCCGACGAAGACGAGCGCACCACAGACGCTGTATATGCCGAACAGGAGGAGGTTCTGATACTCGGTCCTCACTGGTTTTGCTTTCCGCTCACCGATTCATATATCATATGGTGCCCACCGTCGACTCTGTGACGGCAGTTCGATGACGAACACGCTGGCCTACTCATCGAGTCTGCACACCTACCGAACCACCGTTCCACCTCGGTCACATGAAACGAACGGCGACCGCCTGCTGAATATATCCTCTATACTGATCAGTTAGACGGATTCTTGGCCGGGTCGTGGCCAGTATCTCGTAGTGGTTGCGACCTGGGAGTCACAGCGCACGGTCTTTCGACGAATCGCTCAACAGCCGTACGTCCAGTGGCCAGTCTATGATTCGACGCCGTTGTACGATCAAACCTCACTCGCCGGATTAGAATCGGATATTCAAATCGTCTCGGAAGTCTGGTTTACTCACCACGAACACGACTCACTGGAGCAGTTCATCTGCACACTCCCAATCGCCTACTTCAGATTCGAGGCCCACGACCGCTACACGGAGTCGACGCGCTACGAGATGAACACCCTCTTTCGAGTGTTCGTGCTGAAAGAACTCCATGGATGGGACCACGAGACGGCACTCGTCGAATTCCTCGAGTGCCACCCTGAACTTCGCGAGCAACTCGAGCTCGGTAGAATTCCGAATCAGTCGACGCTGTGGCGCAGCTGGCACGAGCGCTTCACGGGTGAGTTGCGTGAGACGGTTGAGACAGCCGCCCGGACAATCCTGATCAATGCCCAGAACGCGGGTGTAAGCGTTCCGCGTGACCCAAAACAGACGCTCCCCCAACGAGGTAACGACACCGATGAGTCCGACCTAGACGGTCAGACTGTACTGGAACAGGCGGAAGCGATCACAGATCACATCAGCCGCGTCGTTTTCCCGGCGTTCTCATTGGACCGTGGTGAGGGTTGTGAGATCCATGAGAACGCCTACTGGGACTTACAGACCTATCTCGGTCTCCGCGAGAACTTGGCTGCCAACGAGGGGGCTCGGAGCTTCATTTGCGAGTCAACGCGTGATCGGACACCACTCGGGCACGCCCATCGCGAGCATATTCGTGACCTCTCGATCGCGGAGATTCGCGAGATGTACCGCCAAGCAGTGAAACGTCTACTGGATGAAGTCGCGGAGACAGAGCAGTTCTTTCGAGCGGGAATCATCGCGATCGATATCACGGAAGCTGACCCGTTCACGGGTGACCGAAGTGGGCACAAGGACGAGATTATCGGGACGAAGGAGAAGACCGACGAATACGCCTACCAGTGGGCAACAGTCCAGTTGGTCGGCAACGCTGTCCCGCTCGTCCTTGATGCCCGCCCGGTACGGAAAGGCGAGTCACGGAAGGAGATCGTCAAGGACCTGCTCGACTCCGCTGAGGACCTCATTCACGTCGATAACGTGCTGATGGATCGGGAGTTCGATAGCCAGCACGTCTTGGAGATGATCAGCCGGCGCGGACTCTCCTACGTCGTGCCAAAGCGGATGCAGACCAGTGAGAAAGCCCAGGCCAAGCGGTTGCTCCAGAGTGACCAGGACCGATACGAGACCGACCGCAAACTCCATCTCGGCAAGAATGAGTGGCACGAGACGACGCTGATCTATCGCCGGAAAGAAGACTCTGAGCACGACGACCATCGACAGTACTCGGTGTTCATGTCCAACCGGGGTGGTGGTTTTCTCAGTGAGTACGGATACCGGTGGGAGATTGAGAGTGGCTATCGGTCGATCAAGCGATTCATGGCTGCGACGACGTCGACGGATTTCGGGCTCCGATTCTTCTACTTCGCGTTTGCGTGTCTGTTGTACTCGATTTGGCGAGCAGTCGATTTACTCGTCCAAGTCGAGTTGACTGGTGAGTACGAACGCGCGCCGATTGTGACGGCCGACAATACGCTCACGCTGCTGAAGAAGGAGACTGGAATCGGGTAGTACGGTACTCTACCCGTGATAGAGCGTCGTCCGAGTGGCAACGCTACCCTAAGTTGCAGAAAATCGCCCATATGGTAGGAACTTTAACAAGAATGGCCGTTTGGACGGCAACCTGAAGCAGTATCCACTCACCGATTCGGTCGAAACCACGCATCACAGCCCCGCTAAACCCACTGTAGTCTCAACTTCCAGGCCTGAGATTTTGTATAGCGATATACGATATATAATATCCCGTGGTGCGGAATTCCGACGGTAAGAGACTCTAGACTCCCGAATTCTCCCGAAGGTTCGAAAACAGAAAGTGGTCCTGATTATGCCCGTAATCACGACCAGTTTGAAGTACCCCGCCGCCGTCGGTGAAGCACGAATGCTGCAACCGCCTCACGACGGCGCTTCCCCCGGGGTAGAACTGCCAAGAACGGGGTTTGAGATTTCTCTGACTCTCCTCAGCCGAGGTCGAGGCGATGGCGAAGAAACGCATTCGATATAGAACTAATGACCTCAACCTATATTAAGATAAAGCGCGAACGGTGTTGTATGTCCGAAGACGAATCGAACTCCGAGGGCCTGATGGAACGCCAGACCACGGGTGAAGACCGCGTGAGGATGACCGCCCGGCAGCTTTCGGAGCCTCAGACGGCGAACTGGATCGCCTCGGAAGCGGGCTGGTCACACGAGCCGACCAAACGCGTCCTCGATCGGCTCGTCGACGATGGCATCCTCCACCGTGACGAAAGCGGGACTCACACCACGTATTACCCTGATTACCGCCGCCAAGCAATGCAGGAGGCGATGCGGCTTCGAGACAGCGGGCACACTGTCGAGGAACTCACGGACCGTCTCGCCGATATGAAGACGCAGATTCGCGACTGGGAGAATGAATTCGAGGTCGAGTCACCGAACCAGCTTCGCGGGACGCTCGCTGACGAGTCTCTTGACGCTGAGGAGGAAGATCGTCGCCGTGAGATTGCCCGCGAGTGGGAGCACCTTCAGCGGCGTATCCAGATCGTTGGCTTCGCCATCCGCGAATGGGACTTCCTCGCTCCGACGACAGAGCCCGCTGAGGCCAGCAGCTAACGAATGTCGGTCCCGCATCCAGGTGGTGATCCGAACGCGAACCTCTACACCCAATTGAAGCGGGACGTCCTCGACCGTGTTCCCCAGATCACGGCCGTCGAGTACGTTCCTGACGATATCGAGGCCAAGCAGCTGCGGGCGATTTTCGATCCGGCCCGTCTGGATCCCCCGACAGGCCCTGATTCGCCGGAGCTGACCGTCAAGTGGTATCGGCAGGACCCTCACGATTGGTTCCGTATCAACTACACCGACCCGAACACGGGCTTTCACGCCGGCTGGCACCAGGACGAGGACCATCCCGATCTCGGACGGGCGCATTTCCAGTACTCAGTCGCCGATACGGAGGATCGCTGGGAGATTACATTCGAACACGAGACCCCTTCCCTGGTTCTCTGGGAAATCGTCGAAGAGCTCCTCGAGGACGTCCGTCCGACCTACCAGTACGCGAACGAGGAACCATGACACCCCGAGAACGCGCCGATCAGTCACTCAAGAATTTCTTCGAGCGCTACCTCCAGGATAAGGGGAAAGGCCGCGGTGGCGACGGCGGGAACTACCGACGTAACGCTGCACGCGAGCTCGAGCGGTTCGCCGAGTGGGCCGCCGGCGACCGCGGCGCCGACGACTGGACCGGGATCGTATCCGACGACGTCGACCAGGAGCCCACCTTCGAAGACCTCGATGAACGCGTCTTCCGGGAGTACGCCCGGCATCTCGCCGGCGATCGCGGGCTCAAACAGAATACCGTACAAACCTATTATCGCTATATCTCCGCGTGGTGCGGGTGGTGCGTCAACGAGGGATATCTCGAAGCCCATTACGCGCAGCGGGCGAGTGCGATGGCGCCGCTGCCGGAGGACGACGGTCGCAAGCCCGGTGATCAGCAGGCCTGGACGTCCGAGCAGCGCCACGCCCTGACCCGGTACGTCGACGAGCGAGCCCGTGACGCCATCGAGACGTTCACCACACTCCCGGGGGATACTGACCCTCTTGACAGACAGCGAGCGCGCTACGCGGCGCTGAAGGCGGCTCGTGACCGGGCGCTGGTGTTCGTTCTCGCGTACACCGCTGTCCGCGTCGGGGAACTGCTCCGGGATCCGAACGACCCACGCCGGCGCGGCGTCCGGTGGGAGGAAATTTCGCTCGACGACGGTAGTATGGATGTCTACCGGAAGAAGCAGCAATGGGACGCCGCCAGTCTCCCCGACCCAGTAATCTCTCCACTGCGGAGCTATCGAAGGCTGATGGACCCACCGACGGAACGCTGGCCGGTGTTCCCGACGTTCGACCAACGGACGCTCGCAGGACTCATCCAGGATGAGCTAGCCGAACGAGGGGAACTCCCGGAAGCAATTACTGAGCGCCGTGAAGAATACGCTCGCGATCTACTGCTGGCGCTCGATGAGGACATTCGGCCGCCGTCGATTACGACGGACGGCGCACGGACGATTCTCCAACGGCTCTCGGAGGCCGCAGAGGTCGATATCGACCACCCGAAACACGATTATCTCGCGCCCCACGGTGGTCGACGTGGAATGGGCGAGGTACTTGTCCGCGCGTTTGGGTACACGGTGGCGGCCCGGTATCTCGATAACTCCGAAGAGATGGTTCGAGAACGGTATTCACATATCGAGGCAGGGGAGTTAGGTGATGTTGCTACAGAAGCTCTGGAAGAGGTCGATTCGACTGAGCGCTAACTATACTAATCACTTTTCGATGAGATGCCTAAACGCGGAGAGTGTATTTTTCCCCTCCTCGGTAAGATCTACGTCCGTCCTTCGCCCCACGTCTTTGGTTTCAACGAAGCCCTTCTCGGTTATCATTCAGTGGATCACAGTCTCGTCGACCGCAACGTGATCCGGATTTACCCCATCGAGCGACTGGAGATCTGTCTTCAGTACCCAGTTGTGGATGGTTGACGGACAACGGTTGACCTCACCGTATGTTGTATAAAAACAATTTCCTATATTCACTTAAGCTAAATAGGGCACATACCGAGCTTCATCGCAGGTTTGGGTATTGCCTCGCGCTCCAGAAAATCTAACTCGAAGCAGTCGCTATCTCCTCGAGGCGTGCGATTTCGAGGAACCCGTAATCTCGGCAGGTTCATCATGGAAGACAGGGCTAACCAGCTGGATGAGAAACGTCGGTGCGAGGAACGTCGAAAGGAGTACTGTCACGTCTACAGCTCTGTTCGCGACGATCACCACGCGCAGTATTAGGAGGATCCACTCAGGGGCAACCCCGGAGCTCTCCTGTGCTTTCTCAAGTGTCTTTCGGACATCCACTCTTCGTATCACTTTCCGGAATTTCACTGCCAATTCTTTGGTGGACAGTGTCCGACCGACCGTCTACATAACCCTGCGATAGGCGCATCGTGGAAGTATAGATTCAGTCCTTTCAAAAGACCCCGAGGATGAACCCGATCCCCATCACGATGAGGATCGCTGCCGTAAATGTAGGGAGGTACTCGACATATCCTTCGAGCCGCTCTTCGTACCGCTCATAGCCGGCCACAAGCAGGAGAGTCACTCCGACGAGGGAGACGATGACGGCGAGCGAGTAGAGAAGCATCAACTCGAGACAGTATGCCGAGCCGGTACAGATGGCAATAATGTCAAACTCTTCGTTGTGTGTGAAGCCAAGCGCAAACGCGAGTGCAACCATCCCGTAGAGGCCACGCTCGGGCGTTTCGTCGACGCGACCGTGCGAGTGGTCGTGGCTGGACTCACCGACGAATGGGAGGGCGCGTCGAATGCGAGCCCCCCACGTGGACGTCTCTTCAGTGCGATGTGTGTGCTCGTGGTCGTCCGCGTGATCATGGGCGTGCTTATCTTCCTCTTCTTCTCCGTCGTGATTAAATCCAGTACCGTGGTCATGCCCGTTGAAATACTGCCAGATTCCGAGCCCGATAAGTAGCGCGCCCGCCACGTAATTCATCCAGCTGAGTTGTGTGAGCCCGAAGTACGAAAGCGCCCAGAAGTAGACCACCACCATCGCTATACTACTGATGAGGTGGCCGATCCCGAGGATGAGACTCGATGCAGCGCCGTAGAACCACTTGTTCGGTTTGTCGAGTGCATAGCTCGCCGCGATTGCCCACCCGTGGCCCGGGGCGAGCCCGTGAGAGAGCCCGAGCACACTCGCCCCGAGTGCAAGACCAAGTACTCCAGTCACCATATAGAAGAATACGAGACTGACGGACTGATAGGGGTTGTTATGGCCGATTCGGGGATCCCGTAATAATGAGTTTCATAGGCGTCCCCGGCTAACATTCCCTTAATGCGAACCAGCCTGAATATTCCCGGAGAAATTCTCGAGTCGTTCGACGAAACGTGGCAAGACGAAGGACTCGAATCGCGCTCGCGTGCTGTTCGGGAGGCGATCCAAGAGTATATAGAGCGTCATACCACCCTCGAAGGGCTTGACGGGACCGCAGTCGCTGCGCTCGCCTTCGACTACGAGCACACGCTCGTCATCGGGGATCTCCACACTGTCCAACACGAGTTTGATGATATCATCGGGACGACTCAGCATATGCATCATGGCGAGTGGTGTCTCGAAACAATCTTCTGTGAGGGGTCAGCTGGACGGATTCGCGAACTCGTCTACCAGCTTCGCGATTTCGACGCTGTGGGGAGAGTCAACGTAATGTTCCTTCAGCCGGACCACGATAATCAGACGGCCGACTGATTACACACCAGGAGTGTGGCGTATCTCTGTATTCGTGCGTTGGTCGTGGAGCTGGTCTCCGGATCCGTCAGACTCGACGGGTGAGCCGTCCTCGTCGGCGTCCTTCCACTCGTCCGTTCCTGCCGGATCAAGATGGACGTGTGCGTCGCCGACGGCGGGGAGATCTCGAAGCCTGTCGATAAGCACTGTTTCGATTTCGTGGGCAGTGCGAAGTGTGTAGTCTCCGGGAACCTCGACGTGGAGTTCAACTTCGAGATTAGCCCCCATATAGTAGACGGCAGTGTCGTGGACACCTTCGACGGCAGGGTGTTCACGAACGCAGTCTTCGACGCACTGTTGGACGCCGGCTGGCGGGGCTGCGCCAGACAGATACGTGACGTTCGCCCAGCAGATGACGGTCGTGTTAACTTAGACAGGCTGTGTTGAATCGCTGTAAGGCGTAGTGATTCACTGTTTAACGAAGCGCTTGATGTTATAGACGACACACATCAGAGCGATTTCTCGGAACTCACGAAACTACGTCTGCGCTCGCACGGCGAAGCCGAGCGAGCGCTTCACAGCCGAGTTCACGGTTTCGGTCATAGAGCGCTGATTGTAGCTGTTATCGTCAATTCTGGCGTTGTGTGCGTGGTCGTACGGAGCGAAGATACGGTGCTTGATCAGCGGTCTGATCCCGAGGTCGCGTAATCCTTCACGAAGCGATTGCTTGTCATAGCCTTTATCGGCCGCAAGAGACCGCAGATCGCCCGCGTTCCGGCGGGCGATCTGCTCAGCAAGGTCTGCGTCGCTTCCTTCCCGGTTCGTTGAGCAGTGAACGTCAAGGACGGCTTAAGACGCTGTATCGACTAATTTCGTGACTTTGAGCTTTTGAACGCGGTAGCTAATTCGCTGGCAGTAGTGGCGGCTCGCTGCTGAGCGTTCGTAGAACGTGGCGTCGATCGCGGCGTGTTCAGAGAGATCGTGCAGCTGCGCCGACTGGCGCAGCAGCACTCGACACACGCTCATACTGATCCGGTCGAACGCCTTACACAACGTGGACGGCGCTGGGAGATCGGCCGCGTTGAGGCCGATCTCTCCGGTTATTTGTGGCATTTCTTTGAGCAGGTCGATCGTAATGCGGTACGATGAATCGAGGTAAATCCGCAGACAGTGAAGGGAAACGAGTGCATAGTCGGCGAATCCGCCGCCGCCTTCCGGGGCGGCAGATTCGCCTCCATCGCCAGTAACTCTTTGAGCAACCGGCACAACTTCCCCGATGAAGCGGGAGATTTGTGTCACAGGCAACCGGATCTTCCCGCTTCAACTCCTTTGATTTAGTGGCCTACCCCGCTGCTGTATGGTGATTCAACACAGTCAAATACGGTGACTCCGCCGCTGTCCTCAGAAGAGGTAGAACAGCGGGAAGATGAACACCCAGACGATGTCGACGAAGTGCCAGTAGAGGCCGAAGTACTCGATCGGCCGCTCGTCCTCTAAGTAGTGCCCCTGATACGCCCTGACGAACAGGAAGATGGCGATCACGAGGCCGATAACTACGTGGATCCCGTGGAGCCCCGTCGTCACGTAATAGATCGACGCCTGGATTGGGTCACCGTGGGCGTTCGCCGAAATCGTCACGCCCCGCTCGAAGATCTCTTTGTTCCACTCCCAGAGCTTGATACCCAGGAATGTGAACCCAAGCACTATCGTTGCGCCGAGTGACGCAAGCAGGCCCTGCCGGCTCTTCCGGCGAGCAGCGACCAGCGCCAAGATCACGGTGAACGATGAGGTGAGCAGCACGAACGTGTTGATCAGTCCCGGTAGTGGTTCGGCCAGTGGCTCCCACGTCATCCAGCCGGCGTTGTACCGGACGAAGATGGCCGCGGAGAGGAACGCGCCAAAGACGATCACGTCCGACGCGATGAAGAACCACATCCCCAGCTTGACTTTCTCGACACCTTCGAACGGCCACCGTTCGGCGAACTCGGTCGGTGGGGCATAGAAGTCCTCGAGGCTCCACTTCACCCCGGTCCAGACGAGTCCGACCAATCCGACAACGATGAGTATCGGGTATACCGGATTCGAGATCGTCACGCTCGTCGATGCGAGCGACTCGCCGACCTCGAAGACAACGTTATCGCGGAATCCGGTAAGCCCGAGGAACAACACACCAACTGCAAACGAGAGTGTGAGCGGCCATATGCTTGCGTGGCTCGGGTGCTTGTCCCAGTACGGGTACTCCTTGATGTGCTCGGAGTGGGTGTCACCACCGTCAGTCGCCCCGTTCCCGTTGGCGTCGGTCTTCACTGCCGGACCTCTGTCGGGCACATAATCCTTCACGAATTCGAGCTTGCCGGACGCGTAGGACGGCCGGTTTGGCCAGTTCTGGAGCGGCGGCGGTGAAGAGATGGCCCACTCGGCAGTCCGCGAGTAGTCCCACGGGTTGTCGCCGGCGGGCTCGCCGGAAACGTACGACTTCGCGAAGTTGTAGAACATGATGAAGAAGGAGAATCCGAGTACGAATGCACCGATCGTCCCGAACTGGTGATAGATCTGGAGTTCGGGGTTGTACTCGAAGACACGGCGCGGCGTCTCCCAGCCGAGGAACATCGAGAAGTAGACGGCGTTAAACCCGATGAAGAACAGCACGAAATGGATCTTCCCGAGGAGTTCATCGTACATCTTCCCGGTTATTTTCGGGAACCAGTAGTACGCAGCGCCGATCAGGGCTGTCGCCCCCCCGAACATCACGTAGTGGAAGTGCGCGACCACCCAGTAGGTGCCACGGAACTCGTAGTCGAGGACGATGGCGCCGAGGAACACTCCGGTGATGCCGCCGAGGATGAACAATAGTAGCGCCCCGAACGCGAAGAGGAACGGTGTCGTGAACTGTATTCGTCCCTTGATGAGCGTGTAGATCAGCGAGAACACGATCAGGTCGAAGGGTAAGGAGATCCCGATAGTGGTCGCCATCATCAGCGTCTTGATCTCCAGGTTGATCGTCGTCAGGAACATGTGATGCATCCATACGAGGAACGACTGGACGGAGACAAGACAGATGGCGATGATCACCCACTTCCGTCCGACGAGCCGGCGCCCTGAGAACGTCTGGAACAGCTCCAACATCGCACCGAGAGCCGGGAAGAAGACGATGTACACCTCCGGATGGCCGAAGAACCAGAACAGGTGGCCCCATAGCAGGGACCCGCCCTCTGTTGCGGAGAAGTACACCGACCCAAGCACGCGGTCGGACGCGAGGATGAGTCCCGCAGCGAGCAATGCAGCGAACGCGAACAGCATCATCCACACGGTCGCGAGGATGGTCCAGGTAAACATCGGCATATCCATGATCCCCATTCCTTCGGCACGCGAGTGATGAATAGACACGAGGAAATTCACCGACGAGGCGGTGACTCCGATGGTGAACATCGCGAGTGCCAGTATCGCTCCCGTTGAGCCGATACTCGGTGTGTACGCGGGTATGTTGAGCGGAGCGTATATCGTCCAGCCAGCGCTCAGCGTGCCGCCCTGGAAGAAGCTGATTGACAACAGTACGCCGGAGAACAGGTACATCCAATAGGAGAGCGCGTTAAGCCGTGGGAACGCAAGGTCGTCGGCACCGATCTGGAGCGGCACGAAGTAGTTTGCAAAGCCGAAGGCAAACGGGGAGAGGAACCAGAACACCATTATCAGTCCGTGGGCCGTGACGGCCTCGTTGTACGCGAGCCCAGACAGGATCTGATTCATCGGGTCCCAGAGCTGGACACGGATCAGCAGCGCAAGGACACCGCCGAACAGTAGGAAGAACAGGGCAGTAATCGTGTATAGGATGCCGATGTCCTTGTGGTTGGTCGTGACGAGCCATCGTTTGACGGAAGTCGTTGGCGGGAGTTCGCTCATGCGGGGGCACCTCGAATGACTGCGTTGTCAACGCTGGAGGCATTTCCGGCGCCAGCGCTGTCGACACTAGAAGTGTTTTCACCTTGGGTTCCAGCATACCATTCTTCCCACTCGTCTTGCGGGAGCACCGTGATTTGACCAGTCATCGCAGAGTGGCCCGCGCCGCAGAGTTCGAAGCACTCGACTCGGTAAGTTGCTTCGCCACCCTGTGCTTCAACGTCCTCGGAACTCACGGAGAACCAGGTACTACTGTACTCTCCGGGGATGGCGTCGGATTTTATCCGTAACTCCGACGAGCCGAAGTTGTGCCACACGTCGCGTGAAGTCACGTTGAGGTCGATCCGCTGATCGGCCGGAACGATCATCTCGCCCCTCGTGGAGTAACCGTTCGGATAGATGTACTCCCAACCGAACTGGTACCCCTCGACGGTGATTTCGATATTCCCCGCGTCGCTCGTGTCTGGACCCTCTTCGACGTAGAGGAGGAGTCCGTACGCGTACACGACAAGGCTGATGACGACGATCGCGCTCAATCCGAACGACAGGAAGAGCTTCTTCGCTTTCGGACCGCCCTGTCCGGTCGGGAGTTCACCGACGATCGGCGCGTCAAAGTCCTCCTTCGGTTCACTGCCGTCGTCGCGATATTTGAACACGTTCCACAGCGTGTACGCGACGACGATTGTGCCGACGAGCGTACCGAGCGCGAGGAAGACGAAGAAGATCTCGTCGAAGACCTCCGCCTGCGCGCGCCAGTCGCTCCCCTGTTGCAGGATAATTGGATCTATCATGTTTGCCTTTCGACTCTTGCGCGCCCCTTCACGAGGGTACACTTATTATTTTGTATCGTCCGGCTAGAATGGCCGCACCGAACTCTCGGACGAGACGTTACGGCGACGCCGACAGAGCAAGATTGTAACAGACGATTTGCGCAATCAGACACGCATCCGAAACCGAGACAGATACCCTTCCGTCGCGCGTTCGATATGACTGTATTCCAGCTCATGAACGACGTTCCAACTGTATCAACGACCACCATTTCGACGCGGTCGCCATCGACGAGAGCCTCCACGTGTCTCCTTCTCTCCCCCTCGGTTTTGCGCTCGTGGGATCTTCTGCAGTTGAGACTAATTCACTCGCTACATATGGACCAGAAATGGCCAGTGACTGTCTCACGTTGTCACAAAATTGTCTATTGTATTCCCAATCTATCTCTTTAGTGTCATTACAATAAGCAACATCCTTAGGATGGCTCCCGACACAGACGCAACAGAATGGATTTCGTCGAGAAGTACCAGAGTGTATTCGTTATTATTGCGATTCTGAGTGGGTTAGTGCTCGGTCAGATCGCTGGTGTTCCGCCGATTGCGGACTCACTCATTCTCCCGTTCTTGATGGTGATGCTGTTCGCCGCGTTCACCGGAATCCCACTCTCTCGCCTCCGGGCAGCGTTCGGAAATCGTCGTGTAGTCGGGTCTAGTCTTCTGGTCAATTTCATCTGGAGTCCGCTGTTAGCGGTGGCACTCGGCGCGGTTTTCCTTCGAGATCACCCTGCCCTGTGGGTCGGACTCATCATGCTGATGGTGACACCATGTACGGATTGGTATCTCATTTTCACCGATATTGCGGACGGAGATGTTCCGCTGGCTACCTCTATTCTCCCGTACAACCTCGTTCTCCAGTTGATACTGCTTCCACTCTACTTGTACGTCTTCGCGGGCGAACTGGTCGCGTTACCGATGGAGCTGCTGATCGAAAGCGTCGTTCTCGTACTCGTCGTCCCGCTTGTGGTTGGTGGACTTGCTCGGTGGGCATTGACCCGACAAAAGGGGACGCAGTGGTTCAAGCAGCACTTCCTGCCGAAATTGAGTCCGCTCCAGATTATTTTCCTCAGTCTCGCCATCGGCGCAATGTTCGCTTCGCAGGGGGAGCTAATCCTCGAAAACCCCGGATTACTTGCTCTTCTCGCGGTTCCCGTTCTCGTCTTCTATGCGATCAATCTCGGCATCGGGTTTGGCGTCGGACAAGTACTCTCGTTCTCCTACAAGGAGATGGTCTGTTTCAACAACACGATCCTCTCACGGAACTCACCGACGGCCCTCGCAATTGCCGTCGTCGCGTTCCCGAACGAGCCGCTCATCCCGCTCGCACTGGTTATTGGGCCGCTGTTGGAACTTCCGCTGTTAGGCTTCATTGCACAAATCCATTTGGCGATCCGAAACCGCGAGTGGTGGCCGTTTGATCCAGCAACGGTGTTTAGCAGAGACTGAATGAAGACTGGCAAGAATCATTACTCCCTGATCCTGAGCGGTCTGTGAATCATATGTCTTGACCACTCAGAGTGATCGGTCGATGTTGTGACTGAGACAAGCGATGGTGAGTTCACGGAACTGCTTCCACCATCGTCGTGAGCGGACGAACGCACCGTACTTCCGCTTGAGCGTAGAGTTGACTGTCTCGGATTGACTCCGCTGGCCATAGAGATCAGCATCTAAGCGCGCGTTCCATGCCTTATGGAGCGATGTGAACTCACGATGCTTGATCAGTGGACGAACCTCGTGTTGACGAGCAAGCCGCCTGATCTTCTGGTCGTCGTAGCCCTTGTCACCGAGCAGAATGTCGATATTCTCGGGATTGCGTTTGATCAGTGACGGCGCAACCTGGCTATCGTGTTTCCGGGTCGTCGTCACGTGTAAATCTAGGATTGCGTTCACCTTCGCATCGACCAGCAGCGTCACTTTGAGCTGCTGAATCGTGAGCTCGGCGCGTTTCGTGTAGTGTTTCGAAGCGTGACTGCGGTCGAACCCTGATGCATCAACTCCAACAACTCCGCTCGTCGGAAGTAGCGTCGCTGAGAGAGTCAATATGATACGCCATACGGTCATATCAAGTCGATTGAACGCCTTACAGAGCGTTGAAGGAGTAGGAAGTTCAGCTAATCCAAGAGCTCGACGGATGCGTGGCATCTCGATCAGTTCGTCAAGCAAGCCACGGTAGGTTGTGTTCTTTTGAACTTTGAGACACAACAGAACAACGTGTTGGGGAAGTGTATAGCGGTGTTTAGAAAATTTCGAGGAGTATCGGGAGACCGCTCGACGCGCCAGATGGATCGCCTTCTCAGCAAAACGGAGAATCTGCGACTTCGGGAGGGCCTTCATTTCGTCGAATTACAGGCTAAACATGTAACTCTTTGAGGATTTCAACAGAGCCGCGGCGCTGTATCCCCTCCTTACTCGCTCCCTTCGGTCGCTCGTTGAGGAAGGGGCCATTCGTCTTTAGTTAAGCCCAGTAGTAATACTTGAGTTTAAATTATGTCTAAGAGTATTAGATGTAGTAGAAATCACGGCTGAGATTCTGTTGTTGCTGATATCGAACGACAAGCAACCCTCAAAACCGCCATTTTCCACCTATTGCCGGCACGAACGTGTCGAATCTGGATCGAATATGAAGCTACTAAGTATTACTAAGAGTATTAACTAAAGACGAATGAGGAAGGGGCCTTAGCGCCTCAATTCAGGTAATCGTCGAGAATCCGCGACTGCTCGCTGTGATGGCGATTCCCGTGATCGCCTTTTACGTGATCAACCTCGGTGTCGGATTCGCTATTGGTCGTATGCTTGATTTCTCGTACGAGGAACTCGTGTGTTTCAACAACACTATCCTGTCGCGAAACTCACCGACTGCACTCGCGATCGCCGTCGTCGCGTTCCCGAATGAACCACTCATTCCGTTGGCGCTTGTGATCGGTCCGCTCTTGGAACTGCCCCTGTTGGGGATCATCGCTCAAGTACACATAGCGATCAGCGAGCGAGGGTGGTGGTCGCATATTTCCGAGGATGCTACGTAGGTGTGGATACGACTGATTGACACAGATCCACCACAGAGAGTATCAACAACCACATAAACACGACCCACTTACCGAATCATAAGCGACAGACACCCTATCATCCGAATACGTTCTATAAAAAACATGGTTCATAGTGTCCATTCAGACCGGTGTGCTCTCAGACAGACAGCATGAACCACTCCCACTAATATATGACTGAAAAATGTTATTTGTGTGGTCGAGAGATTCAGTCTTCCACGTTCGAGGCTGATGGTGAACGCTCGTTCTGTTCGAGCGGGTGCCACGATGTACACACGACGCTTGGGGCTCCCGATTCTCTCGATGTCACCCAGACCACAACTGAGAACAAGATTGATGAGGGAGACGACACTGTTCCTCCCGATCAGTATCGTTCTCGGACGTTCCTCCGGATTGACGGCATGTACTCCGCGACGTGTGAGGCGTATCTTGAATCTCTCGCTGAGAAACAAGAGGGAGTGATCAGTGCCGAGGCGAGTTACGTCACCGAGACGATCCGAGTTGAACACGACCCAGACACTGTTTCGAAGGAGTCGCTGCGTGATGTATTGAGTACCCTCGGGTATACGGCGTATCTCCGTGAGGATGCCTCGTCAGACGTGAGCGAAACCGGTGGGACGACGCGCCGAGCACGAGAGATGGGTGGAATTCGAAAGCGTCGAGACGACCAGCTGTTGGGAATGCGATACTCCGTCGGATTCCTCTTCGGTGCGTTTCTGTTGGTCCCGTACGTCGCAATTATCTATCCCGCTCACCTTGCGTCAATATTTGACTGGCAAGCGCTCGAAATATTCGAGGGTGCCTTCCGTCTAGATAGCGAGGGAGCGTTCGTCTTCCTCCGGCTGTATTTCGTGATGACCGGCATTATTCTCCTCTTCACCGGTCTCCCGGTGTTGCGCGGCGCATACCTCAGTCTCAAAATGCGACGCCCGAACACCGACCTGTTGGTCGCGATCACCGCGATCAGCGCGTACACGTACAGTACGGCCGCTGTCATCCTCGGACAAAACGACATTTTCTACGACCTCGCGATCGTCGTCACGGCCGCAGTCACCGCGATAGTGTTCTACGAGTCGTCGATCAAGCAGCGCGCCCTTGATCGCCTCACCGAACTCACGATATCACAAGTCGAGCGCGCACGAACGTATGACTCGGACGGGAAGACTGAGGAAGTTCGCGTGGAGGACCTCAATTCAGGGGATGTCGTGCTCGTTCGACAGGGTGAACGAGTCCCAGTAGACGGTGAACTGGTCGAAGACAGCTGTACCGTCGACGAAGCGATCGTCACTGGCGAGTCGCTTCCGGTGCTAAAACGCGCCGGCAACGAGATCATTGGTGGATCGATCGTCACGGACGGCGCGGCCTTGGTTCGTGTCGGCACGGACGTGACGAGCAGTATCGATCGGATAACCACAGCCGTGTGGGACCTCCAGAGCGCGACTCACGGCGTCCAACGCCACGCCGACCAACTCGCGTCGTACGCGGTACTTCTCGTTGTCGGAGCCGCCGTTGCGATCGGTGGTGCCAGTGTAATCGCGTTCGACATGAGCATCCCGGACGCGATCCTCCTCGCACTGCTGGTCCTCCTCGCCGGTTCGCCGTGGGCCCTCGGACTTGCGACGCCGCTCTCGGTCGCGAAGAGCCTCGCAAGTGCACTCCGTCGGGGGATCATTATCTTCGACGAGACGGTGTTCGAACGACTCCGAGACATCGATACCGTTGTTTTCGACAAGACGGGGACCCTCACGACCGGAGAGATGGAGGTGATCGAAGCGGACGCTCCTGCGGACCTCCTTGACGCCGTCGCAGCGCTCGAACAACGAGCATCACATCCCGCTGCAAACGCCATCACAACGGCTTTCGCCCACAGGAATGCGACCGACCAAGGCCTTGACGATCAATCGAACTCGGACAATAACGGTAATGAGACAGAGAAAACAGGCCAGATAAGCGAGTTCACGAATCACCAGTCCGGTATCGAAGGGGTGATCGATGGAACTCCGTATCTTGTCGGAAACCTCGATCTCTTCGCGGAACAGGGGTGGACCGTGGACGACGACATCCGGTCTCGTGTCGCCGACGCTCGGGGCTTCGGTCAGCTTTCGGTCGTCGTCGGTCGCGACGGGACAGCAGAGGGGCTGATCGTCGTGGGCGATGAGCCGCGGGACGGCTGGGACGACACCATCTCTCGGCTCGGAGCACGAGACACGGACATCGTCGTCTTGACCGGTGACGACGAGGAAGCGACGGACTTCTTCAAGCAGCACGAAGCCGTGACGCACGTCTTCGCGAAGGTTCCACCGGAAGGAAAGACGGCGACGATCCGGCGACTCAAATCAGACGGTCAGGTCGCGATGATCGGGGACGGTACCAACGACGCCCCGGCACTCGCAGCCGCCGACCTCGGTATTTCGTTGGGCGGCGGCACGGCGTTAGCTGCTGACGCCGCCGATATCGCTATCGTCGACAACGACATCCGCTCCGTCGAAACCGCCTTCGACCTAGCGGGTGCGGCTCGTCGTCGCGTGAAACAGAACAACCTCCTCGCGTTCTCCTACAACGGAATCGCTCTCTTGGCGTTGGCCGTCGGGTTCTTCAATCCGCTGTCAGCAGCGATCGCAGTCATTGCCGGCGGCGGTCTAGTCGCTGTGAACACCCGACGAAAGTTGCTTCAGTAGCATGTACGAGCCAAGACGAGAACAGAGTTGAGTCGCTCGGTTGAAATCCTCAGGAGTTGATAGATTTTTCGTGCTAAATTCAGAGGATGACGGCACCGTAGAAAGGTGTATTGATGAGTTACCTGAGTTTTCTATGTGACTTCAATTGAGGTGTCTAAAATAATATTTGTAAGTTATTTACATCAGAGTTTCGTTAAGTCAATAAATTGGGTAATAACGTGTTTAGAGAAAATACTGAACATGAGCAAGAGATGCTCTTTTCGCCTTTGAAAGACCTTTCAGGCAGGATACGAAAGAAACTGCAGAATCACTGGTCTACTCACTTCTGCGAACATGTTTTCACCCAAATTGATGAAACAAAGTTCGAACGGCTATACCACGACGGGTATAGCCGTCCGAACAAGCCAGTCAACGAGCTTGTCTCCTTGGAGATTATCTAACACCTGCCGGTATGTCCGACAAAGAGCTCGAACACGCCTACGTCTTCGACTTTCGCGTCAGGAACGTATTAGGAAAGGAGACACTCGGAGACAATATTTGTGAGAAGACACTCACCAATTTCCGCCGTCGGTTGATGGAATACGAAGAAGAGACCGGTCACGACCTGCTAAACGAGGTTTTCGAGAATCACCGTACCTACTTTCAGGGTGAATTTGAGATTGATGCGAGTACTCAACGGATGGATTCGACGTTCATTGAGGCCAACATCAAGCAACTGTCTCGTGTCGATCTCCTCGCTAAAGTGCTTCACAATTTCCTGTGCGATCTCCTTCGGGAGATCGCACAGGAACTTCCTGCTGGAATGACGAGTTCGCCGACATCGAGAACTTAGAGCTGTCCTATCATCTTGAACCGGGCGAAATTCCCGCAACGATGGAAACGCTCGCCGAGCATACTGCGTGGCTTGTTGATCGATTCGGAGACGAGGATGAATACGCCGGGTTGAACAGCTTCGCTCATCTACAGCGTGTCCTCGACGAACAATGCTATCGCATTCCTGATCTCGAAGACGATGACGATAATCAGGATTCTGCTGATCAGGTGCCTTGTTGAACGCAAGACAGCGTCGGGGTAGGGTCGGTAACTCACGGTTTCACGGCGTTAAAGCACGGTTCTTACACTCAGAAGATGTAGTAGCTGCCGCTGACGGTGTTGCTCGAAGAGTCAAAACTATGCCATCTTACTCCCTTGATCAGATGACGATGGCGATGCCTCTCCCAAATATGTCCGGAGAAGGGGGAGCAGGCGGCGAGCCCTAACTCGCCGCCTGCGTTAGGTTATGGATGATGCACTTCCGCGTGAGCTCCCGGAACTGGCCGTGCCAGCTCCGGGAGCGTAGCTTCTCGCCGTCGTCTTCCTTCAACTGCGAGAAGCCCGTTTCACTCATCCAGCGCTGGTTGTAATCCTCATTCATCCGGGCGTTGTGAGCCTTCTGTAGCGGTGTTTGCTCTCTGTGCTTGATCAGTGGTCGCGTTGAGTTGGAGCGACACTCCTCACGGAGATCGCTCCATGAGTAGTTTGCGTCGGCAGATAACACGCGCAGGTCTTCCGCGTTCCGGCGGAAGACCTGCATCCCAATATGACCGTCCCATGCCTTCTGCGTCGTGAAATGAACGTCCTTGATCGCTAGCGAATTCACGTCGATCAAAATCGTCGTCTTCATCGACTGAAACGAGAAGTCTGCGCGGTCGCGGTAGTGGTAGCTGGTTTGATCGCGTTGAAAGCCGCTTGCGTCAATTGCGGCTTCACCACTCCAGCCCGCCTGCTCCGCCGAAGCGCGGAGCAGGCGGCGGAGTTCACGCATTCGGTACTCCTTTTCCCACCGACAAAACGAGCTGTAGTGCGGTGCGTCGTCAAGATCAAACACGGCGAGGACGCCGGGCATTTCGTTGAGGTAGTCTTCGGTCTCACGGAGACTCTTCTCCAGTTCGACGCGGTACAGGATCAACGCGATCTGCACCCACTCGGCGTACCCGTCCGCGCCGTCCGGCGCGGCGGGTACGTCCGGATCATCAACATGCTGTTTGGCAAGATCTCGACACATCCAAGCAAGCCGTCTGAGCGATGCCATATCGCCAGACGGCGTCCATTTCCGGGTTAATCTAACGGAATATTACAGTAAGAGCGTCTGAGAACGTCGTCACTAGGCGGCAAAACAAGGCATGATCAGGGCCATCCCGGTGACGAGTCACCGGGCTGGCAGCCACTCCAAACGTACACCTCTTCAAGTGACTCTACAGAGACTGCCGAAGATGAACCCGACTCCGAGTCGTTAGAAAGAGACGCCGAAGACAGACACGATCACATCGGACTGGAAGAGTCCGACGAGATCGACAGCAGCTCACTGCAAAACCCTCACGACGACGAAGCGACGTATCGTTCCAAGGACGCGGAAGATTACTTCGGCTACAAGTCGAATATCGCTGAGACATGCGATGGTGAAAATCCGTTTCGTCTAATTACGGCGGTTCGAGTCGATACGAACAACACGGATGATGGAGACCTCTTGGCCGAAGACGCGAGGAATCTCGCCGAGGAAACGGGATTACGTGACCTGCTCGTAGATGGTGGGTACACGCACAAGGAAGTAGAAAAGTGCTGCCGTGATCAGGAGATCACGCAGCACTTCACAGGAATCACGGGTCAACGGCCTGCGGCGGAGAAGATGTCGCTTGCCGCCCCAGAGTGGGATGGGACGAGAATGGTTGCGTGTCCTGCCGGACACGAACCATTCGAGCAGAACCATTACGAGACCGGCCGTATCTCGGGGAAGATGGACAAGAAGTTCTGTGATGGCTGCCAGCACCAAGAGAACTGTTTCGTCGAGGAACAGCAAGAACACTATAGCTACGGGTTCAGGGAACGGCGGGTAGAAGTGGCTCAGCGACGGAGGCGGTTGGATGATCCAGCGGAACAGGAGTTCCTGAACTTACGTGCCGGAGTTGAGTCATTGATGAACGAGATGTATCACAAAGACGGTGAGAAAACGAAGTTCACGGGGAAAATCAAGGTGAAAAACGCCTCGATAGCGAAAGCAATGGGGAGAAACCTGAAGCGAGCCTCCAGATTCCTGGAATCGGAGGCGAAGCAAGAGAAATCGACAGGATAGCCGGGCAAGAAGTGTCGTTTGTCGCTGTCAGCTGGTCCCTGTGTGGTGACGGCTCCGTTTTGATGAGAGAATCACCGGTGATCGGGCCGGGGTGTTCTCGTCAGAACACCCCTTTCTACGGTGCCATCAGAGGATCTATGTAGCACTCGGCCAGTGTGATTTCACGGCGATAATTGTAAATCAGTTGATCATCAGATTTGCTTTCTTAAACACTTTGTTTGTCCAGCCACCATTCCTGATATGGAATTCGACTTCACGCGCTCGGTGATTCCACTTGCTGTGATCGTCGCCGTCGCAACAGTCGCGCTAACGGTTATGATGACCCCCTCGACGGTCTTCATGATGGTCCTCCCCTCAATGATCGTCTTCTCGGTCATCGCGTTCTTCTTCGGGATGAAGCACGGTGAGTTCCGCGCTAGTCCGTAGTGGTACAGCCCAGTCCGTGAGATTCACAGGGTCGAGATCCATGCTCGCCCTGCGTTGTCTCTATCCGATTGATATTGCTGATCAATACGCTCTTTATTTCAACAAGACCTCGGTGAACAATCACCGACAGAGGATATCAACAGATGTAGTTGAGTCTATCTAATCCGCACTAACCTCAAACACGTCTTTTCGGGTAGGTGTAGCGGAATCGATCGAATAGATGAGCGTCCCGGTGAATAGCGCGATGCTACCCAAGAGGAATATCGAGTTGAGCGGCGACGCCGAATCGACGAAGATCCAGTATATCGGCGCCGCAATCGTGGGACCCGCGGCGATTACTGCGACTTGGGAGACGAGCGGCCCACAGCATCCACACGTACACGCACCGACGACCGTCGCCGTCCCGGCGGTGCCCTGTGTCGCTCCTGCCTCACGATTGAGACGCCAAGAGTGAGCAACGGCGGCCGCATTCAGGCCCACGAGAACGCCAAGCGATCCGAGTACCAGTAGTACTCCCGGAGAGATAGCGATGAAGAACGGAACGTCCGGAAGGAGTATTTCGAGTGTGGGCCACCGTACGATCTGATACAGTACGGATAAGACGGCCACAGTTGTCTCTTCGGGGGCACCTTCCTCACTGAAGAACGACAGATACCCCGATGTCGCCATAAAAAAGATACTCACCATGGCTCCGATACCGAATCCGAACCGACGTGCTACCGGATCCTGAAGAATCACGGACAGCGTCGGGCCCACATCTTTCCAGAGAATATATCCAACGAGCAGTGGTGTTGCGAGGACAATCCCGTAACCTATCGGATTCGTGTAGCCGCTAAAACCCGGAAGTAGGTACGGATACAGTATCCATCCTCCAAGTATCATTCCGAGAACCATGTACCGGGGACATGTTGTCCAACGCACGACCCCGACGATGAAACTCACAACCACGACCGAAAGACCCGTTACGATCGCGAGCGGCTGATACCACGACCGGGGGAACGGCATCGAACTGGCCTGATACGTCGGGTCCGGGGCCAGCCCCTCGAACAGAATCGCTCCGGCGACAGTAATCCCGATGCCGACCGCAATCCCGTACAGAGCGGCTGTCGGAGAGATTCGCCCGCTTCGTTTGAGCAGTACGAGAGTACCGACTGACAGGACGCCGATCAGAACGATCGCCAGTCCGTGCGATTGCGAGAGGCCTGACGCTTCGGAGCCACCGTGAGCGGCCACGGTCGGGATCAGAGAGAGGAGGATAACCCCGACTGAAAACAGGATACATAAGCGGGAGAACCTTCGATGAGAGCCCTCTCTGTCACCGTCTGTATCCTGTTGGCGTCCTCTCGGAAGCATTACCCAAGTTTAGCGATCCGCATACAATTATCTGTCTCTTTCGGCCCTCACGAAATCGTTGAAGTGACTCCGCGGAAATTTCCGTCCGGGCAAAACGTTTTGGAGAGAGCCCGATCAGGTTGTTTTGTGAAAATGTCCGATCTTATCAGTTCGGTTCGTATCCGGCGTACTCCATGAGCTGGCTGAAGATGTCCGAATCCATGACGGAGCGATACACGACTCCGGTAAGCATCCCGCCGGGATAGAACGTCCCATTCATGACGTGGTTGACCTTGTGGCAGTGCATGAGGTAGATGCCGGGGTCCGCGTCGGCCGTGAACTCGATCGTGTGCCGCTCGGCGGGGGCAATGTTCGTGACGTCGATGTCGTGTCGGGCTGCTTCCGGGACGACTCCACCGTCCTTTTCGACGCGCTGGAAGCGGTGGTTGTGGATGTGCATCGGGTGGGACATGTACCCGCCGTTGACGAGGTGAATTCTGACTAAATCTCCCTTATCGACGATGATCGGAGAGCCCTGTTCGGGATGGAGGGTTCGGGGTGCGCTCTTCCCGTTGACGGTGAAGACGTCCGGATTGCGCGAGGCCGTGTCGTACGTGAAGTCCGCTTCACCGGCCCACTTCTTCGGGACCCGCGAGTCCCAGTCTTTGATCGTCATGAAGTATTCCCGGTCCGCCGGTTCGTAGCCTTCGGGGTCGACCCGGAAGATCCCGTACATCCCCATATCGATGTGGCGGTGGGTCTGGAGGTGACAGTGGTACAAGTGCGTCCCCGGAACGTTCGCCGGGATCTCGTACGTGTGTTTCTCGCCTGCCGGGACTTGGATGCCGGTCGACGTCGGAACGCCGTCATTCTTCCACGTCTTCGTGACGCCGTGGAAGTGGATCGTGTGCGGCCGGCGTCCGTTCGTGTTGTCGAGCGTCACTTCCATGTCGTTACCTTCGGTCGTTCGGAGGATCGGGCCCGGAACGCTCGGGTCGTTGTCGTCGGCCTGCCACGCCCAGACGCGCGGGAACTCGACCGGGCCACCCATTGAATCGAGCGGGTGGACGGCGTGTCGCGCCGGCTGCGTCCCCATCGTTACGGAACCTCCCTGCTCGTCGACGTTGACCACCGTTGGAGGACTGGTGTAGGGAAGGTCAGACGACGTCTGTCCTTCGTTCGGGGCGTTCGCGGCCGCCGTCGGCGCGTTAATTGTTTTTGATGAACAGCCTGCCAACGCCGATACACCCGTCACGCCGGTTGCAGCGAGAAATTCCCGCCGGGACAGTCCAGTTCCAGGGGCACCGAAAGATCGGGTCATGGTCCATTTGGACGTTGTGCTGTCGCGATAAAGGGAGACTGCAGAATCTCTGTCTGTGAGAGGGCACGCTAACATGTTCGGTAACAGCCGGACGGATCCGGCAAGCAAACGCTTAGTTCTCCGTCACGAGAGCTAGTATCCGGGGTCAACGGGTAGCAAACAGTTACATTCCACCTGTGGCCGTCAAATATGCGCTCGTAAACTGTATCGCATTATACGCACCGTGAATCAGAGCCGGAACAACGAGGTTATCGGTGTACTCGTAGGTCGCACCGAGTACTAGAGCTAGCACGAATGCGATACCGACGTACACAAGCTTTCCTTCTCCACTCAACGAGAAGAGATGGATCGACGCGAAGAGGGCACTCGCAAGAACGATTGCACGGGTTGGATGTAGCGTTTCTCGAAGTGTTCCCTGAACCAGTCCTCGGTATAACAGCTCTTCGCCCGGACCGACTAGCAGAAACGATAGAGGGATGAGAATCAGAAACGCTGTCGGATTCTGCTGGCCAACTGTTACTACCTGGTTTTCCGCCGATTCCAGTCCGAGTGAGGAGATAACGCGTGATGCGACAATGAGCAATCCGAGAAGTGTACCTATTCCCCCGATGATTACAGCAATATCCCGCCTGTCCGGAATCGAAAGCGAAACGAATTCGAAGTCGAGATCGCGAAATCTGAGATAGAGGATTGAGAGCCCTCCGAATGTTACCCCCTGTAATAGGATCGTGCTCATTACGAGGCGCAACGATGGACGAGCGGTTACATCGACCCCGAATGCGCCCAGCAGTGCGGCAGCGATGGTGACAATTATCGACCCGATAACCGTTGAGCCGTACGTGAGCCCAACTGCACTCCCGACAGACTGAATCCGTGTCGTTGATTCTGTCATTTGAAAATACTGGTCACTGATCGATCTGTGAAAGCGATACGTCGAGTTCTGATACTGGGTTGTGCTTGTAAATTGGGTTTGATCATTGGTTGCGTGGTTTTGTCTTCGTTTGTCTCACAGATACAATTATACAGATAGCTCCTGCGGCTGTAATGAGCGTGAATGCCAGAAGTGAGAGATTCAGAATTGTCATCTTTTCTACAGGAACTGCTATTGTACAGCGGCACACGGTCCTTTGAGGGAGCAGGTGGTTGTCGCGCTTGCAACACTGTGTGATACGTTGCGATCACTCCACCCAGAACTGACAAGGGAATACTAGTCCGCCAAACAGTAGGGCGAGCTTCGATCGCTGCGACACCCATAACCATTACTAGTGGGTACATCAGAATTCGTTGGTACCAACAGAGGTCACACGGTACCAGTCCGAGGCTAAACCAGAGACTCCCAGCTGTTGCGATCCCGGCGATGAGGGTTGCACTACCCAATACGAGCCAGATCCGATCACGATCCATCTGCGAGTTGTTCGATAAGGGTACGAGTTCGTTGTTCGTCACTCAGCGGGTTGACTGTTTCACCATCGATCACAAGGGCGGGGGTTCCCGAAACGCCGGCGTCGGCTGCTGCCTGACTCGTCTCTCGAACCGGTGATTCGTAGGCTTGTTCCTGAATTTTTGTCCGGAGCTGTTCCGTCTCCGTTACTCCAGCCTCCTCAGCGAATGACACGAGTTTGTTAGTGGTTGCCCATTCCTCACCCTCCGGTGGTTGATTGGCGAAGACGTATTCGTGGTATCGCCAGTAGGTTTCAGGAGCTACATTCCAGACACCGAGACCACCTTGAGCGGCACGAGGGGCATCAGAGGCGAGGAATGGCTCACCGTCGATGTAGGCCAACGCACGGAATTGTAGGCTGATGTCTCCGGGCTCGACGTAGTCTGTGACTATATTGCCGAGAAAATCTGTGCTGAAGTCTGCACAGTACGGACATTTCCAGTTCCCATAGTAGGTCACCGTTGGTCGGTCGGCCGCTCCCGCTCTTGCGTATGTGGATGATGTGGGGTCGTCTGGGTCCGGCGCGTTAGCTACCGCATCATCAACAGCAGCATTTGTTGATTCATTATTTTCGCCACCGAGACATCCACTGAGCGCCAATACTCCACTTGTCGCGAGGAACTGACGTCTCGTTAACAGTCTATGTCCTCCACCAGATGATGTGAGCATAGTCGAGATGCGTTCGCTATCGGTCATGCTTCTCCCCATATTTTGGATTTATCGACTCGTGTGTCACGAAGATAGGTCGTAAGGACGGTCATGAGCAGGCTGAGGAGAATGAGAATAGCGACTCCGAGGTGCGTCGTGACTATTATTGGTTCGAGGTTCTCTGTGACAGTCAGTCGTCCGAGTACGACCTGAATTGGAAGCAAGATGAGTGCCGTTGTTGCGGACCACTTGACTAACGTATCGTCTGGGTAGAAAATCCACGCACCAACTGCTGTCCCCGCGATGAAGAGGCCAGCAGTCATCGCAAGTCCCCGGTGGGCCCATTCGGCGAATATCTGCAGGGCAGAGTACGGTGAATTTGCGATGATATCGGGTTGGAAGAAGGGTACCCAGGTACCGTAGCAGCTCGGCCAGTCGGGGCAAGAGAGTCCAGCACCGATTGCACTCGTATAGGCGCCGAGAAGCATCACGATGTACGTCAGAACCAGCGTCAGGCCGGCGATGTGCTCGAACTTAACTGGACCCTCTGAAATCGTCTTTCGAAGGTAGTTTGAGTTCGCTGAATTTTGGGCCATATCTCGATTGATGGGATGCCTCCCAATTACGATAAGGCTGTTAAAGGCATGATGACAAAGGTATAGGTCGGATTCCCCCTAAGTGGGATTCCGCCACTTGTTCATTGCGGAGCCACCCCTCCGAATTGTCAAGAAGACCCACGATTTGGAGGTGCAAACCTGTCCATAATATTATCATTATGTGTCAAAAACAAAGCAACGAACAGTCGTTAGATAGTCGCAAGCGGGTCTCGGAGTGTATCGAGAGCAATGTGTGTCCTGAGTGTCAAGGCCAAATCATTCAGAAGGGCAATGGAGGTGAATCGGCTTGTGAAGGTTGTGGGTTAATTTTCAAGGAAAGCCGAGTCGATCACGGCCCGGAATGGCGTGCGTTCACGTCGGAAGAACGTGATGAAAAGAGTCGTGTTGGTTCCCCGACGACGCATCTGATGCACGATAAGGGATTGAGTACTACCATTGGTTGGCGGGATAAGGATGCCTACGGACAAGCAGTTCCTGATCGCAAACGCGCTCAACTACAGCGCCTTCGGATGTGGGATGAGCGGTTTCGGGCGAAAGATTCCTATGAGCGAAATCTCAAACAAGCACTCGGTGAGATCAACCGCATGGCGTCTGCTCTCGGTCTTCCGAAATCAGTCCGAGAAACTGCCGGCATCCTGTATAAGCGTGCTGTAGAGAAGGACCTGCTACCTGGCCGATCGATTGAGGGGATGTCAACGGCTTCGTTGTATGCGGCTGCTCGACAGCATGGGACGCCACGTCCACTGACTGAATTCTCCGACGTAAGTCGTGTCAAAAAAATCAGAGTCCAGCGAGCATACCGATATCTCTCCCGTGAACTCGGGTTGGAGATCGAGCCGCAAAATCCGACTCAATATCTTCCACAATTCGCGTCATCGCTTGATGTGAGCGATGAAGCAGAACGACGTTCTAGAGAACTTCTTGAGGTGGCAACAGATAATGGTGTCCACAGTGGGAAAAACCCGGCAGGATTGGCGGCCGCCGCGCTGTATGCTGCGACCCATCTCACGAACGAACAGCTCACACAGGAGACTGTAAGTGAAATCGCCCACGTCAGCCAAGTAACGATCCAAAACCGATATCAGGAACTTCTCGAGGTGTATGAGAAGCATGCCTGAATGGGTGGGTCTGTTCGGACAGCAAACAGCTCTTCATTCACTCACAGCCGTAATTCTAATATGAGCAAATTTCAGATAGAGACCAAGATTGATCGAGATACAACAGTTAGTAGCCAGCCACCTTCTTACGTAATAGATATTGTTAATTCAGTTGACAAACATTTGATTGCTGTCGAACAAACATGTACCCACTTTCATAATGACGAGTTCATCAGTTCGCTCGGGCGAGGCTTCTCCGAAATCATTGAAGAAACGGCACAACGATCCGAAACTCAGTATAGGTTATAACACCCCGCTATTAGTATCACTATGTCGACTCTCATCTCGCGATTCTTTCGACAACTTACCTGTTATGAGCTGGATATCGCAACCGGTCTTAGATCCGAACCATCAGGAGCATTCCCGAAGAACAATTGGACCCCATATTCCGCCCAACATATTTAATAGAACAATGCGAGACAATTCAGCGTCATCTGAGGACACACCGGCGTTACAAGATGTCCTCGATGCGTTGGACGATCCTGAGTGTCGATCCATTCTCCGCGAAACCATTGAACCTATGACTGCAAACGAATTGAGCGATGTCTGTGACATCCCCAAGTCGACGTTGTATCGCAAATTAGAACTTCTCAGCTCCGCTGCTCTCGTACGAAAGTGGGATACGATCAATCCCGGTGGCGGACGTGTCACTCACTACGAGCGGTCATTCAATGACGTAATGATTTCCCTGGATGACACGGGTGAGTTTTCGGTGAATATCGAGCGGCTATCACAGTCTACCGACGAGCGACTTGCTGACATCTGGACAATGATGGGGGACGAAATATGAAGGAAGTTGTACCCGCAATTGCGATAGTTAAGTTTGTAATCCTGATTCTCGGGGGTGGAATTACTTATATCGCGTTCAAAGCTTATCGGCGAACTGGTGAGAATTCTCTCCGCGTTCTGGGTATCGGATTTGGTGTCCTCACGCTCGGAGCACTGTTGACAGGTGTAGCTAATCAGTTCTTCTCTGTCTCATTGGCATATGTTGTCCTCATAAATAGTATGTTCGTCGCTTTCGCACTCGCGATTATTATGTATTCTTTGTATATTCAGAAATAGCTCTGATCTTGCCGAGAGCGAATGTACGGTCGAGAAAGCAGTCACGGCGGGTGAATCACCTTCCAGCCCTGAAGCGAGTGGGCGACAATCTCGTCGGCGGAGCGGTCGTCACAAACGGGGCTGCTGTGTTCACGGTGAGTGACAGTGTATCCAGCAGAGTTGACGGCTCATCACGTGGGTCTGAGGTCACCAGAGTGGAGACCACGGCATCCAGCGATGGGTCGATCGATCCGGGTCGTCCGGTCTTTCAGTCGTCGTGGGCGGAGCGGTATTGCTGGCGGCTGGTCGCTCGTGATGGGGGCTGGCGTCTCGATCGCCGTCCTGACGGCGTTGTCAGTGTCTTGATCGGGTGTCCATGGGTACTCGAGTTCGCGACACCATTCTCCGTCGCAACGAGTATCGAGGAAACAGTGATCCGCGGTATCATCGTGTTCGACGAAATCGTCTTCGAGTGTCTCCGAAACGGCGACGTTGTCGTCGGCGAATCACAATTGGGTAGAGATGACACGCTCACGCAGCTGAGCAACCGTGATACGAAGATCATCGTTCTGATCGGCGATGACGAGGATGCCACTGGCTTTCTTGACATCTACCTGCCGTCGACAACGTGCTTGAAGGAGTTCCGCCTACGGTAAATACGACCGTCGCGGTAGCAAAAGCAACCAGACATAGGCTGGTGATTGCAACTAGTTCTACGGAGGTATACCTGCCCAACACGCGATTCTGTGAAGCTAGTCGTGTAGTGGGCAGATATGAGGTCGGCCTATAGAGGGTCGAAGCGGGTTGGAGATGCTCCATCGAGGATTTGAACCTCGGTCCTCGGCGTGAGATACCGAGATGATTGGCCGAGCTACACCAACGGAGCATATTGATCTCACTGGCGAATCCAGTTAAGCCTAATCACTTTACGAAACAGAATTCGACATCCGTAGACGACTCATGGTGTCTACATAACGAGTCCGTGGTCACTCCGACTTTGCGAGTTCGGTACGTCAAATGAGGTCGGTGTCCTACGTATTGGGTATCCTCCTTTGCCTCTTACGCTCTTCGGAAGTAGATTGTTGGTCAGGTAGAGCTGTCGCTGTGGAAGCGTAGCGGGCAAGGGTGACGCGAACGCGTCACCCGAACGCAATGTTCCCATTTGAATTGCTGAGTTCAGAGGCGAGCGCCGCGAGGGCCTCTGTTGCCCCCGCTGCCGGTCTGAGTCAGTGATCAAACACGGCAGCTATCGAGAGTATCAACGGTATCTCTGTAAGGATTGCGACCGCACGTTCAACGACAAGACTGGCACGATCTTCGCGCACGCGAAGATCGGCCTCGACAAGCTCTTGTTCGCGTTCTACTCGTTCCTCCGATTCAACACGAGTATCCGCCAGTTAGATGCTGAAATTGACGTTTCGTATCGTTCACTTCGCCGGCGCGTCGAGCAGTTCGCCAGAACGCTCGACGCGCCAGACATCTCTCTCGTTGGCCCGGTCGAGATTGACGAGTTCTACGTCTCTTCCGGCTTGAAAGGCCGCGAGCGCGACCGCTGGTCGCGCTCTCGCGGCCTCTCTCGACGCGGACGCGGAACGTATGATCAAGACAAACCACCCGTGTTCGTCCTCGTGGATCGCGGCAGCGGTCAGCGATACGTCATTCCGGCGAAATCCGCCGACGAAGCGACGGTGCGACTCCTTCTCGGCAACCACGAGAAGGAGTCGCTGACCGTGTATACTGACGGATTTCGGGCCTACGATCCACTCGACGATGACGAGAACTTCCACCGAGAAGCAGTAATTCACGATGACGGCGAGTACGCTGATGGAGACGCGCACGTGAACACGTGCGAGAGCCACGCGTCGCTGGCGCGACGGTGGCTCTCGCCGCATCGAGGCGTCTCAAAGGACAAACTGACAGCGTATCTCAGACCGCTCCAGCTTCGGCGACGAATCCTCCATAAACCGGGTCGAGAGGCACTGAAAGAGATTGTCCAAGCAGTTCTCTGACTCACCAACAATCTACGTCACAAGAGCGTAGTGCCATTCTCACTACTGCTCGTTGGTCCTGGCGAAGAATTCTTATTCCGAGGGCTTATCCAGGGAACACTACGACAAACCTTCCGGCCAGGGAGTGCAGTCGTTATTGCGAGTGCGATCTTCGCTGTGAGTCACACGACAGCTCTCAGTGGTGATGGCCAACTCACCTACATGGCCGTCGTGTTCGTTCTCGCACTCGTCCTCGGCGCCACCTACGAATATGCGGAGAACCTCGTAACCCCAGCTGTGATCCATGGTGTGTATAATGCCGTATTGCTCTCCGCCCTCTACTTGCAGGTAACGTGAAGTGCTCAGAGAAACCGTGAGTCCCACGCCGTCATCGCTTACTGATGCTCTGGCACCTGTGCATATTCGTTCGATTCACTAGCCATGTCGATAGTCGCGTGGTCAACGTCGAATTCGTCGTGAAGAACGTCGACAGCCTGTGTTTTGAGTTTCTCCCGCTCCTCGAGTGACTGGACATCGTCTTTCAGATGCATCGACGCGACGCGGATCGTACTCGATAACTGCCAAACGTGTACATCATCGACTGCCACGACGCCCTCGAGTTGTTTTAACCGGGTTTCGACTTCGTCGACGGAAACCGGACTCCGCTGGAAGAATATTTTGCCGCTCTCACGGAGTAGTTTCACAGCCGACCAGATAATGATGACCGCGATCAACACTGCCGTGATTGGGTCAGCGAGTGTCGATCCAGTGAACTCAACAACGAGCATCGAAACGATGACAGCGACGGACGCGCCGGTATCCCCGATAAGATGGTAGTACGCACCCTTCTCGTTGAGGTTCATTTCGCCGCCCTGTAAGTAGTACACGGACGCGAAGTTCACGACCAGTCCGCCCGTAGCGAGTCCTGCTGTCATCAACGGATCGATCTCGACGGGTTTGAGGAATCGCTGATAGGACTCCCAGACGAGGTATCCCACCATCGGAACGAGGAGGACACCGTTCAGAAACGCAGTGAACGGCTCGACACGGTCCAGTCCGTATGACCAGTACTCGCCTGGTTCAGTACGTCGTGAGACGTAGGCGGCACCGAAGGCGAGAACGTACGCGAGCGCGTCGAACAGCATGTGGAAGGCGTCGCCGATCAGGGCTACGGAACCGAAGAGGAGACCACCAGCAAGTTCGATCACGAAGCCGACGAGGTTGATCAGGGCGACCACGCCCAATTTCCGGATGCTCCGTTCGCCACTATCATGGCCGTGTCCGCTGTCGTGGCTCTGAGTAGTTCCCAAACGAAATCACCTACATTGTGATTCTTAATCTAGTAGATTAAACACACAGGTTTGGGTTCTGCCGTACGAAGGAAACACTCCAGTGCATCATCTGTAGAAGGAGAAGAGCCTGGAGGACGGATATGAAAGACTAGATCCTTGGACAGAGAACACCTCGTCACAGTAACTATTCCGTTATCAACCTGGATTTCGTACGTCAACGGAGGATTACCCTGATATCTTAATAATTCTATCCGTTGTGGCTCTCCGCTAACTCGATGTGACCTGCCGATTGTGGACCGTGTTGAGTGTTGATGAATCACCGAACGCTACGTCAATTATTACCCGATCTCATCCCATCGACGGACAAGTGCGATCCCGAAGATGAAGACGATCGCCCCCACACCGAGCTGTCGCCCGACCGTGCCGAACTCCACGTTCTGGAGCGCGACAAACCCTCTGATAGCCATGATCGCCGTCACCAGACAGACGAGCACAAGAACGACACGCCGGGTATCCATACGGCGGCGTTATCGGTCGACATAATAAACGGTTCGCCGCTTCCCGGCGAGAAGGAGGTGCGGATATGTTTAACATGATATGTTCTTTAGAATCGGCTGTTAGCCACTCCTTCAGCCATGGTCGATCCACTTATCGCTAGCCGGCTCCAGTTCGCCCTCACCACAATCGTCCATATCATCTTTCCGGTGATGAGCATGGGGTTAGCCCCGTTTCTTATCTATTTTACATGGAAGGACATTCGAACTGGCGAGCCGGTGTACGAACAGTTGCGTCGCTTCTGGACCAAGATCTTCGCCATCTCCTTTGTTGTCGGCACCGTTACTGGAATCGTCCTCGAATTCGAGTTCGGGACGAACTTCGCGGCGTTTTCGATTGCCGCCGGCGAACTGTTTGGTGGCCCGCTAGCCGTTGAGGGGATGATGGCGTTCATGCTAGAGGCGACGTTCCTCGGGATCTTCGTTTTCGGCCGTGAGCGCGTCGATGACACGCTCTACTTCATTTCAAGCGTCGCTGTCGGTCTTGGCACGTGGCTCTCAGCCGTGTGGATTCTCATCGCGAACTCATGGATGCAAACCCCGCGTGGCTATGAACTAGTCACCGAGGGCGGCCAGACGGTCGTTAAGCTCGTCGATCCGCTTGCAGCGTATTTTAACCCCCGATTCGGCTACATGTTTGTCCACATGCAGAACGCGGCCGTCGAATCGGTCGCGCTCTTCATGGCCGGCATCGCCGCCTACTACGTGTTCAAACACCACGTTCGTGGGATCGATGTCGACAACGTGAATTTCTGGGAGATGACCCTGAAGATCGCCCTCGTCGCTCTGCTGATCACGGCCCCGTTTCAAGTCTATCAGGGCGACATGTACGCCCGCTCGGTCGCCGAAACCCAACCGCAGAAGTTTGCCGCAATGGAGGCCGTCTGGGAGACCGACTCCTACGTGCCTGAGTATCTTATCGCCGTCCCGACGAACCTCGATTCGATCACCGACCCACGGGCGAAGGAACTGTTCGGCATCGGGATACCCGGTGGCGCGTCGTGGCTCGCCAGCGGGGGTGATCCGACCGCCGAGATACGTGGATTGAACACCTTTGAGAGCCAGGCGCCGCCGGTCGCCATCGTCTTCTGGGCTTTCCGTGCGATGGTCGGTCTGGGATTTTGGTTCATCCTGTTATCGTTCTGGGGTGGCTACCGATGGTACAAGGGCCAGCTACTGAATGATGGTCTGTTACACAAGGCACTGATGGGCTCGTCACTGCTGGGCATCCTCGCGGTCGAACTCGGCTGGATCGTCACCGAGGTCGGCAGACAGCCGTGGGTCATTCAGGATGTGATGAAGACCAGTGAAGCGGTCTCACCCGGGTTAACGGGAACTGAAGCGACGATCTCACTCGTTGGCTTCGCCGTGGTGTACCTTGCGTTGCTCGGGCTGTATACCTACGTTATCACTCGGGTCATCCGCAACGGCCCGCCCGGTCGCGAACAGCTTCGCGAGCGTCCCGACCGCACACCTATGCTAGACACGTCGGCCGCGGGAGGTACCGACGATGACTGACGTGCCGACGGTCATGGGGAGGTCGACGCAGATTGATACTGCTAGCGGACAGCCGAGAGGTATCATCAATGATTAGCGTCGAGTCGCTCAGTGCTGGACCGCTGTTCGGCCTCCCGCTCTCTGAGATGTGGTTCGGTCTCATCTTCACGCTGCTAGCGACGTTCCTGTTTCTCGATGGGTTCGATTTCGGGGCAGGGGCGATTTACGGTCTGCTCAACACCGACCGGGAACATGAGGCTGTCCTCGCTGCCGTCGGTCCGTTCTGGGACGGCAACGAGGTCTGGCTGGTCGTCTTTGGCGGCACACTCTTTGCCGCCTTTCCCGCGGCCTACGCGAACCTGTTCAGCCGGCACTACCTGCTGATGTTCGGGATTTTGGGTGCGCTCATCCTTCGTGGGCTGGCGCCTGAGATGTACGAACAGCGTCATGACGAGCGCTGGCAGCGGGCGTGGAGTGTCGCCTTCGTTGCTGGGAGCGTCCTCGCGCCGTTCCTGCTCGGTGTCTTCGCCGGCAACTGGCTCGTCGGCAACGAGAGCTCCGTCTCGCTCATCGGCGTCGTCGTCGGCTTCACGCTGACGCTGCTGACGGTCGTCTCCGGGGCGGCGTTCCTCCGGCTGAAAGCGCCACTCGATCTGCCCGAGCGGGTGTCGACGTACGGTCAGTTCGCGGTCGTCGGCTACTTGGTGGCGGTGGTGGCAACGCTAGCGATCCTCGCCGTGCGACTGCCCAGTGGGCTGTTGACACTGCTACATCCGGCCATCGTCGTGTTAGTGGTGACTTCGATCGGCCTCACCGCGGGATACATCGTCGCCATGCGGCGCGGTGAGAGTCTACTGGCACTCGGGGCGGCAGCGGTCCTCACGTACGGGCTGATCGCCGTTGTGGGGATTATTATGTATCCTGCCATCGACCCAGCAACTGGAGCAACGATCAGCGAAACCATTGTCTCGACGCTCCCGCTGAATCTGATGTCAATAGCCGCCGCACTGTTGTTGCCGCTGGTGGCAAGCTACTTTGTCGTGCTCTACTCGGCGTTCAGTGGTCCCATATCCCCCGAGGAGGCTTACTGACAGTGGTCGACGCCAACGTTCCTGACGACGGGGAAGGGCTCACCGTCGCGTCGGACGAGCAATCGATTGATGCCGACCGAACGTGGCTATTGTCGCGCATTCTGCTGACGTGGGCTGAGCTCATCGTTGTTGGACTCGGTGGCGCGGCCCTCGGTGGAACGGTTTCCGGACCACCCGGATTGATCGTCTATCTGGGAACCGTCCTCGCCTCGGTCAGCGTGCTCCTGTACAACGTCGATCAGATGATACAGCAGCGGCTCACGCTTGTCAAAACGAACTAAGAGAAATGTGTCGGAAGGGCGTTACTCCGGGTTGGATCCCGATGGCGATAGATTGCCGATCAATCCTTGTTCTCGGAGCCCGATGCCGAGGAGGACAACCGCATTCGGCAGAAACAGGAGTGCACCGAGTGCCGCCACCGTGTCTTCGGTCTGGACGCCGTAGGTAACGGCGAGCCCAGCGATGACGAACCCCGAGACGCCGAGGAAGTACATCCGATACTCATAGACCCTCGCAAGCGCCTGTTTGAGTAACGTCATGGTTATATTCCTGTATATGAATTCAGATCATATATACAAACGGATCTCTGACGTCGATCTCATTTTCTCCCAGAAGCAGAGTCCGTAATTAGGAACGATGGGAACTACCGATAGTGGATGAGCATATATCAGATAGACTACTGTTAGTGTAGGCACCAATGAGTAGGTTCGAATCAAGTCTCCGAGTGCGTCCCTTGGCTGGCTGTAAATCATCCGCTTTTATTATTCTACACTACAGAATTTAATAAGAATTGTTAATATTGGGGGGTATTATAGCAGCCAGGTTAATAAGTTTGAGAGCATTCGTTTCACATAATGACATCACCACCAGAAGAAGGTGGTCACGACCACGAACACGACCATGACACTAACGGACAGGACACTGATAGCGTATCCTCGACCTCGTCAAATCGGGACGATGTTGCCCAGTTCTCGGTGCCCGAGATGGATTGCCCATCTTGTGCGGGGAAGGTGAAAAATAGTGTCAGAAAACTTGATGGTATTACCACTGTTGACCCACAGGTGACGACTGGAACACTCTCTGTTTCTTATGAGAGAAGCCAAACATCTCCGGACGAAATCGCCGACCGCGTCAAAAAAGCGGGCTATACGGTTGAGTACCAGGGCGAGACAACCGCGGCGTTCACTGTCCCCGAAATGGACTGTCCATCCTGTGCGGGAAAAATTGAGAACGCCCTTGATGATCTCCCGGGGCTCTCGAGTTACGAGACACAACCGACTACTGGGAAAGTAGTGACGACCTACGATGACGACTCCACTTCGCCATCGAAGATCACTGATGCGATCGAGAGTGCTGGCTACGAAGTGACCGACTCGACTGCGAACGACGCAAACACTGCCGAGAGTTCGACTGACGAACGGGAGAACGTTTGGACAAGTTCGCGGGCGATAAAAACGTGGATTAGCGGGGGGCTCGTCGCACTTGGGCTCCTCTTTGAGTTCTTCCTTACGGGCCAGAACGTCCTTGTGGCCGAGCTCGTCGGGCGCGAGTTACTTGTCGCCGACATCCTGTTCCTCGGCGCGGTTGGGATCGCTGGCCAGATCATTTTCCGCAACGGCTACTACTCTGCGTTGAACCGGAATCTCGACATCGACCTGTTGATGAGTATTGCCATCAGCGGCGCCATCATCGCCAGCCTCGTCTTCGGGGAAGCGCTCTACTTTGAGGCCGCCACACTCACGTTCCTGTTCAGTATTGCAGAGCTGCTTGAACGCTATTCGATGGATCGCGCCCGGAACTCACTCCAAGAGTTGATGGATCTATCGCCGGACGAGGCGACCGTAAAACGCGATGGCGAAGAGGTAACCGTTCCTGTCGATAACGTGGCTGTCGGCGATGTCGTCGTCGTGCGTCCGGGTGAAAAAATCCCGATGGACGGCGAGGTTCTTGACGGAGAGAGTGCTGTCAACCAGGCCCCCATCACAGGCGAGAGCGTGCCAGTGGACAAGACACCGGGTGACGAGGTGTACGCTGGCACAATCAACGAACAGGGCTATCTCGAAATCGAGGTCACCTCCGAAGCGGGCGATAACACACTCTCGCGCATCGTCCAGATGGTCGAAGACGCACAGTCCAACAAAACCGAACGCGAGCAGTTCGTCGAGCGGTTCTCATCATACTACACCCCCGTCGTCGTCGGCTTTGCGGTCCTGGTTGCAGTTGTCCCGCCGCTCCTATTCGGGGCATCGTGGCCGACGTTCATCGTCTACGGCCTCACGCTGCTTGTGCTTGCATGTCCCTGTGCGTTCGTTATTTCCACACCCGTCTCGGTGGTGTCGGGGATCACCAGCGCCGCGAAGAATGGTGTCCTCATCAAGGGCGGCAACCATCTCGAGGCGATGGGCGCGGTGGACGCCATTGCAATGGACAAGACCGGCACGATCACCAAAGGCGAACTCACCGTCACCGACGTCGTCCCGTTGAACGACAACAGTGAGGACGATGTTCTCCGCTGTGCCCGCGGGCTGGAATCACGGTCGGAACACCCCATCGGCGATGCAATCATCGAATTCGCCGAGGAGAGTGATATCGGAGCGCCGACAGTCGATGATTTCGATAGTATCACCGGGAAAGGCGTCGAAGCCTCTCTCGACGGCAAGAAACACTACGCAGGGAAACCGGGATTCTTCGAGGAACTCGGGTTCAATCTCGAACACGTCCACGCGACGACCGACGGCGGTGTCGTCACGACGAAGAGTCAGCAGATGTGTGAGCGCAACAACTGTCTCGACCTTCTTGAGGGGACGGTCCCCGAACTCCAATCACAAGGGAAGACTGTCGTCTTAGTCGGGACTGAGGACGAGATTGAGGGCGTGATCGCCGTGGCCGACGAGATTCGACCCGGAGCGAAGGCAGCGATCCAGCGGCTCCACGATCTCGGCGTTGAGCACATCGTTATGCTTACCGGTGACAACGAACGTACGGCCCGGGCGATTGCCGAGGAGGTCGGCGTCGACGAGTTCCGCGCAGAACTCCTGCCCGACGAGAAGGTCGAGGCGATCAAAGAGCTCGACGAACAGTACGACGGGGTCGCTATGATCGGCGACGGCGTTAACGACGCACCCGCGCTTGCGACGGCGACCGTGGGTATTGCGATGGGTGCCGCTGGAACGGATACTGCTCTCGAAACAGCAGACATCGCACTGATGAGCGACGACCTATCGAAGCTACCGTACCTCTACGAACTCTCGCACGACGCGAACAGCGTCATCCGGCAGAACATCTGGACGAGTCTGGGTGCGAAAGGACTCCTCGCACTCGGTGTGCCCTTCGGACTCGTCCCGATCTGGGCAGCTGTCCTTATCGGCGATGCTGGTATGACTCTTGGTGTCACCGGCAACGCGATGCGGCTCTCCAGAATCAAGCCAGATTCGTTACTGAACGAGTAATTAGCTTTATTGGTTATTAACATTCACCAGTTGGGGGGATGAAGCGCAGGTTTGGCGTCGTCGAGCGGTAAGCAACCGAATATTCGTCGAGCTCTGCCGCCTCTGCCGCGGCAGCTATAGCCGTCTCCCTATCTCCGATCCCGTCAGCCAAGCTGTTCTCGACGGCGGCAGCACCAGAGTAGACCTTCGCGTTGCTCAGATCAGTTCGAGACAGTGAGAGCCGAGAGCCACGCTCTGCGTACACGCTATCGATGAACGAGCGCTTGAGCGTCTCTACTTAGGCCCGGATGTCGTCACTAGTGAGGCCACCGACTTTATCAGGACCGATCGCCATAGGCAAGGGTACTCCGTCAGGTTGGGGGACTAGCGCGCGTACGCCGACGCTCCCGACGAGGCTTCCAGGTGTCACGTAGATCTCGTCGCTCGGCAGCACCGTGTAGTAACCTCCCGAGGCTGCGATGCTGCGGACGCTGGTAATGACTGGCTTCACGCGGGCAAGTCGCTTGACCGCCCGGTACTGTGATTCGCTTGCCGCGACGGCCCACCGCCGCTGTTGATGGGCAACACGACTGGATCAATCGAGCTGTTCTGCCGGACTGTACGTAGTTCGTGAGTCACATCGTCCGCGGAATTGCCGCTGATCGGCCCTTCAATCGTTACCACTGCGACGGTCCCACGATCGTCGTCCTCAAACAACGCCAATGAGGCTGTCGGACCGACCGCAGCACCGATCAGAAGAGCGGCAACAATAATAACTGTGTACGAGGTCAACAGCGTCTCGACTCGTTGATCAATCGGATTCGCCACGAGTTTAGATATCGAGTCACACAAGTAAAAAAACCGTGGCAACTCCAGAAATATGGGATTTGATAGATTCTATGTACGTTGCACTAGGAGACTGGCGCAGGGTTAAGGATCGATGGTGCCGATCACAGATCTCCGGCTAACGTCCAATATTAATCCCGTAGACGGTGGCAATACTGAAAATAGTCTTCACATCGTTGGCAAGCAGGAAACGATTACGGCTGTGGTCACCGATAAGGTCGTGGCAGCAATGCGATCATACATCCCGGATCGTGGGTGATTGGGAGGATCTCAGTCACTTTTCGTCGCCGCTTCTGGCTGTTCGACCGCGGGCTCACGCGGGAGATCGAGAGTGGCTTGGAGGTCATGATCCTCACCTGTGAGCAAGTAGAGTATATCCTCTAGGATGGTCAACGGTTCCGGGAGCTCGCGGACGACGAGGTAGGTGATCGCCATGAGCGCGACGACCGCCCCGAGTTGGCTGATGATGCGGTCGGAGATCAGAAACGACATCCGATGAGGGTCGGTTTCGCCGAACACAAACAGGATCGCCTCCGAGAACCAGTCCATCAACTGATTGCCGGTGACGATCGAAATGAAGGCGGTTCGAAACACGTTGATGCTTCTGATTACCGTGTTGGCCTTGGGGCTCGGTTCGGGCACGCGGGACATGCTCCGCGTGACCTTTGATATTTAAGCAGAAGATCGGTGTTCAGTCGTTCGATTGTAATGAATCACTCTTCAGTTACGGCCAATATGACGATTGGTGCGACTCGATTGGCGTCGTTTGTATGCCAACCAGTACGAGATCAGAAGCGTCACGACGAGGATCACGAGCTTCGCTTGCAGATGAGTGCATACTTCCGGAGGAGGCGGCCGGCTCGAAGGACTGCACCGCCGGGCAGATTGCCGACCGATTCGTGGTATCGTTCGAGCGAGTGGAGGAGGCGTAGGATCCTTGTCTCGGCTGCGACATCAGTGACGGCGCTTTCGTCGTTCTGTTCGTATCGACTGGGATACAAACCGTTTAGGGACGGTAGGAAAAGTATCCGAGTAGGGATACCCATGTACACAGAGACGGTGGATCCTAAACCCGTCGGAGGTGTGTGGGTGACTGACACCGACGACGCAGACGAGCCCGTCACGAACGCTACCGGTGACGCCGGCTCGGATCCGCGATTGACGATCGTCGTCCCCGTCGAGCCGTTGCCGACCCTCCGTGCGACAGTCGTGCACATCGTGGAGGCTGTCGTCGAAGGAAGTGAAGCCGACGGCGACGTCCCCCGTCGCGCCCGTGAGGGCACGCCGCGTCCCTCGCTGGTTCTCTATCGGGTGCCGCCCGCGTTACTGGCGATGTTCCTCGTCGCGGTCGCGCTCGGCTTCGGCGGCTACGCGCTGTTCAAGTGGTTCGACCCGGTCCTCATGGAGGTGTTCGCATGACTGACGTACCCATAACCGATCTACGCCCCCTACTGGCCGTCCTCGTCTCGTTCGTCGCGGCGTTCTTCATCGCCGCGTCGCACCGCTCCCCGAACGTCCGCGAGGGGTGGACGATCGCGGCGGCGGTCACGAAGTTCGCGATCGTCGCCTCGATGCTGCCGGCGGTCCTCGACGGCGCGGTGTTCGAGTGGTCGCTCGGCGCGTTCCTGCCCGGCGGCATCGAGTTCGTCCTGCGCGCCGACGCGCTCGGGATGCTATTCGCGTTCCTCGCGAGCGGGCTGTGGATCGTCACCTCCTTCTACAGCATCGGCTACATGCGCGGGAACGACGAGGTGAACCAGACCCGGTACTTCGCCGCGTTCGCGGTGTCGCTGTCGGCGACGATGGGGATCGCGTTCGCGGGCAACCTCGTGACGATCTTCGTCTTCTACGAGCTCCTCTCGATCGCGACGTACCCGCTCGTCGCCCACGACGAGACCGACGAGGCCCGCGCGGCCGGCCGGAAGTACCTCGCGTACACGATGTTCGGCGGCGGCGTGCTCGTCCTCGCCGGGACCGCCCTCGTCTACCTCATCGCCGGCAACGTCTCGTTCACGGCCGGCGGCATCGAGGAACTGGCGAACGCCGACCCCGGCCTCGCGATGCTCGCCTTCTTCCTGCTCGCGATCGGGTTCGGCGTGAAGGCCGGGATCATGCCGCTCCACCAGTGGCTCCCCGAGGCGATGGTCGCACCGACGCCCGTTTCCGGGCTGCTGCATGCGGTCGCGGTCGTCAAGTCCGGGGCGTTCGGCGTCTCGCGGGTCGTCCTCGACGTGTTCGGCCCAGAACTCGTCTTCGACCTCTCGCTCCCGTTCGGCTTCTCGGCCGGACTCGTCCTCTCGACCATCGGAGCGATCACGCTGACGGCGGCCTCGATCATCGCCCTGCGGAAGGACCACCTGAAACAGCGGCTCGCCTACTCGACGGTGAGCCAGCTGAGCTACATCATCCTCGGACTCGGCCTGTACGGCTGGTACGGGCTCGTCGGCGCGCTGCTGCACATCCCGGCGCACGCGTTCATGAAGCTCACCCTGTTCTTCTGTGCCGGGAACCTCCACGTCTCGACGCACACCGATTACATCTCCGAGATGGCGGGGATCGGCAAGCGGATGCCCCTGACGATGGGGGCCTTTACGGTCGCCTCGCTCGGGATGGCCGGAATCCCGCTGCTGGCCGGGTTCGTCAGCAAGTACTACATGCTGATCGGCGGGATTCGGATGGGCGCTCGGCTGACCCCGGTCGCCTACTACCTCGTCGGCGCGCTGCTGCTCTCCGGCGTGCTCAACATCGCGTACTTCTGGCCGGTGATCTACACGGCCTTCTTCGAGGCGGAGGACGCCCACGACGCGAAGCCGCTCGTCGACTTCCGGATGGGCGGCGAGACGCGGTCGACGCTGCCGGCGACCGATGGGGGCCGTCCGAAGGATGCCGACGACGACGTTGACGCTTGTAACGACGACGACCCCGACGTCGACGAGGTCGTCGAGAGTGCCGAGGGCGACTCGGCAATCGATGCCGAGGGAGCGGAGTCCACGGGCGACGACGCCGATGTCCCGGACGACTCGGACATCCCCGACGCGGAGATGGACGACCTCCCGACCGACGAAGACGGCGTGGTATGCCCGGACTTCGACACGAGCGACCGGGACTTCTCCGAGCCCGCAGAGCGCGTCGACACCGGCGATTACGCGGTCGACCAGCGCCCCTCCGACGCCGACGTTCCGTTTGGCGTGGGGCGCGGCGACGGCGATGACGGAGGCGATGAGACAGGGCATGATGCCCACGACACGAGCCATGACGATCACGCAGACCACGACAACCACGGCCACGCGGGCGGGCCGCCCGCGAGCGACTGGGAGCACATCGCGGGGCTCGACGCCCTCTGCGGGGGCGAGTCCACGTGGTTCACACTCGGGCCGATCCTCACCGCGATGAGCCTCGCGGTGCTGCTCGGCGTGATACCCTACGAGATGGGCTTCCTGGAGCTGATCGAGCTCATCGTCGACACGCGACTCCCCGAGGGGATGATGCGGCCGTGAACCCGATTCTCACCTCGGTGCCTCCGTACGTGCTGCTCGCCTTCGCCGCCCTCGCCGTGCTCGCGCTCCCGCGCCGGTCCGGTCACGCAGTGGCCGCGCTGGCGACGGCGTTCACCTTCGCGCAGGCCGTCCTGCTCGGCGACGGCGGCGCGGGGACGTACCTCGCGACACAGTTCCTCGGCTTCGACGTGGTCTTCTTCAACGTCGATCAGTTCTCGCTTTTGATGGGGGTCGTCGTCGGCTTCCTCGCGACCGCGGCGGTGCTGTACGCGTACGGCACCGAGGCGCCCACGTGGGTGACTGCGTTCGCGCTCATCTACGTCGCCTCGACGATCGGGACGATCTACGCCGGCGACTGGCTCACCCTGATCTTCTTCTGGGAGCTGATGGCCGTCACCTCGACGCTGCTGGTGTGGCAGTACGGCGGGGAAGCGGTGCGGGCCGGCTACCGCTACGCGCTGTTCCACGGCATCGGCGGGACATTCTTCCTCGGCGCGGTCGTCGTCCACGGCGCGGCGATGCTCGGGAGCGTGCCGGCCGGCGAGATATTCCTGTTCTCGTCGACGACCGGGATCCACGCCTCCGCGACGCTACTCGCCGCGATCGGGATCGGCGTCAACTGCGGGTTCATCTTCCTGCACACGTGGCTGCCGGACACCTACCCGCGCCCGCACGTCGCGGCGTCGGTGTTCCTCTCGGTGTTCACGACGAAGACCGCGGTGTACGTGATGTACCGTGCGTTCCCGGAGGGCGGGATGTGGCTCGCGTATCTCGGCGGGTTCATGGCCGTCTACGGCGCGTTCTTCGCGCTGCTGCAGTACGATCCGCGTCGCCTGCTGTCGTACCACATCCAGGCGCAGGTCGGCTACATGCTCGCCGGACTCGGGCTCGCGACTGCTGTCGGCGAGTTCGCCGTCACCGGCGGGTTCGCGCACCTGTTCAACAACGTCCTCTACAAGAGCCTCCTGTTCATGGCAGTCGGTGTCGTCGTCTACCGTACCGGCGTCGAGGACATCAGGGACATGGGCGGACTCTGGCGGGAGATGCCGATCACCTTTCTCGTCTACCTCGTGGGTGCGGCCTCGATTACCGCCGTTCCGGGGTTCAACGGGTTCATTTCGAAGGGGATGGTGATCTCCTCCGCCCACGAGGTCCACAACTTCGAGCTGCTGTTCGGCCAAGGGCTGCTGTGGTGGCTGCTGATCCTCGGCGGCGTGGGGACGTTCATGTCGTTCATCAAGCTCGGCTACTATATGTTCTTTCACGGGTCGGCGACGCTATCGCCGAAAGACGCGACGCCGTTCCAGACGGCGGGGATGCTCCTGGCGGGCGGCGCCTGTGTCTTCTTCGGCACGCCGCTCACCTACGGTTACCTCGTCGAACTGATGCCGTTCACTGCCGCGGTCGCGCCGGAACTGCACCCGTACAGCGCGAGCCACCTGACGGAGAGCGCGGCGCTACTCGTGACCGGCTTCGTCGGCTTCTTCGCGCTGAAGCGCCCGCTCGGCTGGCTCGCCCACCATATGCGCGACGTCGACGCGGTGACGTACCCGGCCGCATTCTACCTGAGCCGGGGAACAGTCTGGGGCGTCACGGAGCTGTGGGCTGCCGTCGACCGCGTCGTGATGCGGCTGGTCGCCGGCGTCAAGCGGACCGCGACGCACCCGCGAGCGGCCGTCTCGGCGCTCGGCGCCGACGTCGAGATCCGGGCGGGCATCGGTCGGAGCGTCCTCTTCTTGACGCTCGCGGCTGGTGTCGCGCTGCTCGTGTTCCTGCTCGGGTAGCGAGAGAGTTGAGCCGCCGGTTCGTGCATCTCACTCGTCCTCTTCGACAATTCGCCGATCCTGTTCGCTGAGCGAGAGGAAGACGATCACGCTGATGAACGGAACCACGAATCCGAACATTTCGCCGCTCTCTGCGCTGGTGTAGCGCATGAACAAAACCGAGGTCATACTCACGCAGAAAACGCCGACGTAGACCAGCGAATTGGCATCGGTGGCGTCGTTGTCAGAGCACATACGTCCCGGAAATTCTCGTAGCTCGTCTTGTTCCGTGATCGGTTGTCGTAGATCCGCGTCACTTGCTGTAGCATACGGTCTTCCATACCGTATGCCGCATATCTAGTCTGTTTGAATTCTGACTGCCTGCCATCATCTTCTGGTAGGTGACTTTCGCCGCCACTGATACATATACTCGTGTCCTCCCTTCGTATATAGAGCGTGACTGTAATGGCCGCGAGTGGGTCAACAGTATTACTCGCAGCATGTTTCAACGAAGCCGATATAAGGGTTATTCGAATTTCAAATTGCAACTTTCGATATGGTATAAACTCGCCGGGCCTTACGGTGCGACGGTTGCGGTGTCACCGGCTTCCGGATCAAACGGGAGGTTGATGACGAGTTCGTCAAACCAGACGACCGGACGTTTACTCTGGCCGTCTTCTTCAAAGAAGATGATGCCCAACTGGGCGAGCCGACTGAGTTCCTCGTGGACGTTCTTCACGTCCCGGTTGACAACCCGTGCGGTCTCGTTGATGCTGGATGGCTCTTCCCGACGGATGGCTTCGATGAGATCGAGGACGCGCGGGGTCAGCGTCCCCATGTTCGAGCGGTGGGAAACCGTTTTTGACGCCCCGTTCTGCGTGTTGAGCGTGCTCGGATCGGCATGGTCGTGGTCATGCCTGTGACTAGGCTCGTGAGACCCCTCTTCGTGTTCAGGGGTATGATCTATTGATTCACCACTTCCTGTCGTGGGAATCGTCGTCAGGTGAGATCATCACTAGCCGCTACAAGTTTATTAACTCGGCTGCTATAAATCGCTCATTCACTACCAATGTTTAATATACATACAAAGTTGAACTCTGTGTTTCCCCCATCTCAAACGCAGACCTAGGTACGGTTTGCTCGATACTCACCGTGTTTGGTCCCGAGAAGAGGTGTAAGGACTCCGAACACGATGAGGCCGACACTCGCCATCATGACTATACTGGTGGTCATCGGATACATAATCGTCTCATCAATAATGATGGCGAGCAGGGCCACGAACGTGATCACCGTTTTCGTTGTATTGAATTCCTTCTCCAGTTTGTTACTCAAACTCAATCACAGGTTGTTTCCGATGTCTCGGCTGTCGACATTTTAGGACGGGTATTCTTCCGAACGAAACCCTATCAGAGAAGCGCGCCAACAAGACACGGTAGTTTGGGATTCGTTGTACTTCTTGGTATTGTAATAGTTCTCTCGCGACTTGATCAAGCTGTCCAGATGTATTTTATACTATCACCAAATATATTTATATGATTGGACACCTTCTTTGTACTATGTGTATTTACTGTAACGCCTATGGAGAAGAACACTCCGATGAGGAAAGTGAGACGTCAGTGCCCAAAACCACCGATACACCCAATACTTCCTCAGACCAGCATACTGTTCAACAACAGTCTGAGGGAATTCTCTCCCGGATTCGCACCTCGTTAGTGAACCTATTTTGATTGACTACCTCTATGTATCAGGTACTTCATAGCACGATCGAACACGAAGATGATTCGAGAACTACACCAGCACCATCTCTGTTTTGAGCGCGTCACCACCTACTAACAGTTCTGATCGAATGGAATACGAAGGAGCAGCCGTGCCACGGAGTGGATCGCCAGAAGATACCTCAGACTAATTTGGGCATCCGTTTCTAACGACTGGCCGTCTCGATCTTCACCGGTGAGGATCAGTAGTGAGACAACACCGGGTAACGCCAGCGGTAGAGAGTGATTCTTTTCTATGGTTTCGGTTTCGCTTGGAATTTGAAAATCTAAACTCTAGTTGACATGAATAGGAATATTTCGTCATCGAAATACTAACATGGTTCTGAGCCCGCTATTGCCATTTATTCTACCCGAATTGTCCCAACCATTCCAGAACTTTCATGCGGAATACAACAGTACCCGTACGTTCCGGGTTGATCGAACGTGTGCTCGTAGTTCTCTCCCGGGGCGATGAGTCCCTCAGTAACCCGGTTCCTCGCAGCACGCTCTGACTCGAAGCCACCACTTGCGAAGTACACGGCCTCGGCCGGAATCCCGCCTTCGTACGCTGTGACCGTGTGCTGGATGTCGCTCTCGTTCGTCCACATCACTGTCCCACCGGTTTCGATCGTCGCAGTCTTCGGCTCAAACGTGTGATCGTCGGGCATCGTGACGGTCAGGGTCGACGGTGACTGTCCGTTCAAACATCCGGCGGTGCTGAGCGTCGCCAAGGCGGCAGTACTGAGTCGCAACACCGTCCGTCGATTGTGGAATTTGAGTGTCATTGGAACAGAGATGAGTGGTGCCTATCAGAGCGCCACGAAGAGGTCGGTCACGTACATCACGCCGAGGCCGAGCAGGAACGCGAGCAGGTTCGTGGCGCTGGCCACGCGACCGCCTGCATCCCGAACCATTCCCGCGATCTCCCAGTTGACCTGTAAGATTGCACCAACCCCGATCGCGAGGAAGAAGGCGCCGATCGTCGGTGAGTACGCGAGACTACCGATCCACCCGCCGAGGATGACGGGGGCACCGGCGATGACACCGAGCGCGGCGAAGTGCCTGAACGACGGGCGCTCTCCGCGGGCGACCGGTGCAACGACGGCCGGGCCTTCCGTCACGTTGTGGAGCATGAACCCGATCACGAGGAACGCGCCGAGCGACACACGCCCGAGTGCGAACGAACTCCCGATCGCCAGCCCTTCCGCGAGGTTGTGCAGGCCGATCCCGACCGCGACCAGATAGGCGATCCAGAGACCGCTACTCGCCCGACTGTCACCGGCGGCGACACGGCCCTTGCGCCACGCGCTGATTGCCTGAACGAGAGTGAGTGCGCCGAGGATCCCGAAGACGACCAAGAGGTTGCCCTCGTACGCGCCCGGAACCCGTTGAGCAAGTTCGAACGCCTCGAACCCGGCGTCGAACGCCAAGAAGCCGAGGACGCCAGCCGCGAACAAGAGCACGGCGTGCAGCCACCGATCGCTCATCGTCTTGATGTAGGGGAACCAGAGCATCCCTAATGCGACCGGGATCACGCCGACGAACAGCCCGATGACTGCAAGCGTCCAGAGCAGACTGAGGCTAAATCCGGGTGCCTGATTCGGAGCGACGATCGTATTCTCGAATGTCGCCCCGTCAGAGAGTACGAGGGCGACGTTGAGATCCCATCCCGGATTCCAGTGATACGGGATCACGATCTGTGCGCTTTCCATCGGGGCGAGCGTTTGGTCGCCACCGGCTCCTTCGACCTGAAAATTCCAGTAGGCCTCATCGACGAGGACCTGTGCTATCGTCACGGAATCGGGCCCGTTGTTCGTTACGTGTAACACGACCGTTCCGTCGCTCGGAAGCGTTGTGTGTGTGATCGTCACGTCGGGAAGCGGTTCACCGCTCTCGCTCTGAATACTGGCGAGTGGTGACGTAAACGCGAACACACCCAAGACGAGCACGAGCAATACGATCGGAAGTATCGCGCTGACCCATCGCGGTAGTCCGAGCGGCTGTGTGACCTCGTTTTCAGTAGATACACCACTGTCCGCCGTCGGTTTCTGTGTCTTATCCGGCATGTTAGACCACCTCGAAAAAGCTCATCCAGCCGAGTTCGGCGAACTCGGACTGGTGGGCGTGGAACATGTACAGCCCGGGTTCGTGGTCCGAGTAGTCGAGCTCGATGATACCGCGCTGCGCCTGCGTCTGCATGATCGTGTCCACGGTCTTGCGCGTCGGTGTCAGCGTCGTCCCGTGATCATAGTAATCGAAGAACTGCGAGTGCGTGTGGAACGAGTTGATGAGGTCGAACTCAGTCGCATTGGAGAGGTACACGCGTTGCCGTTCGTTCTTGTCGATCTGGATGGGACGCTTCGTCTCGCCGGCTGTCCAGTTGCCGGTGCCGTCGGTACTACCGACCCCGTATGCGAACGCCCGTGTGTTCGCCGCGTAGACCTCGTTCCCGCCGTCGAAGTTGGTGTCGAACGAGTTCATCACCATGACCATCTCGTTGACGGCGTCGTTTTCGGCGTACTCGTGGTTCCGGCTCTTCGCCTCTTCGACGAACCGCGTCCGCATGTCGTCGGTAATCGGGCCGGGATAATTGACGTAATCGCGTGGATTCTCCCTGACGCGTTCGGGGTCCGGATCGACGATGATCGTGCCGTAGAGTCCGCGGTGGATGTGTTCTTTCAGCGGGAGCGAGTGGCAGTGATAGAAGTGCGTACCGGCTGGTTGGGCAATCCACTCGTAGGTGAATGATTCTCCCGTATCGAGCACACCCGGCCCGTTCTGGGGGATCCCATCCATTCGCGGGTTAAGGTTCTTCAGATGCGGATGGATCGTGTGAGCGTGCCGTCCGAGGTTCGTGAATTTGACGCGAATTAGGTCGCCCTCAACAGCACGGATCGTGGGGCCCGGCACCTGACCGTTGAATGCCCACGCTTGGAACTCGACGCCCGGCGCGATGGTGATCGTTGTGTCGACCGCGGTGAATTCGAACTCCCGTACGGTTCGACCATCCTCCTCGTAGACCTGCTGCGGAACGTTATCCTGCCCGCTGTCTCCGGTATTGAACGCGGTGAGGAACTCGTGCGGATCGAAGTCCAAATCTCGGTATTCGCCCACCGCACCGAAGTTACCGTGTGTATCATCGCCCTCGTGGCCGGGTGACGCACTTGCACGTGAACTCCCGAGTCCAACGGCGGCACTTCCCGCGACACCAAGACTGCCGAGTACCGTGCGACGACTGACGCTCGTTTCACCGGTGAGTGATTCAACCAAACGCTGTTCGAGTCGTTTGGTGACATCTGCCGCACTCTCGTAATCTATCGAGGGCATGATCTCCTCGACGGGTTGACTATTCGGATACCCATATGTGATAGTGGATGATCCCAATATATAAATTAGACCCATCTAAACTTTGAGTAGATCTAAACTAAAAATGGACTAGCAGACTTCCGAGCTTCTCAGTGAGAACTCTGTGTGAGAGATTGGGTGGATATGGAACGTGCGACTTCTTCGGGTAGCGCAACCGGACCATCTCCGTTATCAGGGTCAAGTGTGACCATTCCGAATGGCGCAATCTCGACAACATCTACGACAGTTCCGGGATGAATCCCATGTTTGGACAGGTACCGGAGGAGATCTGGATCGGTGTCCGGAACCCGTACGATCTGAACGCTGTCACCCACTTGATGATCAGCAAGACGTTCACCATCCTTTGCTCCCGATACATCCAGATCCGCGGTGGGAATTGGGTCGCCATGCGGGTCAACCGCTGGTTGTCCTAGCTGCTCTGCAATCCGGTCGGCAAACTTACTGCTGATGTGGTGTTCGAGGCGATCTGCTTCGTCGTGTACCTCTGCCCAATCATACTCGAGGTGGTCCGTCAGATATCGTTCTAACAGTCGGTGATGGCGAATGATTTCGAGAGCAATAGGAACCCCAGTATCAGTGAGCTCAACTCCCTTGTAGGGCTCGTACTGCACGAAATCACGCTCTGATAATTTTTTCATCATACTGGTAACCGTCGATTGCTCTACGTCGATATACTCAGCGAGCACCGAAGTTCGTACCCGGCCGTCTGTTTCGTTCTGAAGAGAATAGATCGCTTTGAGATAGTCCTCCATGATCGCGCTCAACATTGGAAAAGAATTAGACATGGCTAAATTTATAATTTTCTTCATCTGTGTTACTTGGAGTGTCAATTATCAATGGTGTCTCGCTAGAATTCGGTTAGATCGTGTATCCGTTTGTTTCCTTGCTTGAGGGTTGAATACCATCTCTCTGATGTCTAAAGGCGTTCCGGCAGTACAAGGGCCGGAATCCTGCATGAAAAACTTCGAACCTATATATAGCGGACAAGCAAAGTTCACCATAAAATGTCAGACCTGATCGTCAAAGCAGCTGTGAAGGATGCACTGTCGGACCACAACGTCTCGGCCGATTTCTACAACTCCCTCAACGAGGAGGTCGCCGATCTCCTCGATGACGCCGCCGAGCGTGCCGAATCGAACGACAGGAAGACGGTCCATCTCCGCGACCTGTAGCTCCGGATTTCGCGAGGTCGACACAGAGATCGCGGACGACGTCGAGCGAATCAAGACGCTGATCGAGCAGCTGGAAACCGGTGAGATTTCGATCTCGGATGGAGAGGAGATTTTTCAAGTGGGACAAGACCGACTTGCGAAGCTCCGCGAACTCGTCGTCGATAGAGATGGTGAGATCAAAGAGTTAGAATGACAAGTTCGCTCACGAAGAATTAACCAACGAAACCCAATATCTCACCTGTGCTGTTGGTTAAGATGGTTCGATGTTATCTTCGGGCCAAATACCCCCGAGACATTCATAGATTAGCAACATTCTCCATATACAGAAAATATTTATTCCTCACCAAATTTTCCCATAATGTGTACCACGACTCCGTTGGTGCATACCCATACTCGCACGTATGATAACTCGGTCAGTTACCATCGAAGACATCGATGACCTGTACCTGATGTGGAACGACCACATCAACGCTTCCGCCCTCTATCGCCGCACCCTCCGCGAGGAAATGGAAGTCCGCGACGTCGACCCCGACGACCTCCGTGACCTCCTCGAACGGGCTCGCGAGCTGGGCCACACGAAAGAAGAAATCGTCGACGAGACCAATCGGTACGCCGATCTGAAGACACTCGTCGAAGACGCAGAGGAATAACCCGCAATGTCACAGGACAGTACACCCTCCGAGACGCCTGAGAATCGCACTGACAGTCAGTCCACGGCAGTGAGCAAAGTCTCCAGACAAGCCGTCCTTACAGTTGCGCTGTTGAGTCTGTTCGCTGTCCAGCCCGTCGCAGCACAGACCAGCGCTGTTTGCAGCGCGGACAACCTACCGAGTATGATTGAGGGCTTCTTCCAGCTGACCACTGGACTCGGCATCGTCGGCCTTGCCGTGGTCTGGCAGGCCGACTCCCTCATCGAGATGTTCACCCTGAACCCTGAGCAAAAGAAGGGCCTCAAGCGCCACAAGCGCTCGGCGATGAAGTCCGCCGTCGTCCTCGTTGTTCTCGGCCCGCTGTACACCGTTGCGGGGTCGATGATGGGGCTGCCGCTGGCACAGTGTGTTGACCTCGTCCCCTGGTAAGTCACTCTACCATCCCCGTCGCGAGCCCATGGAACAACGAGAGCTCTCCGTGCTCATGGCCGCCCTGTTCGTGACGAGCCTAGTCACGGGTGTCGTCGCAGCCGATCCACCACGCCCGGGTACTGAGGGGAACGGCCTTTCTGAGAACGAGTCAGCGACGCTCTGGTCTCGCGATGCGGATAACTATATCAGTCAAGAAGAGTACCGCCAGCGCTACGGAGAGGACCGCACGTCCGTCCATCAGCTCGCGAATGGGACAGACATCACGTTCAAGCGGCCGCCTTCAACCGCCGCAACGTGGACTCGAAACGATTTCGGCGACCTCGAAGCCGGTGGGTCAGATACGTCAGTTCATCCGCCTCACGCATCCCTCGAAGACGGTGTCTTCATCGAAGACGCCCATGCGACAGTGTTTGCGGTTCAGCCGTCGACTCGTGGTCACCTCGAGTCCGGTGATACCCCACTCTACATCGCACCGAATGGGACGATGCGTGGGTTCGTCGATTACCGGGTCCGTGTTCCAAATGGGAGTTCCTCCGGGAACAGGACCATCGAGTGGTCGCTTACGGAACACGAGATCGAGGAAGTTCGGCTGCAGAAAGACGGGGAGACCATCGCGAGGACTGATGGGTCGCACACGCCGGCCATCAACTACCAGATCACCGACGACTGGAGTGCAACCCTCACTCTCGAAGCAGAGATCCACGTTCGGCTGAAGAAGACGATACGGACCGACGTGGGCGGCGGAACCAACGTCGACGTCGTCTATCGTGAGGAGACGCGAAACGTTTCGGACTCGGTCGATGTCGAGATATACGACCTCTCTGCGTACCCCTACTACGCCGAGTACCCCAACGGCGATGCTGGCGTGGCTATCTTCCAGTCTCGTCCGTGGCAAGGGTACACACTCACCGACGAGGGGAACGCGAGCGTACGCGGTGTCTGGCGGTTTTACACGGCCCGCAACACCAACTGGGATACGCTCGTCAGGTCGAACCGAACCGACAGCGCCGAAGTCGAGTCCGATGCGATCCCCGTGTACGTCCACGCGTATCCGTCCCGAATCGGACCACGAGCTGAGCCCGTCCGGGACGGCCCCAAAATCATCGACACCTGGGGAACGGAACGCCCCTCCCCGCTGGAGACTATCGGCGAGAACGTCAACGTCGAGATCGTAAATCAGTCCTACGAGACGACGTACGGTGTCGCCGTCCGCGCCGAGAACGTCGACAGAGAAGCACTCCACGTCGCAGGCATCGTTCGCGGTGTGAACGCGTCTATCGTCGAGCCCGATGCCGGTTCTGAACGGCAACTTCGTCGTAGCAATCTCACCGTCGAGGTTCTCCAGCAAAACGAATCACAGGCGACGCTTCGGATTGAGCTACGTGACAACCAGACTGGCGCACCGATCGTCCTCAACGATAGCGCCCGCCGGTATCCTATCGGTGGCATCTCACGTGATGGCTACATCACCATCGCCAATCGGGAGGTCGAGACCAACGCCTCTGGCGTAGCCATCGTGACGATCACTGAACCCGGTATCTACACCGCTCGGTATCATCCAGGGTCGTGGCTCGGACACAATCCGGCCTACGTGAGTGATACGGCGACCGCCCGGTGGCATCCACTCGGAACCATCGACGGCTGGTTCGCGTTCATCTTCGAGGTCGGCTGGCAGTTCATTCCCTTCTTCGTAATGTTCTACGCGGGACGCCGTCTCCTCCGGATGCTCGGCCCAGAAGACATCTTCCAACAAGATCCATAGCCCATGACACAGAATTACCCACACATCAGTAGGCGAAACGCCCTCCGAACAGTCGCAGGCGCCGCGCTTGTGAGCGTGGCTGGCTGTCTGAACAACGGTGATAGCTCCGGAACTCCCGGTGACGGGACAACCGATTCAGAGAGCAAGGGGCCACTCAAGCGAGTCGCTGTCGACGGGACGACACTCGTCGTCGAGCTCTCGCCCGAAGCCGACGTCGACCAGGTCAACCTCATCCAACCTAATGGAGAGCTGTTCGGAAAGCGTGACGTGGCCGCAGGGGCCCAACAGGTATCGTACGAGATCGGAACCACGTACGAGCCCGGAGAGTACCGCGTGGTCGCTCTGAAAGGTGAGGAGACAGTCGTAGAAATTACGAGGAGTATCGAACCGGCAATCCAGATTCGAGACGTTGGACTCTACCGAAACAATCCTGACAAGCCATGGGATGAGGTCTACGGTGAAAGCAAAACTGACTCGAAGAAGAATGGAGAGGCATTTGTTACTATTCAGAACTCCGGGAACGGACCAGATGCGGTCGTTGAGCTCCGGTTTACTGGAGATGTCCCTAACCCTGTCGAAGATCCCCGCGGAAGTGGAATCTATGAAAAAGACAGCGTTGTGATTCCAGCAGGTGAGACAGTAGATCTCTTCAGTGATTCATTCCCATTCGGTTCGGAAATTGGTGACGAGGGTATGGGCTGTTCGACTGATGGAAACAGTGGGAAGTTCACGGTCGGGTTAGAAACTCGAGTCATTGGCCAAGAAGTCACAAAATCGTACAATGTAGAGTACACTGACTCTGACGAAATGCAAAACTGCGAAATCACAATCAGTGAGGCTTGATCATGGTTGATCTAATCGACGTTGTCTTAGAGGGGTTCAAAGACGTCGTTGACTGGATTATCGGCCTCTTCATGGATGGCCTGACGACGGGATACAACAAGCTCACCGAGGAGATGTTTGGGACCCCCACTCCTCAGACGGATGGAGCATTCGTCTTCGGGGAACCGACGAACGCACCCTGGTCAACGATTCAGGATGCACTCGTCGGTGGCGAAATAATGCTCATCGCGTTGCTGCTGCTCGTGATGAGCGTACAAGGGCGTCATACCATCCGAATATTCAATATCGGTAGTGCATACGAAGCGAGGAAAACAAAGAAAACTGCGTGGGTTGGTGCGTTTCTGATTATTGTCTGGTATTGGGTCGGTGTCCTCACGCTCTACATTGTTGATGGATTCTCGATTGCTCTGATGCCCGGTATGGCTTCGCTTCGTAACGCTATGTTGGGATTCCTCAGCGTGACGCTGACCAATCCTGGGTTATCGCTGTTGTTTGCGCTGATCGGAGGCATCTCAATGTGGGCACTAGAGGCCCTGTTTTACATCCGTGAGATTCTCCTCTATGTCTATCTCTACGGAATGCCGATTGCGATCGCCCTTGGGTATGGAAATATACCAATTGTCTCTGATATCGCCATGGGGTTCTGCAAGCGGTTTGTCCCCCTTGCCGTCCTACCACTACCAGCATCGATAGTATTCAAAGGCTATGACCTGATATACGGTGGCGGGACGCTCACTCCTGAGACTGCCTTTCTCAAGTTCCTAGTTGCTGCTTCTCTACCACTGGTTGCGCTCTACATAACCTGGAAGACGTTCAAGTACGCGACTCCGTTGACTGCCAAGGTCGTAGGTGGTGCGACGAAGGGAGCTGCCCTCGTCGGCGGTGTCGCAGCCGGTGCGTATGTCGGCGGTGCTGGCGTCGCGACGACGGCAGCACGATGGGGGCCAAAAGCGGCTGCTGGTCACGCTGTCGCACAGAAAGCAGCTGCTCGAGGAGGCCACAGCGGCGGGGACAGCGATCCTCCTTCATATCGCCGGACTGAGAACGATCCAAGCGGAGCAACGACAGAGGCATCGAGCACTGATCGTGGAATGGAGTTTGATCGAGGAATCCACTAACAATGTCGATGGATCAAGACGCAGCCGCACGGCGCATCATGGACCAGTTCGGCGAAGAGAGTCGCATCCCCTACCTCAACATCGAGGAGGGGGACGTCGGTGTGCTCATCGCCTTCCCGATCATGGGCCTGTTCATCGCTGGCCTCACTGGTATCGAGTCACTCGCCCTCCCGTTCGTAGCAGGAGGATTCGGGTTTGGCGTTGCCGTCATCTACGTCTCTCCTGACCACCTGAACGCGTGGACGTGGACGAAGGACGTCTATCGATACGCCAAGCGACCGCGAGTTACGTTCAGTGCCCCAGAGGAGCCCGACAGTACCACGAACGAGACAGAGCGGAATGAAGGCGGTCTCGCGAACTACACGCCGTTCAAACCGGACGAGCGAACGCAGGACCTCACGAACGTCAAACGAGCATGGCCTGGTGCTGGAGCGATTCAACGAGCGGACGGCACGATGGAAGCGTTCATCGAGATTGACCCGGGGAACATGGACTTCGCGATGTCCGACGACTGGGCTCAGCTCCAGGAGGCGGGCGAAGAGTTCGCCAACAAGGAACTTGATTCGAAGCTCAAACTCCACGCCACAACCCGATCATTTCCGGTAGAGCAAATCACCGAGACAATCGAGGAGCGGCTCAACGACGAGGACGTCAAACAGAACCCGATCTTCCGGGAACTCCTCGAGGAGTACCGCGAGACGCGTCCCAAAGAGATGCGTGACCGGGGCATCCAACAGGTGCGCTACTACATCGGCGTCGAGGTCACGCCGCTCGAAGTCTACGATAGATACCGAGACGAAGGGACACCCGCCGAGAAACTGACGCAGTTCCCCGTCATTGGGTTCCTGTTCAACCCATTCGTGACTCGTCGTGAGGACCTCACAGATGTCGAGCGCCGCGCCCAGATGTTCGAGAAGCTGGACAGCCGCGTCAACGACGTTCGCGCCGAGTTCATCCAGCAGGCGTCCGGGTGGTCTGCTCGCCGGCTCAGTACGGTCGAACTGTTCGTTCTGAATATGGACTTCTGGAACGGTCGCGAGCACGACTACGACGAGGCAGAGCGTGTTGTTCGCGAGCAACCGATCATCGGCCACTCGCGCCGGGAGGATGAGACCAATGCGTAACGTTGTCCTGCAGGCGGGTGGCGGGACCTTCACCCAACTCACAGAGTGGCTACGGAACCCAACGTCACCCGAGGGTGCGGCGATTTACCTTCTGTTGGTTGTAGTCCTCGGCGTCGTCGGGAAACTCCTCTGGGACTGGCACACCGCCGACGACGAACCCGAAGTCGATTTCTCGGACGTCCTCGACGAGGAGACGCTCGAAGAGGGTCACGCGGAAGGCCAGCTCCTCGACGACATCTCTGAGTCCCACAAAACGGTGACTGCGCCAGCAGCCATCGAGTGGGAGACACGATCCGCACGCGTCGGCGAGCAGTGGACGACGACGCTGTACATCGCGGACTACGCCGATTACCCGAACGACGGGTATCTGAGCGATCTCTTCGAGTTGACCGACGTCGAGTTCGACCTCACAGCGCACATCACCCCGAAGAACCAGCAGCGAGCGCGGAACGAACTACAGGACATCGCTGACGACCTCCAGGTCGACGCCGATCTTGAACAGAGTGTCCGCAGTGCGTACCTCCAAGAGCGAGCAAACGAGGCCGCTGCGACCTACAAGGCCGTCGAGAGCGGAGCGAACGTCTTCGACCAGGGGATGTTCGTCACGGTTCGCGCCGACGACAAGGAGGACCTCAGGGACTCAGTCCAGAAGGTCAAGAGCGCCCTCCGCGACGACCCAGCGAACCTCACGCCGAAGACCGCTATTTGTCGGCAAGACCTTGCCCTCCAGTCCGCCGCACCCATTGGCGACAACGAATTCGGTCGCGAGTCGATCGCCCTTGGGGGTGCCGTCGGCGCGTTGCTGTCCTCGCCGCACAACGCGACGATTCTCGAGGAGGGCGGCGTCGAGTTCGGGATTCACAAGGACAACCAGAGCCCGGTCGTCATCGACCCGTTCGCCCGTGACAACGGGTATGCGATGTTCACCGTCGGCGATACTGGGTCTGGGAAGTCGTTCAGTTCGAAGCAGAACTTCATCCGCTCTATCGAGCAGAGTAAGGACCGAATCGGCATCATCCTCGAACCGCTCAACAACTGGGCGGGGGTCGCCGAAGCGCTCGGTGCGAAACGCATCACCGTCGGTGGGACGCTCGGTCTGAATCCTTTGGAGATCCGTCAGACACCCGACCACGTCCAGCGGGCGATGGGTGAGGATGCGAGCCCGTTCAACGAGAAGCTCGACGACGCGATGAGCTTCCTGACGAACTTCTTCGCACTGCGGGGCATCTCGCTCGGGGATCGTCGGACGACGCTCGAACTCGGTCTCAAGCGTGCCTACAAGCGCAACGACATCACCGACGATATCTCGACGCACAGCAACCCCAGCCCGACTATCCGGGATATGATGGACGTCTTCGAAGACATGGTCGACGACCCCGAGGAGTTCGTCGTTCGTTCCGACGAGGAGGCCGGGAAGATTCGCGAGGACGCGACGTGGCTTCTGGACCAGCTTCGTCCCTTCGAGGAGGAGGGTCGCCACGCTAATCTCGGGAAGTCCTCAGAGTTCGACATTCGCGACGAGAAAGTCATCTACCTCGATCTCGCACAACAGGAGGGCAGCGTCGACAGCAGCACGGCACTGACGATGCAGTTGCTCATCTCGCTCGTCTACGAGCGGGCGAAAGAGACGGACAAGGAGGTCGTGTTCGTCATCGACGAGGCGCGGTACATCATGCAGGACGCTGCGAGTCTAGCGTTCCTCGAGACGGTATTCCGACATCACCGTCACCACGATCTCTCGATTCGTCTCGTTACCCAGACCGTCGACGAGTTCTTCGAGCACGCCGAGTCCGAAGCCATCCTTGATCAGTGTGCCGTCAAGCAGTTCCACCGCCTGGATGGAATGGATGACCAGTGGGCCGACGAATTCGGGTTGAACTACGCCCAGATGCGCTACGTGCAGGACGCGGTCCCCGGCAACGAGGACGCTGGGTTCTCTGAGGCGCTCGTCGGCGTCGACGGCGAGTGGCGCGGCATCAAGGTCGAGGCAATGCCCAAGGAGAAGCAAGTCATTGACTTCGACCCGACCGAGCAACGGCGGTCTTCACTCCCCGGCGCTGGCGAGGAGGCAGTCGATACAGACGTTCAGGAGTTCCGTGAGGAGCTGGAAGAGCAGGTGACGAACGGACAGTCGAAAGAGTCCGAAACCGTCTCTGCCAAACCTGACGGCGGATCGATGGAGGGGGAGGACGATGCGTGAGTATCTCCGAGTCACGCCCACATCCGAAGGCCTGGATCCTGAGGGGATTCCTCGAGTCCTCGAAAGCCTACATAAACTGACGACCACGGAGTCAACGGGACTCGCACAGAAGCTGAACCCACTCAACAGTGACACACCGCTCCGATTCGAGTTTCTCGCACTGAGTGAGGGAACAGACGACCCTGTCGAGTTCTTTTACGGCGCCGACGAGCATCTCGACACACTCGAAAAACGGCTCCGTTCGATCTATCCTGAGACATTCGATATCGAACGCGTCGACGTCGACGTCGCCTCTCGGCTCATCCAGCCAGTCGAATTCACACGAGCAGAGTTCCTCGAACACTACGAGGCGGGGCAACTACAGTACGAGTTTGGTCCTGACGAACAGCACGAGCTTGTCGATGAAGACCGTAGCCAAGACCAGACACTAGCGGCCGAAGCATCCCCCTTTGCAGATGGCGGCGCAGCAGTCGAGCCATCTGCTGGTCACTTCGTTGAGGTTGGTGATACCGCCCTTGAGCTGGCACCACCGAGCGAAATACCGGACGAGCAGCCACTGACGACGCTCGAAAAACCAACCGAGACAGACGAGGGAACGATACTCGCTCAGCCAACCATCGACGCAATCTCGCCAGTTGGTGTGCGCTGGTCCGGTTCGACCACCCGGAAGAACGACTGGATGACGTCATTGACGGCCTTCGCCTCTGGCGATGGCGACGACGCCTTAGTGGCTGTCGACCAGCCCGGCGCGACGCTCGCATCACTCGTCGACCACTTGATGGAGGCGGCTTCACCTGTGGCGTTTCAGGTTGTGTTCCAGCGACGGGCGAGCTGGCAGTCCGACGCTGAGGTCCGAAAAGAGGATCTCGTCGACGGGCGGGACACCTTCTTCCAAGAAGTCGTTGGATCCTTCCTCGAGGTCGAAGACCAGCGGAGCGACCACGACGAGAAGCAGCTCAGTGAGTCAGTCGAAAAACGCATTGAGTACATCGACGCGAAGAACCCCAAGCGGTCGTTCACTGCTAACATCCGAGCAGTCGGCGTTCCGACAGGGGATGAGGCTCGCGACGAACTCGCGGCCCAAATGGACTCACTTCGCCCTGTGTTCGACCCAGTGGACGGGCCCTATTACGAAGTCGAAGGAAAACGACTCCGGGCAGACGGTTTTCGTGAAAAGACGAAGGAGAAGAACACCCAGACAGCCCTCCGACAGTTGCTAGATCGAGAGATTACGACCGGCCGAGGGAAGACCCGACCGGATTTCGTCCTCAGTGGGACGGAACTCGCAAACTTCGTGCTCGTGCCATCCTCCGAGCAACTCACCGTTGAGGGGACGCGAGGAACTCGAGCTGAGCAGCAGAGCCGGAACCCGCTCCCGTGGCCCAATCCAGACTTGGTTCAGCAGTTCCAAGAGGGCATGGCTATCGGCTACGCGCTCGACGAGAACGGTGAGCCGCGACCGGACCCGATCCGGGTTCCGCCGGATTTGCTGACGACGCACTACGGCCGGTTCGCATCGACTGGCGGCGGAAAATCGAAAGCGATCATCAACGACGCGCTCTCGCTCCGCGAGACGACCGGCGGACCCGTCGTGATCGTCGATCCGAAAGGCGATGGGATGTGTGCGAACTACCTTCGCTGCCACTACGAACGTTTCAACGGATTGGACGACGTCTACCAGTTCCGCGTCCCAGAGACTGTCCCAGCGTTCTCCTTCTTCGATATCCGGCCTGCGCTCGAAGCCGGGCGGAACCGCGAAGACGCGATTCAGGACAAGGTCGACCACTTCCACGACATCCTGCGGATGATTATGGGCCGCGAGCAGTACGGCCAGGCGTTTGTCGCGAACGAGATCCTCAGCTACCTCATCAAGGCACTTTTCGACGAGGAGTACGGGAGCGACGTCTTCGGTCTGGACGACCTTTTCGCGGCAGCTCTCCGGATGCAACGAGAGCGAACTGTCCCACCGGTTTCGGCGGACAACAGGAACGTCGAGGAATCACTCACGCGGCACTTCGCGAAGGACGACCACCGGTTCCAGGTGTCTATGGACGCCGTCGGAAACCGTCTGGACAAACTCAGAGAAGACGCGCACCTGCGACGTATCTTCAGTCACGTTCCAGAACAAGACGAGAACGGCAAATACGTCGATAACCGATTCGACTTCCGCGAGTTCCTCGACGAAGATGCCACGATCCTGTTCGACTTGGGAGATCTCCGTCCGGAGGCACAACGGGCAATCACACTCCTCCTGTTGAGTAATCTCTGGGACGCCGTCCAGGTACGCCGACGTGATGGAAAGACAGACTACGAGAACCTCACCAATCTCATCATCGAGGAGGCCGCCCCCGTGGCCTCGACAAAACTCGTCTCCGAGCAACTGCTTCCACAGGGACGGTCATTCGGCCTGAGCATGGGACTGGTGATGCAGTTCCCCGGCCAAGTTCGAAATCGAAACGAGCGCGCCTACGACGAGCTCCTCAACAACATCAAGACGAAGCTCATTGGGAACATCTCTATCGAGCGCGACCTCGCCGAGTCGTTGGCCCACGAAGACCTGAGTCCGACTGACCTTCGAAATCGGGTCAATACGCTCCCCAGTGGAGAGTGGATTGCTCAACTCCCGAGCCCCTCGTTTGGGAAGACAGGGCCTGCTCCGTTCTCGGTGAAGCCGCTCCCGATAGCAGCGGGCCATCCAGAAAGCGACGAGGCGCTCTCTGTCGAGCAGGAGGACCACTTCGAGTCCGTAGCTCTTCCACGGCTGTCGGAGCGTACACAGACCCAGTACGGACTTGCTGGGGCCCTAAGCGAATCGGAGACAGCCGACGATGAGGGATGGGGGAGTAGACCGAACGCTGGACAGTCCGCATCTGCAGAATCGACTAGCTCTGGAGACTCGACGGAGTCGTCGTTCATCGGACAGGCAACCAGTGGTTCAGTAGCCGACGAAGAGAAGGAGAAAGACGCGGACACCATTGATTCCCTGTTTGGGAATATGGGATCCGTAGAGTCAGAAGAGTCGGCCACAGAAGAGGAGACGAACGCCGTCGACGAAAACGGACCTTCGCCAGTACAGGCAGGTGGCGTGACCGTCTCCGATGACGAACTCCGACGGCGCGGACTCACTCACGACGACATCCGGTTCTTGACTCGCGTCCTCGACGTGATGAACAGGGACGCACCGAATCATGGACTCATGGATTCAATGAGTGGGTTCAAGGACGACTTTGATGACCTGGACGTGCAGCGGCTCATCGACCAGGATCTGCTGGAAGAAGGACGAGCCTGCAGTCGGAAGTACTACACCGTCCTCCCGGCAGGGCGTGAACTGCTTGGCCAGAAGCTCAAGGTCGGCCCTGGTCAGGGAGATATCGGCGAGAAAACGCCGCACAAGGTCGGTGTGAAGCTGCTCGAACTATGGTTGGAAGCGCGCGACGATGTCGAGCAGGTTGAATCCTATTACGAGTACGATGAGGAGACCGTATTCGACGTCGCCGCCTTCGACGCTGACGGAGAACTCGTGTGGGTCGGTGAAGCGGAATTCCCGAGCAACAACAAACACGCACCTGTCGACGATTACGACAAACAGAGTGCGGTGGACGCAAACGCTGTCTGGGCGTTCAACAGACGTGAGACAGCCGTTGAGGTGTTGGATCGACTCGCAGAGGCCGACCGGATAGAAAATAGTGTGAGTGGGCGTGCAGCCCGTCGGTTCTCGGATATTCGAGAAGCCATCGAATCGTTTGACGCAGAAGGGATGACGACGATTCGGAGCTTCAACAAGCTCGATGAGGAGTTCAATCCATGAGTTGGCGCCAAGCTACGCGCGAGGAGATTTACAGGTACTACACGGAGGAGTTCCCCTCGTACATCGACGAATTCCCGTCGTTCATCACCGCGAAGGGACCAAAGCAGTACGCGCTCGCGTTTCGAGAACCCCACCCGGTACGGAAAGACGGAGTCCCAGACAAGGACTTCATCAGACGGGATACCTGGCAGACGAACGCCGCTGGTGATCGGAGCTCAGCAGCATTCCACGACTTCGACGACGTCCTCGAGTTCATCCGCCACCCAGCACGGAATGACCCGCTCGGACGGAGCGACTTCGCGCTCGCAGATCCCGATCTGCTCGAGAAACCAGATCCACGTCCCGATGCAGTGTATTACGCCCTCGATCACTGGGAACGGCCGTGGGTGCTTCTCGTTGATATCGACGCGAAAACGATAGCTCGGGAGCGAGCAGCGCAAGCAGTACCGGACGAGGATGTTTCGGGAGACAGCGAGCAACTACTCGATGCTGTGGGAGTTCTCGAAGCGGACCCGGCAGGCTACCCGTATTCCTTCGAGGATATCGAACAGGCCATCGAGTACGGCTTCGAGGTGCGAGAGATCTTCGAGGACGACTTCAGCGCCGAGGAGACGATGGTGGTGTACAGCGGCCAGGGCGTTCACGTTTATCTCCTCGATACCGACCCTGCCCATCGATATGACGCCAAGAGTCGAGAAGTGCTGAACGACCTTCTGCAAGACACCTACGAGATTCCCATCGATCCAGTGGTTACCGCCGACCGTCGTCGAGTTGCCCGACTCCCCTACTCGTTGCACGCTGACGTCTGCAGTATCGTCACGCCGATAGAGAGCCCGAACTTCGACGTTCGGTCTGCAACACCGGAGGTCATCCAGTCATGAGTCAGTCGACTCCAGTTGAGGACGAGCGTACCGCCTATCGCGTTGCGACGCTCCCGCTTGAATACGGCACGACACGCATTAACCAGCTGTTCACGCGGGGCTACAATCGCTACATCGTCGACGGTGAAGACCAACCAGAAGACCTGTTGAACGACCTCGAGCGGTTCGGGACGGCGGCGTTCAAAGAAGATGTCAGGGCCAATGCTGCAGAGGACCCCTTTGTCGACGAACCCGGAACACTCGCCGTCCTCGCGACGTTGAGCGCGATCTGCGTCAAGGCACACCCGAAGTTCGAGCACGCTCCGCCGCGGAAGGTACAGGTTCTCTACGATACTCGCGAGCTGTACGTCAACAATCTCGCTTCCCTACTTCAAGAATTCGGTGATGGGAGTCTTCAACAGGATATCGCAGAGGTACTGTACGCGAAAGGTCCCGGAGAGGACGGCCCGCACCCCGGCCGCGTTTGTACAGGGATCAAGGAGATGCCCGAGTTCGGTGAGGGATTGTATCTCGAAATCCCAATGGCTGCAGCATCGAGAGATTGCCTCGTCCACGCCGACACCGAGACAGGAGAGGCCGGAGAACTGCTCACTCACGTTAAGGACAACCGTCTCTACGTGCCGGTCGGTGATTTCGATACGAAATATCGCGAGTACGCCAGACGCGCGTTCAAGAAGCTCCTGCGAGTCCAGGAGGAGAACCTCTCCGAAGACCAGCTCACGTGGCTAACGACGAATGAGTCGGCCATCACAGACCGCATCGACCGATTCATCGAGACGGGACACCACGAACGGATCTGGCGAGACTGGAACCCTGGTGAACGGACTATCCGTGTGCTTCGGGACGCGATTCGAGACGCTCCAGACGAAGTCACCACGCTGGGGAATTTCTACTCAGCGAAGGAGCTGTTTGAAGCTGTGGAGGCGTACGATCCGGAAGCAACCTGGAAGCGAGACGTGTGTAATCGCATCTCCAGTCCACGGAGTCTCGGGAATCTTCTCGCCTCCCAGCGCGACCACCGGAGCCTCACTATCCGACAGCACGAAAATACGAACCGCTATCGGATTCAGGAATCTACGCGTGGCGTCCAGCCCCTCACCGTCGAATCAATCGAGGATCTGTTTGAACTCCCCTGCATGGCGAACATGGCCGAACGCCTCCACGAGAAGAAACCAGTCCGAAAGGACCTGTACAACTTCGCCCGGATGGTGATGTGGCTGCCACAGTATCAGGACAGCGACCTCGAGACCATTGTCACAGATCTCAAGGACGTCTTCTCGCGGTGGCCGTGGTACGATGAACAGGTCACCGACTACCAGATTCGCTACGAGTTCTCGAACACGATTGGAGGCGACACCCCGCTTCCGATGAACTGCGACAACGACGATATGCAGCGGTACTGCATCGGACAGGATGAGTGTCCATACTCGATCTGGGGGAGTCTCCCCTTCCCGGATGAGATGTACGATCGACTAAGTGAAACCGAGGGTAAGGGAAACGAGTTCTAACGCAGACAGTCAATTATCTGGAATCACACCATTATTCAGAAGACAGGAGTGTGACGGATATTAAAATCCCGTCATCCACTTTTCAGACCTTGTATCGACCAATTTGGACAAGAACGGGTGGGTCACTAGAAGCAACATCACGTAGCCCATCATTTGCCGTCAGTCAGTTATGCCAAGTCTCAATTACAATGTGAATCCGATTCTCTCGAATTCAAGGTCTTCACCACCCCGTCGAGCACAATTCCACCCAATCACCGCATCTTAGAACTCGTCGAGGACATCAATAACGGCTGAGAACTGCCCGACGGCCCTCTTGCTAAATCTAAACTCGTTTCATCCTATTCTGTACCTCCAGATTTGTCCAAAGGAAGGCTAGGGTACAACGGTGCAAACGCCGCTGGCTCTCTCGGGCCGAAGGGCCATCAAACGACGATCGTCTATAGCCGGTGTGTCATATTTCACTCAATAGATAGTGATGCGATTCGCGGTGGAGTTTGTCGCCCCCGAGAGGGGCGAGGGGCTGTCGTTAGCGCCCACTCAACAACCATGTCTTCAGAACACGAGCAACAGCGATCACGACTTCACGGCGAGCAAACTGAGCAACCGAGCGACGAACCGTGGACAGATCTCGAACTGACGATCCCCCACAACAGAAGTCCGACTGCCGTCGTCTCACTCGTCGAGTGCGCGCTCGTTGAACTCACCCACGAAGACGTCGGAGCCGAGGTCGTTTCGACGAGCGTTGCGGGAGTGAAGCGGACACAGTACATCGCCATAGATGACGTCGGCCAACGGTTCCAGAAGCGGTATTTCGACGAGCGGCTCGGCCGGCACGAAACGACTGTCAGTCGTGAAACGGTTCGTGACGAGCTGGTCAGCCGGCTCACACACCAGTCGTCACTGGGCGGTGAGGTAGGTCAGAATGACGTTGACGGTGGTCAAGACAGCTTCTGCGTGAAACCAGCTCGAGAGCTCCGATTTCAGGAGTGATGTTTTAACCAACACTTGGACAAGCTGATTACCCGATGTTGGTTAAGGCGTTGTCAACCTGTGGATCCCAGCCCACCCAGGTCAGGAAACTATTCCCTGAAGTAAGAACTATATCCTTCGCCCTGCAATTCCGAGTATGTCCGAAACAGACGCCACCGATGGGCCGCCCCCCTTCGAGGACGCGTTCAGCAGCGATGACGTCGAACAACGCATCTACGGCACCATCCTGCAAACCCGCGAGCCGACGACGGTGAGCGCGATCGCCGACAGCGCCGACTGTGACCCCAAGACCGCCCGGAAGTACCTTGGCTGGTTCGACGATTTGGGAATCGTCACTCGACACGATGGCCATCCGGCCACCTACGAACGGAATGACGCGTATTTTGAGTGGCGACGCATCAACCAGCTCGCGGCCGACCATTCCGTCGAGGACCTGCAGGATCGCGTTCGTGAGCTAACGACACGCATCACCGAGTACGAGGCGATGTACGACGTCGCGTCACCGGCCGCAGTCGACGCCATCGCCGTCGCGGAGAGCAGCGGCGAGCGGACCATCGACGACGTGTACAGCGACCTCGGCGACTGGGCGACCGCCCTCGAGGAGCGTGACCGCTACGAACGCGCGCGCCAGCAACGCACGGGTGGCGAGCGCGAACAGGCGTCCGGGTAGCCCGCTCAATGGTGCCACCGACAGGCGATGGCGGGAGCCCTGCCCCCATCGATCGTCCCATCCTCGAGTTTCTCCAGACGCGGCTCCAAGCGACGAGGCAGGTCTCCCGAGCGACCGTCATGGACGCCAGCGGCCATCTGGAACTCCACGTTGTCTTTGCCCCGTCGTACTACCCAGCAGCCGTCGACGAGGCACAGTTGACGGTCCGTTGGTACACGAACGACGACTTCAAACTCCACTATCGAGAGCAACACTCGGACCATACCTGGGAGTGCCGGTGGGACCGGCACCCGAATCCGCACAATACACGGGACCATTTCCACCCCCCGCCCACCGCCCCGACGCCCGGCGAGGACGCATCGTGGCCAGACGACCATCGTGACGTCGTTGCGCTCGTCCTCGATGAGATCGAAGACCGGATCGTGACTCTCTGGAGCGAGTAAGGGCTATGGTCTCGCGTGGAGTGTTTATCGGCGCCGAAAGGCGTGCAGCGCGCGACAGCGTGCGCGGCGTGACTCACTATGGTTGATCCCGATCCGAACGACGACACGAGTGCCGACTACGAACAGTTCGAGAAAGAGTTGCTCGCCCAGGACCGCGACGCCGCCAGGGTCGACACGGCGGACATCGACGACACGATGGCCCGTAGCCTGGTCGACGATCTCGTCGACGCGGACCTCGTCACTTCAGTTCCCGAGGACCGCGTTCTGGTTCACGAGCCGAGCGGCACCGCATTCGACTCACCAACGCAGCTAGCCGTCTACCATCGTGGCTGGACGGCCGCAAGCGACGCCGGCGAGGAGGACGAGTGATGCAGCAAATGCTCGTTGGCTGTGCCTTCTGCGACGCCCCGCCTGGCACCGAGACTGGCGAGGCGCACACCTGGGGCCAGGACGAGCGGGTCACCCACCCGATCTGTGTCGGCTGCGCTACCCAGACGCGGCCGGATCCCGATGAGCGCGATCACCACGCCTGCGACAGCTGTGGCCTCGTCGTCGACACGAACGCGGCGCTGACGCGGTTCCGAGTGGAACTCGGCCACCTAGAAGGCCCGCTCCAACTCTGCGCCCGGTGTAGTCCCGGTGGGCCAGCTACCTACTGGACGCGCGACCTCGAGGAGCACCTTGTCGCGGCGCCGGCGGAGTGACCCAAACACTCTCTACTGTTTCGCTGGAAACGGCAATTAGGAAGACCCGTGTCACGCACCTCGAATCGTACTGATGGCGACATCATCCGCGACTTCCTCTCGGTCGCGGACCTCCTCAAGGAGTCGCAGCTTGCCCAACTGTACGCGTACCTCGTTCACGAATACGAGGCGACCGTCCAGGACATGATAGACGACCTCGAGCTCGGGCAGGGGACGGCCTACAGCAACGTCAACCGGCTTGTCGACGCCGGCGTCGTCGAGGTCACCCACGACGAGCAGCCTCGGCGGTACGCCGCCCGCGAGATCGACCTGACCGTGACGACGGCCGCCGGTGACCGTGAGTACACGATCACGCCAGCGCTCATCGACGTGGTCGGTCGTGCCGAAACCAACGACGATATCGACACCTACGTCGACCGTCACGGCGTTGCCGGCCTCGCAACGGCACTGACCTACGCTGTCGCCCGCGAACGCGGCGATGTGACCCACCGGCTGATGGCTGAGGACCTCGATATCTCGCCGCTGGCTGCAGAGATGATCCTGCAGGCGCTCCGCCCCGTCGTCCACGAGTACTACGACATCGAGGAATTTGGAGCATCGTTCGATGTCGACAACTCCGACCGTAAGTGAGCTCTACATCGCCGATACCGGCTGTTCGTCGCAATGAGGAGTTTGTCAGTTCAACGGTGATAGACAATTCACATACTTCCTAGTTGAAACGACATTGGTGCCGTAACCACCAGACAGACTGGAACCCGACTGCCGCCCTAGTGCGCGTGGCTCGTCAAGAATTAACTGGCCTGACTGGAGAGCATTATTCAATGGCGTCTGAATCAAATTCGCTTCCTCCGGGCTTTCAGTTCTCGGAGAAGCTTGTCGCCGGTCGACTTGATTTCGATATCGTTCGCTTAGAGGATGACGAGCGCTTTCATAGAGGAGATCGAACTGACGGAATCTGGAAACTCACTGACGAAGCCAGAGAAGCAATCATTGCAGTCATTGACGAGTACTACGACCGGCGACCAGCCATTGAAGAAAGCGTCTCAGTTGGATCTGAAAGTTTCGCCTTTCGTATACTACCGGAAGATGTCGAGCATATTTCACACCATTTAGCAGCTGATCTTGAGATCAGGTTCGAAATCCCTGATTTTTCTCCATCGGGACTAGACGAAGATCCCGATCCGCTCCCATATTCAGACCTAATTAGTGACGTTGCAACTGTTCGAGAAGTATCTTGGAGTGAGATACCGGAGACTCAGTCGATCACATCGGGTTTGAGTGAAAGTGTCTGCTTGGGAAGGGTGTGGAAGCTACCGAAGCAGACAGCGAGATAGAAGAAGAGCACCTCCTTAATTTTGTCGTCAACAGCCTCAACGAAGAGCTTGCGATAGATCTCGACGAGAACGTCAAGGTCACGACAGAGACGTTGTACGAGGTCCTCGCCGGCGCCAGCGCCGGCGGGACCTCGATCAATCACGTCTGCGAAACGACCGAGGACTCGCCACACGCCAACACCGTTCGAGGACATCTCACCGAGCAGTTCGAACTTGACTCCGTTGAGGCGGTTGGGGACACGCTACTTCAACGAGATACGCTTGAGACGCTTCCAGATCGACCGGTGGAGGTCTGTGCAGACCTCCACCTCGACCCCTACTACGGCGATGAAGACGAAACAGAAGCGCTGTACTTCTCACAGGCGAAACGAGGAACCACAACGTTTCACGCGTACGCGACGCTGTACGCGCGGGTACGCAACAAGCGGTACACGCTGGCGGTGCGCCAGCTTGTCGCTGGCGACACCACCAGCGACGTCCTTGGTGAGTTTCTCGAACTCCTCGACGGCCTTGACCTCGGCGTCAAGGCCGTCTATCTCGATCGCGGATTCTACAACAGCACCTGTCTTGGGCTGTTGTCCACGCACAACTACGCCTACGTGATGCCGATCGTCAAGTGGGGTGAAACGATCCAAGACGAACTCAGTAGCGGCTGGAGCCGCGAGATCGAACACGATCTCGCCGGCAAGGTAACGTTCCCTGTGTTCATCGACTGCGTCTACCAACAGGGACGATACGACGAACACGGGGTGGCGCGTCACGGCTACGCCGCTGACGCGCCGTTTATCGACACACCACGGGATGCCCGAGAACACTACAGCAAGCGCTTCGGCATCGAGTCGAGCTACCGATTAGCCAAGCAGAGCCTCGCATTCACCAGTTCTCAGGACGCTGGGCTACGGCTGGTGATGTTTGTGGTGAGCCTACTGCTCCAGAATAGCTGGCGGTATCTACACTGGCGGTACGTGGCGGCGCCCCGCCGCGGGGGGCGCCGCCTCTGGAGGTGGCCGTTCACGGAGTTCTGTGAGATGGTGCTGCGGGCCGCTTGGACAGCGCTTGGTGTACGTAGGTCCATTCCAGCGAACCAGCCACTCGACAGCCGATTCTTCCGGTAGCTGTCCACCGATTTAGATAGCGGTCGTGAGTGACGACACTGTCGCGTCGGCGGCAGTGCGCCGCCGACAGCGACGGTCCATCCTGAAGATCACACTCACCAGCGATTCGAAGACGCGCCACGACCAGTTCCATCTGATTCATCGCCATCAGACGAGATTACGCGGCTGTCGATGTGATCGACTGAGACTTCATTCGATGCCGAGGAGGACATAGAGGCGGCGATTCCCGAGGGACACACTGAGCCCGATTTTTTCCACGATGATTATCTCGACTATGTACTAGACTACCTCGTACCAGCAGTCGAAGATGCAGGTTGGCGAGGCGGTCACGCGTGGCTACTGAATCTCGGTATGCAAGAACTTCGGAACGGGCGATATGAGGAAGCAGCGTATGCGTTCGCAGGTGCCAAAGACGGCCTGACAAAACACAGCCTCTTCGACGAGTCACGGATACAGCCGCTTGTTAGGCGTTCGCTCAACACACTGCGCGATCTCTGTCTGCTCAAAGCCCCAGATGAGTACGATTTCAGTGAGTTTGATCTCTACTGTGAAGCTGGTGTACGCGATCTTCTTTATGTGCCCAAATTTGTTTCGCAGCCAACAATTGACGATCTAAATTTCCGGATGAACAATCCAGTTTGGATTGCCAATGCGCTCGTCCTCGTTCAGGGAGTTGCCCACGCAATAGGAAGGCCAACAATCTCGAGAACGGAAGTTGACCCGTTCGGGTCAGGTATGACCCTCCGAAATGCATCGTTTGTACTGAAGCTCGCTAACTCGTTAGTATCGACTGCTCCGGACGAAGCTGAGTCAGAGCCGATTCAGTATCTCGAAGGAATTGACCTCGGAAAATTCACACCCGATATCACGATCACGCGGACACTTCGAAGTGCAGGTTACACCATTCAGATGTATCGCAATACGACCGAGGGGGTGCGGGACGAGCTCAACGTTGATTTCGACTTAATTGTGGCTCACGGAGACGACAAATACCTTGTCCGCGCAATGCGCCCCGAAGACCGGGATCGGGGAACTCTCGAGGAATTAATTGAGCAGACTGGCGATCTTGATCACTCGCTCCTGTTGTTATATGATCGTGAGCTTGAGAGCACCAGCGTTAGCGAGCTTGATGAACAGGATGGTGTTGAAATGATGTACATTGACCTCCAAGCAGAGCGGCTCTCACCAATTTCGGCCGGCTATCCACGTTCGTTCGCTGACTTCGCGACGGATGAAGAGATTCGCGATGAGATCGAACGCCGGTTCGTAGCGGCACGAGAGGCTGAAACCACCGAATCCAAGGGAGATCGGTTGGAGGAGCTGATGGCATTCATCTTTGAGAAGGCTGTACCGGATACGCACGTGATGACGCCAAATAACCGAACTAGTACGGAAGAAATCGATCTCCAACTACAAAATAAGGAAGAGCATCATCCCTGGACTCAGTTGGGGGCGCCAATTAATGTCGAGTGTAAGAACTGGAACGAGTCCGTTGGAGTTGATGAGATCTATTCCGTCTACGGGAAGGCTAAGATGACCTCTCCGAATAGTAAAGGGGCAATTCTGGTCTCTTGGGAGGGTGTGTCAGATTCTCAGAGTGGCCGGAACGCTGATGGATTGCTTAGAGACATGCGCATCCAAGACCTCGACATCCTCGTGCTCGATCAAGACGATCTTTCAGAGATCGTTGAAACTGGCGATGCACAGGCGGTGTTCGAACGAGCATACACCAACCTGTATCAACGCTAAATTGCACTTCTGCGCTCATTGAGCTTCCAAAAACTATTCACAAACCGATAGAATCGGTTAGAACAGACATGGACCCAAGCGAACTCGAGAGGAGACCGACATCACTTGGCGGGTATGGAAGCATTGTTCCCTATCACGCACCGGCCACGTACGACCCAATCTATGGAGATGAAGGAGTTCGTGTCGATCTCCCCACTGAGGGGTACGAATCGGCGGATCAAATCCTCAACCGACTGACTCGCGCCGCGGACAAGCTTGATCTCAATACGGATCCCGGCCGTCTCTACTATTCCGCGCAATGTCAGGACTTCTCATGGTATGGGAGCGGAATCGAAGATCTTCGAGAAGACCTCCTCTCTTCGTGGGAACTCTCTCAGACGCTTCAGAAGACGCTTGAGGAGCGTCATGGAACAGAACTAGGTATCCATCGACGTGCTTCGTGATACTCGCACCAATACGATACGGCATCTTCTGGACGGTATTACGGGGATTCAAAAATAGTGACGAGGATGGAGAGGGCTACGAAACCGTCTATGACACACAAGCCGGCGTGTTGATGGAAAATCCGATTCTGTCCTGGCCCGCGTTAGAAGAATTAGTAGAATCAGATGGCCCGATTCCACTTGTGACAACCGAAGTGGAGGCTGTAAGCCTGCGCGGTGAAGACCGTCCGTTAGAGGAGGTGATACCAGTCAATCATGACCGAACTGGTGATGCAGATATCTTAGCTGCGAAGAACGTGTATGAGAGTGAAAAAACAGAGGCCAGCGAACAGATGCACGAAGCAGTTGAGCGTACTGCCCGACTATCCTACCGTATCAAGGGTGGGACAATCGGATTCGAGAAAGAACGAGAGTTCCGAGCAGAGGGGATGTCGTTGTTACGCCCTGAGGGGATTACCCTCGGTGGATGGCCGGTTGTAATGGGATCACCGTTCTGTAGAGCGATATCTGACGAATAAGAACCACTGCTCGGTCGACGAATAGATTCAGGGCTGATTCCCGAGTTTGAGCGCTCGATTTCTATCTGTGCTCCCAGATTGGGCGATGAGTTCTTGAGCTCGCCCGATTCCGTGAACATCGGGTCGTCGGACAGTTTGATAGCCTTCGAGGGTCTCTCGTAGATGACGTTCATGCCGTTCGATATCGGGTACCGCTACGTCAGATTCTTCGAATAGCCGACGATGTTGTGAGCGCGCAAACGAGACGAGTCCCTCAATTCGCTGGTGGTCGTTCTCATTCGGCTCGCCACCGTCAGTTCGTGCCTGGTCACGAGAATCATCATGGAGCGCCCAGAGGTCCTGTAACCGGTCCACGAAATCGTCGTAGGAGTCCGTTGTCGATCCGCTCTCGCGGATGACCATACCAATGTTCCGTGACTCGATGCCAGTTCTTAGGTCGTCCCACATTTTGACAGCTGAATGGGGGATTTCGTAGTAGTTCACTGGATCACCAATCCACCCGGACTGGTCGGAGGGGTCCTTGAATTTTGCCTGGACAGGCGAATTGGGGTAATCGGTTGGAATATAGAGTTGAGATGAGCCAGCCTCGATCGCCTGCACATCGATAAAATAGCACTCCGTCAGCGCATCGGATAATTGGTTGTCAGAGTCAACGACGGGACATGCGTAGTAAGCGACTTCACATGGCTCTCGGGTTGCAAGTGTCGTGATCTGCTGAGTATCGAGTTTGAACCGAACGCCCCTGTTTGGCTCTGCCTTGGGTGCTTTGTACTGGAAAAGAAGTCGCATCGCTAACGGGAGCTCGACGTCGTATCCTCCACCAGCCTGGTGTTCCTGATACCGTGTTGGTGCGATGGCGGTTGTCTGATTGTACGGCCCACGAATACGAGTCAGTATTTGGTGTGTCGCATTCACGACAAGCGAATTCTCGGATGGATACGACGCCATGTCTACGCAGAAACTGTGAAGACGAAGAATATGATATTTGTGTCAGAGTGGGCTGGAACCGAATGTTCTCAACCGAATCTAAGCTACACTGGGTTCTGCCTACCAACGACAGTCATCGTTTCCTAAAAGCCCTCGACCGCTCGGCATCCCGCGACCGCCGCTGCGCTCCTCGTGCCTGCGGTGCTTACGGGGTCGGGGGACGGCCGAAGCGGCCTCGCCCTTTCTGAGTCCACCAGGACGATAGATGGTTCGCCGAGCGACGCGGCCGGTTGGCCAGATGGTACGTAACGGCCCGCCCCGCTCGCCGCTGCCGCCCTCCGCGTCGCTCGCGACCGACCATTCCGGGCGTGCGGGCGCTCTCCGCACCGCCCGCGCCCGTTCCGGGCTAAAATGGATGTGCCCTCGACGCCAGCGGGTATCCCCGTCGGTTGCGCCCCTTGCGGGCTTTCGCGTTCCAGCGCTTGGTGCCGCCTGCGCTGTCGCGCGCCACACCACGGCGCGCGTTCTCGGCGACAGTCGCCCTGGACACGGACCCGCATATCGGGCCGGACACGAACGGGCATATCCCGCTGGCCGCTCGCTCCAGGCGGGTCGGCGCGCGGTGCTGGTTGGGTGGCCTCCTCGGGCGCGCTCTCGCTCGCGCCCCAGGGGGCGCTCGCGAAGGCGCGAGCGAGAGCGCGCAGATGGTTCTGTCGGTCGTTGTCGTCGGAAAACCGCGATGTAGCAGCATCGCGGTGTCGGGCGCTGAGCGCCTTCGTCGGAAATCACCTGTGAGTGATTCCAATGTCAAGTAACAACGCTACCAGTAATGTAGTTTCGGTCGATGAACAGGCATTCGAAAAAGCGGACGAAGCGGCGGTCGATGAAGACGGCTTCGAGGTCGTCGATGAGACGCCGGAGTTCCAGGCGACGGTGCAGATGGAGGTGCAGGCAAAGGTCGATGCGAACCACCCGGATGGGATGGTCGATACGAGTGAAGAGCGGATCTACGGTGCGACCCTCGAACAGGAAGAGCGCATTCGGGCCAGGGAGGCTGAGCTGGAGCGCATCAGTGCCCAGGCGGAGCTGGGGACGCAAGAAGGTCGGGAGAAGCGGACGCGAGATATCGCGGCGAAGCGGAGCGCTGAGCGGCGTGCTGAGTTCCAGAAGCGGGCGGCGAGCGTGGACCCGTGGGCGGACCCAGAGCGAGACGATCCTCGTGCAGAACTCACGCAGGAGCAGTTGGCGGCGGTGAACAAGCAGTCGATGCGGCTGGCCGAAAAGCTGGATAGCTGGTCGCGAGCAGCGATTGGTCGGCGGCTGGGTGAAGCCGTAGTCGGTGGGAAAGACCTGACGAGTGCAGTCGTTGGGGTGTTCGAGGAGTTGCAGACGGCGCCGGGACAGGTGGTTCCCATCGGGATGCTCGAGGACGTCAATCGCAAAGAGGTAAGCATCGAAGGTCGCGTGACGCAGCTTTGGGAGCCGTCGAGTTCAGCCATTTCCCAAGTCGGCCTCATCGAAGACGAAAGCGGACGAACGAAGTTCACCAGCTGGGTTGCAAGCGACCAACCCTGGATTGAGGAGGGCGAACACGTTCGTATTCACGGAGCGGCGAAGAACTGGTACAACGGGCGCGTCTCGGTGGCTCTGACCGGTTGGACCACGGTTCACTTCCCCGAGCGCGGTCGGTGGTGGGAAGCGTAGCCAGCGTACGCGGCCTTCTTTTTATTGTGTGCCGGACCGACCCAGACCCCACCTCCCCACCCTCCGCTCCGTGCTCGCTCCGCTGCGCGCGCAGCCACGACCTATGCTACGCAGAAATTCTCAACAACGTCGTTAGGCACTCTCATCGTATGTACCTATTATCAAGAGAAAGTGGCTCTATTGAAATCCTCAGCCGGTGATCGTTCTGAGCGTCCGTGCTGGATATAGAGCGCGTGTCTCCCAGCGGGTCGCCAGTGCACGAAAGACTACTCGTCTTCCATGGAATCTATGACACTCGACTTATGAATTGGAGCACTCGTTCCCCCCTTCGCCCACTATTCGGCCCCGTCGAATCGGTTGTTTCTATGCTGGAAGATTGGTGAAGTCGTCGTACTCACCGCTCCTCTTGACCTATCGAGTCACCAACCCATTCAACGACGCGTAGGAGTTCCACCATCGGCGATGGATCGGACACTTGTTCGATCGTGTGACGGGCGGTCCCGAACCCTGGTGGAAGGAGATCTGCTGAGACAGTGAGCGGACGCTCGCCATCTGAGGCCCACTGAACTTTCCGGTACATGATGTGATTTGGTGCAAGGTCACTGTACTCTGTGGACCGGTCATATACAGTCGGACCCTCAACCACGCACGGAGCGATTCCACTAGGCAGATTCACTAAGAGAACATCACCGGGGTCAACTCCTTCAACGAACGTTCGGATACTCCCAATAGCTTTCCCAGCCTTAATTTTTGTATCTTCATCGGGATATATCTCCTCATGCATAATGTCTCGAATTACATCCCACTGGATTTGACCCTTGAGCGTGTTTCCGTAGGGCTCGTGCACGGTTTCAGGGCTCAGGACACTACCGTCTGTAGCGAGCTCAACACCACCGGTCGTGGCAAGCGCCCAATCCGAGATCGTGACAACACCGTCTTCGAACAGTCGGTCAGCGTAGGCTTCTCGGTCGACGTCATGGTATGCGATATTAAATTTGAATAGTCGGTTGGATGAGACGACATCCCTAATTCGCCGCCATAGGGGCGTCTCCTCGGAAGTGCTCATACAGATACCAAGCGCCCGTTAGTCAAATATCCAGCGGACATTAGCCAAGGGCCGAATATAATATAGACATAGGCCAAACGCTATTTTACCCTTGGGTTTTTTCTACTTGGCCCCACACATAGCAGATATGGGACCTACTCCCCACTCCGAGGCGGTTGCAATTGCCTGCGAGAACAAGGCGGTACCCAGTGAATCCCAGGGGCGGTACAACGCAACTGGGCTTTTGGTCGTCGACTACAGCACAGGCCACTCCTTCAACAAAGACGACCACGACGGTAGCGCCTCAACCACAGCGTTCAACGCCGTAAGAGATGCCTCCCGCTACGGTGGAATCGGAACGATTCGAAGCCCTGATTCGAAACTGATCACCGTAGGTCGGTACGGAACTGACGGCATCCGGCTGCTGGACTCTGTTGGAACCAAGGACTACGACCTGAAGGGGCTGCAGTTCGAGGAGTACGCAGTACTTGGACCGGGCGACGGCCGGTACGGACGTGCGAAGGATATCTCAGGGACGCTAGGATCAACCGTTCGTCATCTTCCCGATGACAAAGCGGCTGACCTGCGGGAACTGCTCGCTGAACTCGAAGCTGAAGGGAGAATGCGGCGGCCTGTTCGATAAGCAAGCTACCCCATTACCAACGTATCACCCGGGTCGAACTCGAAGTCCATCTTGGGACCGAACAACAATTATCTGAACTCCCCACTCCGAGAACTTGTACTCATCTTAGCTGCAACCGCTTCAGTCGTGTACCTGTTCACCGACTACGTAGGCAATGTCCAGTGACCCGCTGAAAAACCCCTTTGCTGACCCCATTCTCTATATCCAGCACGCGGTTTCTGTCCACTAGTGAGGATTTCAGCAGAGCCGGGAAAGTAAGATTAGTGCGTTTCTACCCACATACGCCCCATTGTCGATAGTTCCGTCTCGTGTCTATTTCCGCTATCCCTTCGGGTGACGTACCCCTTTGTATCTAGGTTAGACACATTGTACTGAACTCGACTTCTGAATGATTCGCCATATTCTTCACCATTCTCCTCGGCCAACGCCTCCGCAAGTTCTGAGGTCGATTCGAACGTACCCTTCCCCTTGAGAAATCGAAGAACATGCTCCTCGAACTCTTTCACGTTGCTACCAGGAGATGACGGAAACTCAACGAACATATGCCCGTCACCATCTAAATCTTCCCGCGTACCCTCTGTCACGCCACTTTCATCGACCCGATCTAGTATGTCGGTGATCGCCTCATAGTGCTGATGTACCCGAAGGTCTTCGTACTCCTTCAGTTCATCAAAGGCCTCGGCCGCATCTTCCAACACATCAAGCATTTCCAAGACCAGATACTCCTTGGGGGCCACGTAGTACGTGTGTACGCGATCACGAATGTCCTCGAACTCCTCTTGTTTCTCAGCTATCAATGAGTCAGCAGCTGTCGCAAACGCGAACGACACCGTCCGCGGCATGGAGGAGATATTGACGTAGACTTCGTTCCCCTTCTTGATTTCCTCCAGAATGTAGTCATGCGCTTTGGGATAGAGCGTCTCGTACTCGTACATCTCCTCAAGATTGACTGCCTCAATTTCGACCTCTATGTCGATCAGCTCGAATGTACGCTCCAGTTTCCCGGTCATATTCTTTGCAAGCTGCGCTGCCCGGTCTGTCGGGTCATCGTCGGGCTCGCCTTCATGCGTGAGTAGCACGATCCGGTCAGCCTCCATCTCACCCTTTGATATTGGACGAATAAGGCGGTCAAAATCAAACCCGACTGGAATGAAATGAACCCTATCACTCATAGTTCATAGTCAGCCACCCCCGTGTTAAATCTCTCCGATATCGACCGCCTATCGCTACCATATAGTTTCGGCCCGCCTAGAACATAGACGATCTGTGTCCTATCTAGCCCACCTGTTTGAAAATTCTCCAACAGAGTTTTATATACCGAATTCGTAGAATGGCGGTAGGTGCCAAGTGAACGACCCGCACCATCGCCAATGAATTCGCACTCCATACAGAGAGATTCGCATAGAGGTCAGCAAACCCTGTTAGCCTCCTTGATTGCGCAGTACTCCCAACTTCAGGCGATTCTTCGCCTCGAGCCCAGCGGGAAGTTTCTCGATCTACTGGAGGCGGATCCAACGATTGAACACGTGATGGTGACACTCAGCGAAGCCGAAAGCGTTCTGAGAAATCATGGAGGATTCGATAACATCCTCCAGCCCCACCACAAACTCACAATCGTGGGCACGGAACCCGACCCAACAGTCACGGACAGAGGGCGATGGGCGGAAATAGACCTCTATGCCGAAATCACGCGTGAGGCGCGAATCATCCCGGACTGGTTATGGGTCTACCATCAGATGGAGCCAGAACATCAGTTAGAGAACGTGAGAAAGTACCTTGATCGATTCGAATGGCTCTACCAGACGGCCGAGGAGATGGGACTATCCCACGAACTCATACCTTTGGCTAAAGGGCTTTCTCAACCCCATTTCAAGGAGGCTCGTGAGACCTTTGCCCGACTGGGTATCGATCGGTTCGCCATGTACGGCGTCCAGACACCCAGCAACTACGAATTCCGAGATCGGATACATCAGGCGGCAACCGCCCTGAACCCTGAGGGAGTTTTGGTCATCGGTCGAGGGTCACCGAGACAGGTCGAAGTGCTACCGGAGGTTGTTGATGAGGCTGCTGGGTGGTACTGGAAGCAGGATTGCGGTCTGACGACGGACGGGTATTCACAACAGAGGTTAGCCATGTGGATTTACGAAATCAAACGAGCGCTAGAGACGGAGCGCACCGACGAGCAGTCGCGAATTGGAGACTACCTTCCGGACTCTGAGGTGGTTATCAATGGGTGACGGGACGACAGACGACCTGTACATTGACCCCGAGGACGATGACAGTGGTAGTGCCTCCGGTGACGAAGCGCCAGACGTCGATCCCGACCAGACAGGAGTTGACGAGTACACCGATGAATCGCCGTCAGAGGAAGCACCCTCCGAAGATTCTAGCCCCCAGCCAACGGAGACCACACCGTCCGGAACAGACGGTAATGGAAGCAGTGGAGGTGGAGGCGGAGGCGGCGGCATCATCGGAATCCCCGAGGGTGTGGAGGTAGGTGACGACTCCCCCGATGAGGCAGGAGAAGACCCCGATTCTTCAGAGCCCGAGAAGTCACAGGATCCCGAGACTCCGGACGAAGAACCGGAACAAGAGGAGTCGGAAGACGAGGATGATGACGACGATGAAGAAGAACAAGAACCGAAGGTTGTGCAATACTCAGACCCGTGGGATAACGTGGGGTGGGGGCTGTATCCCATAATACTCAAAATCAAAGAGCGATACGGACACGAAGTCGATACCGACTATCACCTTGTCCCCGTCCGCGAATTCGTTGACCCCGAAAAGATGGCATCGAAGTGGGAAAGAGACCGTCTTCGCCACAAAATGCCTATAGATACCTCCGTGTGGGAGGAGAATCCGCCGGAATCAACCGAACTCGCAAACCGCGCTTACCTGGCAGCGATGCACCAAGGGCCAAACGCCGCCCAACGATACCTTCGACGGCTTCGGACGGCCACCATGGTCGAAGGGACAAACATCGAGGATAAGGAGATCCTTTTCGAATTAGCGGAGAACGCGGGGCTCGATACCAACCGATTGGAGGAAGCTTGGGACAAAGTAGAGCCTCGTCAGACTAAACGTGATCTCAATCCGCCCTTCACCAAATTCCACGTCGACGGAGAGGAAGTCACTCAATCGGGCTATCTGCACTACGACGACATCGTCGATATTTTCGACCAATCAGGAATCGATAGTGAGGAGCCGCAACCCCTCTCCGGATTCGTTACCGAGCACGGTCCTGTTACGACTCAAGAAGTCATGACGGTCTACGAGTGGCCGCAGGACCGAGCAGAGGAAGAACTCCAACAGCGGGACGATATTGTGCCTGTTGAGATCGGAGTTGGAGCATTTTGGACGCGACACAAACAGGCAAGTGAGGGGATCTGAGCCGACTATGCTCGGTGATTTTTCGAGTCCTAAAAACAACGTCGTCGGCTCCTGCCGAGAAAATGACTTAGTGAGTGAATGAAACGAAGGACATTCCTTAAAGCGACGGCAGCTACTCCGATTGCGGCTTCAGGGGAGGTAACCGCCCTGAAAGAGAGGAGTACAGTAAACGATGTCGCCGACAGCTATTTCGACGCACTCCCGGAGACGAAAACCGAACGGAACGATACCGTAATTCAATGTGCTAACGAACTGTGCTCCGCACGCAAGGCAATTTCTGGAGAGACCCTCAATGCAGTGGTCGATAGTGGCGAGTCTGTGTCTGACGTCGTCCGTCGTCTCCAGTTTGGAGTTCGCCTCCTCAACGAGTACAACATCACCGACAAAATAGACGAGTCTATGATTGAATCGAGACGACGGGATCTTAGCAAATATACCCGTTATCTCCCTCTCATTGGGAGTTTCAACAACCTCTGCAACGCTGCGTGTGTCGTCGAAACTCCTGATCCAAACCCAGAAGCTATCAAGGGGTTCCTCTTCGCGTCAGCGGCGTTCGGTCTGGAGGTTGTCCTATGGACCATCGGTACCCCGTACAAGATGGCATGGAGAGGAACACGTTTCATCGCCAATCGCACATTCCTCCGGTTCGCCCGACACGGATGCCGAGGGTGTATCGCTCTACTGATGAGCGAACTCCACTGGGCGATTCGAGGCTCAGTCTACGGCGAGGCTGTCACGGACAGCAACGTCGAGTTCGTATGGGATCAAATTCAGAACCTCAAGACCGACGCGGAGGAGTGGAACTACGACGTCAACCTGGATTTCACCTACGATGAGATACAGAACTTGATCGTCCCTGAAGGCGGCTCGGCTGTTGGGATGTTCCCGCAGGAAAAGGAGGGGCTAATCGAACGATACATCCCTGATTTCGATTTGGAGCTTCCAAACCTTCCCGAACTACTCCCCTAGACGCACTAAAGTAATCGAGGACTCAAAACCAAATACAGCAAAGAGATCACTATGGGTGAGGATAGCGAAGATTCAGACACAGAGTCCGGGAAAGGTCCAAATCCCTCTATCTCTACAGGTTTTACTGTCGATATAGACGTTAGCAGCATTCTCGCGGCTCAGAAAGTGGCAGAGGTAGCGATCCAACCGGCAGCAGTCCAGTCGATGATTGAGACGCAGAAGACGGTAGAGCGGGCTGTCAAGCCGGCACTGGTTCGGGACGCAATTCAGATGCAGAAGACGATGGAGAATGCCATCCAGCCTGCACTGATCCGGGATATCGTCCAAATGCAGAAGATCGCAGAAAGTGTGGTTAATCCGGCGTTGGTTCAGTCAATCACCCAGACTCAGAAAATTGCTGAATCGGCTATTCAACCGGCGATGGTTCAGTCGATTGTCGAGATGCAGCAGGCACTCGACTCTGTGTTGGTGCAACTCAACGCACCAAGCATCGCAGCCGATATATCGACGATTGCCGCGACAGTACACCAGAAGAGGTCTACACCGGGTGTAGGCCAATACAAGTACCCAGCTTCGGACATCGATGAGATACGTCCGCCCGAATCGCACATTCACGACAAGCTGATTTGGGATGATGGGGACTGGTACCGACGTCGGACTCGAGAAATTTCGTACGATCTCGTCGACTACATCTTCTGGAAAGCGAAACAGACCGGAGAGCTGACCGACGCCTCTGATGAAGAGATAAGTTTCGGAGCCACAGTAGCAACGTTCTTCATCACACTCGCACTGACTGGAGGAAATGTCATTGCCTCTGCAACGGTTGCAGGATTCACTGGTGGAGCAACATTTCAAGGGGGCAAGGCGGCTAAGAAGCGCAGTGAGCGCAAGAACCTCGAGGAGAAGTTCACCCATGACAAGTAGAGCGTTCGCAGCATTTTGAATTCTGACAGAAGCAAGAGCCTCGAATCACAAAGTTGGAAGATCACCTATGTACGACTGAGCGGAAGGAATATACTTCGAGTGGGAAAAGGACAGTTGTGTGAGACCAAAGTGGGATAATCTCTTCTGGTACCAGCGTGCCAGCGATGAGGGTAAAGAGCAGCTGGAGAACAACACCACGAAGGGCTTCCTGAAAGTCCTGCAAGAATCTGATAATAGACTCACGGACAGTTTTCTAAAGCAGTTCCTTGGTCTCGCTTTCGAGGACGCCAAATTCGAGTACGACACTCAGGTCGGTTTGAACGAGATTCCAACATCTGAACATTCCGTCCACCTTGCTGGACTCTCATTTGCCGGAGAGAACGTCGCTAGAGAATCAGATCCACGTTCTGGAGACGGAACAGTAGATGGCGTAGTCACAGTTCATTCAGAGAACGTCCCAACGTCAATCGTTATTGAGGTCAAGACAGAACGGGACAGGCTGAGTCTCACTCAGATGGGGAAATATCGAGGTGAGCTTGGCCTCACCGATGACGAACTGTGTCATGGGGTCAGTTGGTTGGACATCTATGAACTGCTAGAAAATTACCGAGAGAGAACGAAGAATGACATCGACCGATTCCTACTCGAAGAATTCACCGACTACTTAGAACTGATGAGAATGGTACCATTCAGAGGATTCGACCGCGATAAACTGAGCGGTTCTGGTGTGGGAGAGTATCGGAAGACGATGCTTCGAGGAGTCGACCAGACTAACCCTGGAATCTTCTCTCAGGCGTTGTACGAGAGTAGGGAGAACTACGATCTCGGCAACTTCACCGCGACCTCAAATCAACGAAGCAGAGAGGTACACCTTGTTGATTCAGAGGAATTGGAGAACGGGATATTCCAGCGACTTAGACATTTCTCGGCAGGGTTCTGGCACCCAGCAAAGTTCTCTGTCCAACTCTATATCCCGAACCGGATTGTCAGCAATATCGTGAGACGGGGATCCTCTGAACTTAAACCGGAATTCAAGCGTGTGATGTTGGACGCCCTGTCCGAACTGGACGACATCGAACTCACACGTGAAGACAATCCGTTCTATTATCTCCGGTACCAGCGGAACATCCAGCAGGCCAACGACAGAGAACGGCAGACCACAACCTTCCACGCAGATTCGGTCATCTACATGCCAGGGGTCGACGAAGCGAGTATCACGGATAGGTTGGGAGTCATCGGTCGGGCTGTGAGGGAGACGACCGACGCCAACATAGGACACGAGAAGTCGTTCGTAATCGAGAAGCAGATTCCATATGGCTCAGACCTCATCGAGAAGAAAGAGTTGGTAGACTGGACGCTCGAGTACTTCCAAACTCTCCTGCCTGTGTACGAGTACTTCGCTGAGTGATGCAAGCGGTCACCGATGGCGGCGTCGTAATCGACGACGAATAACCGGCCACGGCATACCCCGCTGAGAGTATGTACAGACGCTGCAAAGGCTCCCTGAGTAGTCAATAAATATCTTCCATAATCACATCCGCAGTTGTCTATCTCCCCCTGAGAGGGGCGCGGGGTGCAGACGAGACGCCTCGCGAACTACCAATGGCCACGAGAGAGATCTACGAAACCAGCTTCGACGAAGACGTATCGAACGACAACACGGCGTGTCCCGAATGTGACGGCCAAGTGAGAACAAATACCGTCGAGACGGTCTGTGAGGACTGTGGGCTCGTCATCGATGAACAGAAAATCGACCACGGTCCGGAGTGGCGGTCGTTCGCGACCGATGAAGAGACTCTAAATCGAACAGGTGCACCACTCACCGTCGCACGTCATGACCGAGGGCTTTCGACCGAGATCGGTCGCTGGAAAGATGCAAACGGGAACGAACTCTCCGGGCGAAAGCGGCAGCAGCTATCTCGACTGCGTCGTGAACAGACTCGTGGTCGGTTTCAGTCGAAAGCTGAGCGAAACCTCGCACACGGCCTGGGTGAAGTTCGAAGAATCGCGAGCGTCCTCGAACTTTCAGGTCCGGTCCGTGATCAGGCGTGCCAATTGTTTCGGAGCGCTCAAACCGAAGACCTGCTTCGAGGCCGATCAATCGAGGCGATAGCGGCAGCAAGCGTCTACGGAGTCTGTCGCTGTAACGGTCACTCGCGGTTACTCGACGACGTCGTCGACGCAGCACGCGTTGAACAATCGAGAGTCACGAATGCGTACAAGACGCTGAATATAGAGCTCAGACTGCCGACCCAACCTGTTGGCCCCAGCGAATTCATCCCCCAGCTTGCGTCAGAACTCGATGTTCCAGCGAACATCCGACAGCGGGCTCGGCGGTTGGCTGAACGGTCGGAATCGAGAGGGGCAGTGTCAGGCGTCAAGCCATCAGGATTCGCAGCCGCCTGTCTGTACAACGCAGGCCGTGAAGAAGGACGATGGCTAACGCAGTCGGAAGTCGCGGAAGCAGCGAGTGTCACCGCACCAACCATCCGGTCGCATCAAGACGTATTGCGCGAGTTGGTCACCTGAATCATCGTATTCAAAGGATCTCGTCAGTTCTGAGGTGTACCTGTCGTGAGCAGGAGATGATCGAATACTCCCGTCGTCGCATGACCATCGTGTGACCTGTAACGCCGTGGCGAGGCGGGAAAGATCGGAGGCGAAGCGCTCATCAGACTCGTTATCCTGTCTGGAACCAGTGACGCAGGAGATCGTCGAGGCCCTGTTCGTAGATCCCTTCGCCGTGATGAACACGGTTGGGCTCGTCGCGTTCGCCCTTGTCGGGGCGACCAAGGCAATCCGCGAGGAGTTCGATCTATTCGGTGTCACGGTGGTCGGCCTCGCAACGGCATTTGCAGGCGGGATGACCCGTGACCTACTCGTCAATCGGATTCCGCTCGCGCTCAGTACACCCACCGAGATCGCCCTCGGATTGCTCGGTGTCGGACTAGCGGTTGGAGTGAGTGCCACCCTCGAGTCAGCCGACACGCATCCGGTGACACAGTTCTCGGATGCGATCGGGCTCGCCGCGTTCACAACGACAGGTGCTATCGTCGCAACGCAGGCCGGCATCCCCGCCTTCGGCGTCGTCGCGATTGCGACGATCAACGCGGCCGGGGGTGGTGCTGTGGCCGATATCCTGCTGGATCGCTCGCCATTTATCCTGCTCGACGATTTCTACGCCAGCTGTGCGGTACTGGGTGGGAGTGCATACTGGATGATCGTCGCTGTCGGAGGGGCGAACGGAACCGCTGCAGCGGTGTGCGCAGCGATGGTTGTAGGCACACGAATTGCGGCACTTATCTACGGCTGGTCACTTCCGACTGCACAGGTACTGGGACTAACACGAGAGTAGCGCCTCAGGGGCCACGGAGATGAAGACAGAGAGAGCGGAGGTTATCGGCGTTCCCAGAGCGGCCGATCATCACCGACGGACTACCGTCGGTCTGACAGCATTCAGAGCCAGTCCTCACCCCAAGCGTCAAGCGACTCGAACACGGGACAGAGGGCATCTCCCTTCTCCGTCAGCGTGTAGTAACTCGCCACCGGCGACTCGAACTCCTTCCGGTTCTCGATGAACCCCTCCTCCGCTAAGTCGTCGAGCACCCGCGAGAGCGTGTAGGAGCTGGCGCCCGTCGAGCGTTTGAGTTCGTTGAATCGCTTTTCACCGTCGCGCAGGTCGTTCAGGACGATGAGCTTCCACTTCGCTCCCATCTCCTCGACCGCTCCGACGACGTTGCAGACGTCCGCATTCCGCCGTTCGACCTCGGTGTCTTCGTCCGTGTCAGCCTCGGGTGGTTGGGTCGCCATTACTTGGTTACACTATTGTTGCCTGAGCTATATATAGGTTTGGGAACAAACTAGGTAATGTAATGGAACTACAACACTCGACGGTGCTCGTGACCGGCGCAACCGGTAACATGGGTCCGTACGTGACGGATTCGCTGATCGAGAGCGGCGCCGACGTCGTCGGTACCTACGTCACCGAAACGGCGAGAGATGAAGTAGCGACCCGCGCTGAACACGCCGATGCAGTATCGTACTACCAGGTCGATCTAACCGATCAGGCGGCGGTCGACGCCTTCGCCGAGACGGTTGTCGATGACCACGGATCGGTCGATCACATCGTTGGCCTCGCTGGTGGGTTCTCGATGGGCGGCGTCAGCGATACCGACGCCGATGCGTTCCAGGCCGCGTTGAATCGCCACGCGACGACGGCGTTCCTGACCGTTAAGGCCTTCGCGGAGCACCTCGACGAGCACAGCGGAGTCGTTCTGTTCAGCTCTGACCGCGCCATCACCCCCGTCGGCGGGACGCTCGCGTACGACGTCGGCAAGGGCGCGGTTCGAACGCTGACTGAGTCGCTCGATGTCGAACTCGAGGCCCGCGTCAACGCCGTGGCTCCGTTCCTCATCGATGTCCCGGGGAACCGCGAAGCGATGCCCGACGCCGATTTCTCGGAGTGGACGGCACCGGAGGCCGTCGTCGACGAAGTTGTTCACCTGCTTTCGAACGCGGGTGTTACGGGGCAGATCGTCCAGCTGACCGGTGGGCAGCCGGGGGTCGAGGACTGATGGCGCTGGAGACTGCAGCTGGTGGGCTCGCGTTTCTGGTGGGCCGCGTCGTCTTCGGCGTCCTGCTCGGGTTCATGGGGCTCGGTCACTTCACGGGGCTCGACGGAATGAGTGGCTACGCCGAAGCAAAGGGCGTTCCCGCCCCGCGGCTCGCCGTCACCCTGTCTGGCCTCATGCTCATCGCTGGCGGACTTGCCATCGCGCTCGGAGTCTACCCACTCGTTGGTGCGGCAGCGATCGCGCTATTCTTCCTGGGCGTGACGCCAGTCATGCACGACTTCTGGACGGTCGATGACCCCGAACAGCGGCAGTCTGAGATGACGAACTTCCTCAAGAACGGCACGCTCTTCGGCGCAGCGCTCGTTCTCGCAGCATTCAGTAGCACCGCCTGGCCGTACGCGCTCAACATCGGTCTCTAAGATGTCTCCCATGACCACGCAAACAAATCCAGACGTACTCCCCCAGGAGGCACACATCGGGCGGACCGCGCTTCGCGTCAACGACCTCGAAGAGCTAACCGGGTTCTACCAGGATGTCGTCGGCCTCAGCGTGCTTCGCCGAACCGACACCGAGTCAGTACTGGGTATCGATGACACGCCGCTCCTCGTCTTAGAGGGTGATGCAGACGCACTCGGACGACACCAATCGGCAGCGGGTCTCTTTCACAACGCATTCAGAGTCCCCTCGCGTGCGGCATTAGGCGACGCGTTAGCCCGCATTCAGGAACACTGGCAGCTCGGCGGCGCGTCCGACCACGGCGTCAGTGAGGCGCTGTACCTGACCGACCCAGAGGGCAACGGCATCGAGATCTACCGAGATTATCCCCGTGAGGACTGGCCCCGCGCTGACAACGGGCGCATTCGGATGGGAACGTATCGCCTCGATCTCGATCCATTGGAAGCTTCTGCTGCAGAAGCGGCAGGGCTTCCTGCCGGAACGGACGTGGGGCACGTTCACCTCGAAGTGTCCTCGTTGGAGGCGTTCCGCGACTTCTACGTGGACACACTCGGGTTCGAGGTACAGACAGAAGTGCCAGCCGCCCTCTTCGTCGGTGCTGGCGGCTACCACCACCATCTCGGGGCGAACACGTGGCACCACAGGACGGAACCGGTCAGCGGACGTGGACTGTCGTGGTTCGAAGTGCTCGTACCAGACGACGACTCACTCGAAGCAGTTCGGGAGCGGCTCGTAGCTGGTGAGATTCCATCCACCGAAACGGATGATGGGGTCGTTGTTCACGATCCTGATGAGATCGAGATCCGGATTCGAGCGGACTCATCGAACCAGTAGCTTAGACGCAGGCAGCATTCGACGATCGAGAACCAATCTGTGGCACGTACAGGCCGCTTGGAGCGGTGCTATAATTTAAACCGGAAGACGAGCCAAATCCTCGGCAGATCGAACTATGGACGGCCACTACGCTGATTTCAAGGAACTCCGACCGACCGGCGAAGCTTCCCACATCCCAGACGATACACTTGACGACCGCGGAGGGGAAGAAGCCCAGCAACAGCGAGTAGCATCGAGCAGTAGAGGATATCCCAACCAGGCAACTACGGAGATCGAATGCCGGTCCTGTGGGGTATCCATTCCGGCGACGCAGACGAAGTGCCGATTTTGCCTCACCAACCACGTTGACGGCACTTCCTCAGTCAACGCGAACGACGCTCCAGAACAGACCCTCGTCGGCATCGTCCACCTGGTCGTCGAGTCGACCACGTTCTACGGCGCCGTGGCGAAGGGCGGCGCCGCAGCGAACCTCCTGTCCGCCAACGAGGCGGAGCCGGCCGTCGACGACTACACCCTCATCTACGATCTCGACGAAGCACCGGCGCGCCAGCTGGTCGAACAATGGCCCTCACTCCCCGACGCGGTACAGGTGTCGTCAGCGGGGGGAGAGCGGCTTCTCAGTGCCGCCCGTGACCGCGCTGGATGCCTCGGGCAGGGAGCGTCGGAGCGTCCGGAGCATCCCCCGACGCGGCTCTACGACCAGCGTGGGGACGGCATCCGCGACGCGTCGCGTCTCGACGCTGTCCTCGACGACGCCGACGATGCGGTATGGCTGGTTCCAGCGATGGCGCTGACCGAATCTACTGGTGAAGCTGCGGCTGATCGGCAGGCGTCGTCGGTACCGACGACGCAGAAACTCGACTGTGAAACCTGTGGACGGGCGACCGACCATCGGTTCAAGACCCGCGAGTCGGTCCCGGATGCGGCGTGGACGGGGCAACCGATCTGGGAGTGTCGGGTGTGTGGCTCGGCTCGCTACGGGCCGAATCCATCGACGCACCGTTCGTCTTAACCAACAAAATGGCTATATGATTCTCAATGTTGGTTAATAGACGCACTCAGTTCCACAGCTACCCGCAGCCGGAGAGGTTTCTCTGCGCCGTGAATCGGCGAGGCGCTTCAAATGGACCCACGCAACACACCGGGATATCGACTGCATCGCTCACTCACCAATCTCAAGCGCATCGAGACGGCCGGACTCGACGACGCAGATCAGGAGCGGATCGAGGCAGCGAGAGCTCTCCTGCAGGACGTGAGTCTGCTCACCCAACCGCAACACAGCGGAGACGCCGATACACAGATCAAGTCCTGATCGACGTCGCAGGCCGGAATTCGGGTATCTCGTTCCAGAGGCTGTTTATTGCCCCCCAGAAGGGGTGCGGGGGAGAGAACCCCGAGGCCAACAGATGACCCACCTCACTGAACAATTCCATATTACCGAAAAGTAACAACGAAGGTGAATCACAAATGGACAACACGCTACGACGTACGGTACGAATCAAACTCGACGTACCCAGAGAACGTCGTGGCGATCTCCATCAGACCAAGACTCAATTCCTCCACTGCGCTAACCGAACGAGCGAGTGGGCGTGGCGGTACGACGAGGACTGTATCACCAGCAAGAGCAGGGCCGAAGAGGCCCTGTATGACGAGTTGCGGGAGGAAACCGAGCTCACCGCTAATCTCGTTCAGAAAGGTATTCGTCGCGCTATCGCAGCCGTCAGGGCCGGCGTCGAGAAATTGACGCAGGGTGAGAAGACCAGCCAACCAAAGTTCGACTCGTGGAGCATCGTGTACGACAAACGCTCCGCGACGTTCAACGACGACCACGCCACCCTCTCGACACCGAACGGAAGAGTCACCGCCGAATACGTCCTCCCACCTAAAAATCAGCGAGAGAACACGCCGTTCGGACGGTACTACGAGAGTGACAACTGGAATACGTCAAGTGCCACGCTCCAATATGACGAGAACGAGGACACGTTCTACCTGCACGTTACGCTGAAAAATCCCGATTATGAGAGTGACGGACCGGAACGCCAAGAAAGCGAGTCATGTGATGATCTCCCCGAGAACGGAGTGGTTCTCGGCGTGGACTTGAACGTGACTGGCGCGTTCGCCGTCACCTCCACAGGCGAGTTTATTGGCAGTGCAGACTTCCTCACCCACAAACGCGAGCAATACGAGCAACGCCGGGGGTGCCTACACCAGACGGGTACTCGGTCGGCCCACCTCACGATTCAATCTATTGGTAGTCAGTTCAGCGAGTGGTCATTAGACTGGCTCCACAACCGAGCCAACGACCTCATCGAGGAAGCCGATGATGCGGATGTAGACGGGATTATTTTCGAGGACCTCACTCACATCCGCGAGAACATTGCGAACGGCAGCAAGTTCCAGCAGTGGGCCTACGCGAAGTTCGTGGAACTCGTTGAGTACAGGGTCGAATCCACAGAGTTGTTCGTCGATTCCGTGAACCCAGCGTACACGAGCCAGCGGTGCTCATATTGTGGGTGTACCCACGAAGATAATCGCGACGACAAGCAGTTCGAGTGCCAGTCATGTGGGTATGAGGTGAACGCTGATTACAACGCGGCGAAGAACATTGCAAACCGATACTGCGAGTATATCCATCGCGGGCAGAAGTCTCGCGGTGGATGGGCCACCAGTCAACTGGCCCTGAAGTCAGGGATGCTGAACGTGAATGGTGAATACACGCCTTCCGCCTTGCGCGGATAGAGCGGGAGTCCACTGACAAGTCTCTGGGCTTGACCCGGAGACGGTTGACGAAGTGCCGCTTTCCCATACTGCCAAACCAAGTACGTCGTTCGCGACGGCCAAGTCCTCCACGCGGACCTCAGTTCCCCCGACCCGATCGACGAGTAGCAGTGGTCGCCGATACGGGTTTATATTCAGAGCGAGCTAAAACAGCCGGCCAGTACAGAGGATATACTCACCGCTGAGGGGAACAAATCGATTAGGCGACATTACATCTTGGTCTGCCCCCACTTCAAGCAAATCATCGGTTCAGAGGGATCTAGAGTTTACTAAATGAGAGGGTCTGCATTGGTCCACAGTTGTTGGAAGCATTTCTCAAACTCTTCGACCACCTTCGAATCTTTAATCCCGACTACTCCAATCCGATCGCCACCAGTTACTGGATGTGGGAGGTCAATTGTCGTCTCTACCTGATCGATTACATCGAAAGAGAGAGCGACATCAGAAATAGTTCTTACAGTCACATCGACGGAACGTTCGTCGATTAAACTCGGAAACCTATCCGGAAGTACGGTAACGACCTTCTCACTCAACAGTAAATCGACTGTGAGGCCTGAATTAGCCCCTTCAAAAAAGGCCTCAATTTCAGTTTGGAATGTCTCCCACGTGGAATTCTCATAGGGCGTTCCCATGACTGCATGAACGGAATTCTCCGCAGACCGCATATGTTGCTGGAGAGCCGTACTCATTTCATCGCTCCCAAGCGACCCGCACCAGAAACTACTCTTTGTAGGTGGTGTCGGCAAAAGGTTCGAACGGACCGTTTTAGCAGCCTCCAAATGGTGGTTCCACTCTTGAGCCATCTCATGCGTCTTCTCAGCTAGAAGGATATCAACGGCAGTCTCGGGTTGTACTGCAACGTACTGTTTTGGATCATTTGACTGGGTCTCAATCAGCTTGCGAGCTTTGAGGTTGTTGAGCACATCGTAAATACGGCCTTTCGGAACGCCGCTAATATCGGAGAGTTCAGTCGCAGTGACCGCACCTGTCACTAAGAGTGACCGATATACCTTCTCTTCATAACTTGAGAGCCCCAATTCTGCCAGCTCTGACATAGTACTCCGTTAGATGCCCAAACGAATTGTATGTGCTGTTCTGTTTCCTGTTGTCATACGATGTCGACGGAAAATTACTGCTGAAACTATAGGACGGCCTATGTTGAAACGAACCAGAAGTGGCACTGTGTTTCAATACCTTTTCGGCTGTATTCTGGGAGTTTGTACATCAGAAATGGATGATCGCTACGACGTGATAATTGCTGGTGCAGGCCCAGCAGGTGCGCAGTGTGCACGAGATCTCGCTGAGCGTGGTTACGATGTAGTTGTTTTGGAGACTGAGGCAGAGGATGAGTTCCCGGCACAGAGCAACAAATCTACCGGCGGTACGTTCGCGTCGATGATGGCCTCCTTCAGTATCCCCGACGACGTGGTCATGCACGCGACAGATTCAGTTGTTATTGAATCTCCTAACAACTATCTCGTTCGAGATCAGCCGGGGTTCGTCCTGGAGTTTTCTGAGTTCAAAGAGTTCCTCGTCGAAGACGGCCGGAGGAAAGGAGCAGACTACCGTTTTGACGCCCGTGTGAGAGATCCAATAGTCGATAATGGGGATGTCGTGGGCGTCCGATACAATAGTGACGAGGAGATCTACGCAGAGATAGTTATTGATGCTACAGGGCCAGCTGCACCGTTAGCCAAGAGCTTGGATGTCGTCGATCTAGAGCGCAAAAATCACGCGATTGGTATCGAATATCAATTTGAGGGAATCAATCTCGATCATCCTGGGTATGCCGATCTTGCTGACGCGATGATGCTACAGCTAAACCACGAATACGCCCCAGGAGGATATTCTTGGATTTTCCACACTGGTGGAGACACAGCAAAAGTCGGTGTCTGTTTCATTCAAAACAAGCGGTATCGGGAGCACGCCACTGAGGATCGAACTGTGGACGGTTTCCTCGAATATTGGCTTGAAACGGATCCACGCTTTGAAAACGCCAAACGTGTCTCGGATACGCAGGTTCGTGGCTCAGCTCACATTCAACCGCCGGGAGCGATGAGTACTTCGTCATTTATGGCAATTGGCGATACAGTCCCATCGGTTGATCCTGTATGGGGTGAGGGTGTGTACAAGTGTATGAAATCAGCTCGTGCAGCGGCGGTGACCGCCGACCGTTGTCTTACTGGTACAGTGGATACGTCTACGGAAGCGATGGCAGTCTACGATGACCTCTGGCACGAGCAAGTCGCCCCCCGACAAAATCGTCGTCAGATGATGACCAGGCTACTGTATCTCGCATCAAATGAACGGTACGATCAACTTATGAAGGATCTGAACGAGCTCAGTAAGGACTCCCTCTCAGCGATCAACGACGGAAATATTCGTAAAATCGCCAAATTATTTTATCTAAGTGATTTACCTCTTCTCTGGAGATACTGGAGAGAACCATAAACTGTGTGTAGTATCCACTTCATACTCGATGATTCTTTAAGAAGGCGGCTTGCAGGAGCTTCCGTATTTAGTTCATAGATCCACTCACCGATTTAGCCGCCCCAATTTCACTACTCATCCCGAATAAAGAAGCCTCGCTAGCAACTACTGGTAGCGTTGTTCGTCCCCGGGAGGGGTGCGGGGCGATCCAGTCGCGTTCGCCCCGTGAGGTGATTGCTCGATGGGCCACCGCGCACTCGTTGCGTACGAACGTACAGACGGACAGTACACGCTCCACTACAGCCATTGGGGCGCAGCGAACCTGAAGCTCAAGCACCGAATCTCGGCTGAGTCGCCGTTCGGTGGCGACGACACCGACTCCAAGTGGGCGAAACAGCTGCTGGCGGAACTGGCCGATGGCCTCGAGGCAGATGCCGTCGACGGCTACCTCGCCGACGAGGATCGACCGTCGACCGTCGTCGAGCCGAAGCCCCGCGCCACCGGGCTCACGCTCGACGAGATCGTCGCTGACCACCTCGACTACCTCCACCACGAGGCGTTCTTCGTGGTGTCGACGACGTTCGAGGTGACCGCCTATCGGACGCTGTGGTTTGGGCTCCAGTACGACTCGGAGACAGTCGAACAGGGAGAGACAGTCGGGAACGGCGCACTCGCGACGGTGCGCTGGTACGACGGCGAGCCGGTCGGCGACGGCCACCTGCAGGGACAGTCCGCGGCCCTCAAAGACGTCGTCGGCGATATGCTCGACAAGGGCGTCTTCACGCCGTCGACGGCGAGGCAGTACCTGAAACGGAAGCTGGCCGAGCGAGTCGGCGACCGACAGGAGCTGCTCATTCCGACCGGAGAGTCACCCTTCGAGACGGCGAGTCTCAGCAAGCCGTAACACCAATCCCTTAGTGGATATCGGGGGACGCCTAAGTATGGCAAATCAGTCTGAAGATGACGTTCGTGTTTGGCTTGTCGAACGGACGTACTCCGATGACGAGCAGAACCTGATCATCCTCACCTACGCAACACCCGATGGAGAACAGTACTATCGGAAGGAACGCGCACTCACGTCCTTCACCGACGTCCGAGACACGACAGCAGCAGTCGATGCTGAACCCGGCAATCTTGGCATAGTCGATGACCCCGACCTCCAAGAGCAATACGCGGCCGAAGCACAGCGAATGCAGGAAGTCCACGACCCTGACGACGTAATCTGAGGTCCACTAGTCGACAACGCTGCAGGCCATGGGTTATGTCGTAGCAGGCCTTAGTCGGGGTATGCGCGAACTCGTCTTCGCTCTCGAATACGAGCCCGGCTGCAACCGGGTGGCGGACGCCCTCGCAGACCACTCCGACGCTCGCGTTCGTTCACTCTCGCTGCACGCCACTGCCGACCAGCTCTGGCGAGTCGACCATGCCACCGGCACTCCGGACGCACTCGACGCCATCGAGGACGCGTTTCGCAACAGCGACTACTACGCCGACTGTCTCGCCACCGAGGACTGCGGCGCAACCCAGACTACCCGTGTCCTCGACCGCACGGACGACACGCTCATCCTTTACTCCGACTGGGAGCGCACTCCGACCTGCGCCTCAGTTCCCCACATCGCTCGCGATCACCTCGGCGACGGCGTCTTATTCGAGACCCGTCACGAGGGGCGCCACTACACGTGGCGGCTCATTCACGCCGGCGAGGGCGATGTGGCGGCGTTCTTCGATTCCCTCGGGGTTGCCGTCGGGGAATGCGCCCAGATGGAGATGCTCCGCACAGCGGACACGACGACAGGAGCTGGGGGACGCGACGGGAAACCGAGCGGCCTCCCGCCAGCCCAGGAGGCCGCACTCCAGGCCGCGGTCGAACACGGCTACTACGAGTCACCCCGCGAGGTCGACGTCGGCGAGCTCGCCGAGCATCTCGACGTGCCACGGTCAACACTCACCTACCGACTCCGTCGGGCGGAAGAACATTTGGCGAAGCAACATGTTGCCGGCGAACAGGTAGCGGAAGAACGGCTGGCATCGCACTGACGCCCTCGATTGGAATATTCCAACAAAGACATATCGAACTCCCGCTCCTACCGTGACGTGATGACAGAGAATCCGGACGCAGCCGGGGGAACGAGCGGCGGCGGACAGCGACGTGAGCTGACCGCCCGCCTCGCCGTCCCCGAAATGGACTGTCCCTCTTGCGCCCAAAAGGTGGACAAGAGCCTCCAGCGTGTCGACGGCATTACTGACGCCACGCTCCAGCCGACCACCGGCACGGCCAACGTCACGTACGACCCTGATCGGACCAGCGAAGCCGACGTAGTCAAGGCGATTGAAGGCGCCGGCTACGAGGTCGTCGGGGGCTCGGACGCCGAGAGCGATGATGAGGACAACCAGGCGACCGATGGCGTCGACATCGCGCCCCCATCGGAGGTCTGGACGAGTCCTCGCGCGAAGAAGACGTGGCTCGGTGCGGCGTTCGTCACGCTCGGCCTCCTCTTCGAGTTCCTCCTCACCGGGCAGAACATTACGGTGGCAAGCGTCCTCGAGTACCCGCTCCACATCGCGGATGTCCTGTTCCTCGGCGCCGTCGCGGCCAGTGGCATCCCGGTCGTCCGTAGCGGATACTACTCCGCGAAGAACCGAAGCCTGGACATCGACCTCCTGATGGGGACGGCGATCATCGCGGCGACCGGTATCGGCTACTTCGTCGAGGCCGCCACGCTGGCCGTCCTGTTCAGCATCGCCGAACTGCTCGAGGACTACGCGATGGACAGGGCACGGGACTCCCTGCGCGAGCTGATGGAACTCTCGCCCGACGAGGCGACCGTCCTTCGGGATGGTGAGGAAGTGACCGTTCCCGCCGAGGAGGTCGACGTTGGCGAGACCGTCGTCGTCCGCCCCGGCGACAAGATTCCGCTCGACGGGACGGTCATCGACGGCGAGAGTGCAGTCGACCAGTCGCCGATCACGGGCGAGAGCGTCCCCGTCGACAAGACCGCCGGCGACGAGGTCTACGCCGGCGCGATCAACGAAGAGGGGTACCTCGAGGTAGAGGTCACCTCGACCGCTGGCGATTCGACGCTCTCGCGCATCATCGAGATGGTACAGGGCGCACAGGCGAAGAAAACCGAGTCCGAGCAGTTCGTCGACCGCTTCTCCGGCTACTACACACCCCTCGTCGTCGTGCTGGCAATCCTGACCGCCGCTATCCCGCCGCTGGTTATCGCTGATCCGGTGTCGGTGGACCTAGCCGGATACGGGTTCACCTTCGCGAGCGACTGGCAGACGTGGTTCATCCGGGGGCTCACCCTGCTGGTGATCGCCTGCCCGTGTGCGTTCGTCATCTCCACACCCGTCTCGGTGGTGTCGGGCATCACCAGCGCCGCGAAGAACGGCGTCCTGATCAAGGGCGGCAACTATCTGGAAGCGATGGGTGGGGTCGACGCAGTCGCCGTCGACAAGACCGGGACGCTCACCAAGGGCGAACTCGCCGTCACCGACGTCGTTCCGGTCGGTGACACCACGGCTGACGATCTGCTCCGTCGCGCCGCCGGACTGGAGCGGCGGAGCGAACACCCCATCGCAGCAGCTATTCTCGCCCGTGCTGAGGAGGCGGGCGTGGGCAACCTGCCCGACCCGACGGGTTTCGAGAGCCTCACCGGGAAGGGCATCCGCGGCGAGATCGACGGCGAGACGTACTATGCGGGCAAGCCCGCGCTCTTCGAGGAGCTGGGCTTCGATCTCTCACGGGCACGCCGTGAGACGGACGGCGGCGTCATGGCGGAAGAGGCAGCCGAGTCCGACGACGGGGCGTTCGCCGAGAATGCACTCACCGCGCTGGAGCAGGAGGGCAAGACGGTCGTTATCGTCGGGACGGAGTCGGAACTGCTGGGTGCGATCGCCATCGCCGACGAGGTGCGCCCGGCCTCGAAGCGGGCCGTCGAACGCCTGCACGAGCTGGGCGTCGAGCGCGTCGTGATGCTGACCGGCGACAACGAGGGCACCGCCCGCGCCATCGCCGAGCAGGTCGGTGTCGATGAGTATCGCGCAGAACTCCTGCCCGACGAGAAGGTCGACGCTGTCGAGGAGTTACAGGCGGAGTACGGGGAGGTCGCGATGGTCGGTGACGGCATCAACGACGCGCCCGCGCTCGCCACCGCGGAGGTCGGCATTGCGATGGGCGCGGCCGGTACCGACACCGCTCTCGAGACAGCCGATATTGCGTTGATGGGCGACGACGTCGGGAAACTCCCGTACCTGTACGACCTGTCGCATACGGCCAACGGCGTGATCCGGCAGAACATTTGGGCGAGTCTCGGCGTGAAGGCGCTGCTTGCCGTCGGCGTGCCGATTGGGCTCGTCAGTGTCGCCGTCGCTGTCGTCGTCGGAGATATGGGGATGAGCCTCGGCGTCACCGGCAACGCGATGCGGCTGTCGCGAATCGCGCCTGAACGCATGGGCGGTGAGACTGGCCAAGAAACGAGTGCATGAACGTTACCGAAGAAGACAGTGTCACCCCAGAACTGTATCACGCGTCGACCGTGAGAGCAACGAGCTCTTTGAACCCCTTCGGGCGGGTCCAACGTATAAGTCGAACTGCTCGAATCCCGTCTCCCGAGAGCGGGGACAAGAATAACGGTTACTCCGTTTGAAATCTTCCACAATAATGAACCCCTTCAATGCGATCCGCGAGTTCGAAGCCGATGGAACGGCCTACAAGATGGCCGACCTCACCGTCCTCGAAGAGCAAGGCCTCTGTGACCTCGACAACCTACCGGTCAGCATCCGTGTCCTCCTCGAATCCGTGCTCCGAAATGCCGACGGGGAGGACATCACCGAGGAAGACATCCGTGACCTCGCTGGCTGGCAACCGGACGTGCCCGACGCCGACATCCCGTTCCAACCGTCCCGGGTCATCCTGCAAGACCTCACCGGCGTCCCGGCCGTCGTTGACCTGGCCGCTCTACGGTCGGCCGTCGACCGCCAGGATCGAGACCCGAGTCTCGTCGAACCGGAGGTCCCCATCGACCTGGTCATCGACCACAGCGTCCAAGTGGACTATTTCGGCAACGAGGAGGCCTACGAGAAGAACGTCGAACTCGAATACGAACGCAACGGGGAACGGTACCGCGCACTGAAGTGGGCACAAAACGCCTTTGATGACTTCAGTGTCGTGCCACCCGGGACGGGTATCGTTCACCAGGTGAACCTAGAGCACCTCGGACGGGTCGTCCACGAGCGCGAGCATGACGGTGAGAACTGGCTGTTCCCGGACACGCTCGTCGGGACAGACAGCCACACCCCGATGATCGGGGGCATCGGCGTCGTCGGCTGGGGCGTCGGCGGCATCGAAGCCGAGGCCGCGATGCTCGGCCAGCCCATCACGATGAACGTCCCCGAAGTCGTCGGCGTTCGACTCACCGGCGAACTCCCTGAGGGCGCGACAGCGACCGACCTCGTACTGCACGTCACCGAACTGCTCCGTGACGTCGGTGTCGTCGACCGGTTCGTCGAGTTCTACGGGCCAGCCGTGGAGACGCTGACCGTCCCTGACCGGGCAACGATCGCGAATATGGCGCCCGAGCAAGGTTCGACCATCAGCATGTTCCCCGTCGACGAGGCCACCCTCGATTACCTCAAACTGACGGGGCGCGACGAGGACCACATCGAACTCGTGCGAGAGTACCTCGATGCCCAAGGGCTGTTCGGCGAGCAGAATCCCGAATACACCGAGACTGTCGAACTGGATCTCTCGACGGTGACACCGAGTCTTGCCGGGCCGAAGAAGCCGCAGTCACGTGTCGAGATGGGCGACATGCGGAGCCATTTCCGGGAGTTGCTTCACGGCGAGTTCGAGGAGGACCTCGGCGACGTGGACCAGGAGGCCATCGACCGCTGGATCGCAGAGGGCGGCAACACCCAGACCGAGTTGACCGGTGAACCAACCGACGTCGAACGAACAAACGGCGGCGTTCAGCAAGAGGCCCAGACTGAGAAACCGGACCTGGGACCGCTCACGGAGCGTGCGACAGTAACGGTTGATGGGACCGACGTCGAGATCGGGCACGGGAGCGTCGTCGTTAGCGCGATCACCAGCTGTACGAACACATCGAATCCCTCCGTGATGCTGGCAGCCGGGCTCCTGGCGAAAAATGCTGTCGAGCGGGGCCTCGACGTCCCGGACTACGTCAAGACGAGCCTCGCACCTGGCAGCCGCGTCGTAACCCAGTATCTCGAAGCGTCGGGACTGCTTCCGTATCTTGAGAAACTCGGCTACAACGTCGTGGGCTACGGCTGTACGACCTGTATCGGGAACGCAGGGCCGCTCCCAGAACCCATCGAGGCAGCCATCGACGAGCACGACCTCTGGACGACGAGCGTCCTTTCCGGGAACCGGAACTTCGAGGCGCGCATTCATCCGAAGGTGCGTGCGAACTACCTTGCCAGTCCGCCGCTCGTGGTCGCCTACGGGCTCGCCGGGCGGATGGACATCGACATGGAACACGACCCCCTTGGGTACGACGAGAACGGTAACCCGGTCTATCTCGCAGACCTCTGGCCGGGTAGTGACGAGATTCACGAAGCGGTTCACGACTTCGTTGACCCGTCGATGTTTGAGGAGAAGTACGCCGAAGTGTTCGAGGGTGACGAGCGGTGGGACGCACTGGATGCGCCGACGGGCGAGGTCTACGAGTGGGACGAGGACTCCACGTATATTCGGGAACCGCCGTTCTTCAAGGACTTCCCGCTGGAGAAACCTGGTGTCTCCAACGTCGAGGATGCACGGTGTCTGCTAACGCTGGGTGACACGGTTACGACCGACCACATCAGTCCTGCTGGACCGTTTAGTACGAATCAGCCGGCCGGCCAGTGGCTCATGGATCACGGCGTTGAGCCCCACGAGTTCAACACGTACGGTGCTCGTCGAGGGAACCACGAGGTGATGATGCGGGGCACGTTCGCCAACGTCCGCATCGAGAATCAGATGCTCGACGACGTCGAAGGCGGCTACACTATCCATCACCCAACGGATGAGCAGACGACCGTTTTCGAGGCCAGCCAGCGCTACCGCGACGAGGGAACACCCCTCGTCGTGATGGCTGGCGAGGAGTTCGGGACCGGATCGAGTCGTGACTGGGCGGCGAAGGGGACCGACCTCCTCGGTGTGCGTGCGACCATCGCTGAGAGCTACGAGCGAATTTATCGGGACAATCTCGTTGGGATGGGCGTGCTGCCGTTACAGTTCCAGGACGGGGACTCCTGGGAGGCGCTTGGTTTAGACGGCTCGGAGGTCTACACGATCTACGGGTTGGACGACGGGCTGACGCCGATGGCTGAGTTGACCGTGACTGCCGAGCGGCCAGACGGGTCATCGGTTGAATTCCCAGTGACAGCCCAAGTCGGGACGCCCGCCGGAGTGCGATATATTGAGCACGGCGGCATCTTACATTACGTACTTCGACAGCTATTGACGGAATCGTAACTCATTCCGAGTGAAATCACGGAGAGATGGCTGCTTTCGGATACCTGATTCCCTATTCGGAACCATCTGGAATCTGAAACAGCAGTTTCTGTGTTGAAGAGGTGCCAGATTTGGTTGAGGTTCTCGGTTTATTCCAAAGACGATTGGCCGCTATAGTACCATTCTAAACCAACTAATCACGCTACCAATTACACTCAAGCCACCCATACTGCGTTCGGCCATTCACACAGTCCCAGACACCAATCAACAGTTATGGGTTCTCAACAGAGCCATCGTGTTTGTTATTGCGCCGGCGATGGGTGCCGGCGCAGCAGGAGCGAGCAACGACCCCCGGTGCGTCGGCGTTTCGAGGTGTTCGAGATGCACATGGTGATTTACGCTCTGGTAGAAGAATCGACCCACGACGACGCACTGGCCACCGGAAAGACGGTGTTCGACCGCCTGGTCGGCGCGGACCCACACGCCGGCGCCGTCTTCGATTACTATGTGACCTTCGACGAGGAGGACACGTCCGTTGCGGGGACGGCGCGATGGGGTGAGCTGCCGACTGCAGCCCCCGTCGACTCCGATGACGGCGAAGACCTGCTCGAGCGTGGCTGGGAGGCGACGAAGGAGGAATTCGAGCGTAATCTCGACCGGGCGAAGGAGGCCATCAACGAGCTCTCCGACGAGGAAATCATGCGCGACGAGGACCTCGCCCGACACGCCTTCCACCAGGTCGGTGCGTACGACGGCCCGACGATCTTCCTGTACACCGAACACGGAACCGGCATTCGCCACCGTGGACAACTGGACCGACTCCTCGAGGAGAGTGAAGAGCTCTGGATCGTACCCGCTGACGTCCACTTCTAACTAATGCCTCGCATCACCAACTGGCGACGCGAGAGCCGCTCGCCGACGCTTGCGTATCGGAACACCGAGACCGGTGCGCGAGCCGTCCTGCATCGAGCCCCGGATTCCTACCGGTACAAGTGGCGCGGAGCAATCCTCGTCGACGGCTACCCGGTGTGGTCGCGGGGGTACGAGACGAAGGACGCGACGTCGTTCCGTGACGAACTCCGGGAGCGGCCGGCACCGGACCTCAGCTGCCCGGAGTGTCCGAACAACGACGTTCGCGTCGGCGAGAAGGCAGCAGACGGGGCGAAAATCCAGCGATGGTACGACTGCCCCGACTGTGGGTACGAAGCCCCCTCACGCATCGTCTACGGTGCCGAACGGTGAGTGAGTGAGCGGTGGGCGCTGTTTTTCGGCCGGGCACGAGGTGTTGGCCCGGTACGACCGGGTGAGTCAACCAATGAGTCTCGAAGTACTTGACCGACACAGCGAGGCACTGTTCGAGTTCCTCTGGTGTCCCGTCTGCGGGCAGGAGGTCTTCACCCACATCCCGTTCGAGGGGGTGTTCTGCAAGAACTGCAACACCCAGGTCGAACTCCAGGAATCCCGAGAGACGCGCGGCTACGAGGAGGCCGTGCTCGCCTGCTTCGATTCAACCACGACCTGGAACCTCCACGTCGACGAGAAACTGCGGCGCGACCTGCCTGATGGGTCGGCCCGCGTGAAAATCTTCGGCGCACCGGGCGCCTACAAGGTCGACTGGTGGAGTCCAGAGCCGGGGGAGGACTGGGAACCTGTCGAGCGCGGCGAGTTCGACGACGTCGAGGAACCATCAGAGGTGTCGCATCTGGCGTAGAGCACGCGTTAAGGCGGTAAATTTACGCCTGACACACGTCGCAGGACCCGCATCCACGAGGGGTTCGCTCGTCGAAGTAGAGACGGCGCCATCGAGCAAACTGATCCGCATACGTGTCCTTGCTGTACGGGAATTGGTACAGATTGACCCCGTCCGGCAGGTCTGTGATTTCGGGCGCGTCTACGCCGGGAAATCCGTTACGAAACACGAGATCTTCTGTTTTGGACACCAGCTCAGGAGCAACTGTGGATGGGTCCGAGGCCTTCAAGAAGTAGAGTGATGGGATGAACTCTTTCGGGTCGAAGAATCCGTTGGCGTGCAGAATCCACCCACAGAGCCACAGATACGCCTTCTCACTGGAGAAGAAGACTCCGTAGTGGTTGTCCGATTGCCGGCGTTTGTACACGAACACGGGGAGACCATAGCTGAAGCCGACCCGCGTTGGTTCTGCGTGGATATAGCAGTCCTCACGGTCGATATAGTGGACCAGTGGAGCTTGACACAGCTTGCCCGGGTGCTCACCAGTACCGATCTGCTCCCACAGCTCCGAAACGGAGGCCACGTCGGCGCTCTCGTCCTCGAGAGTCGTATCATCGATTGCACGATGGACGGGCGCAGCAGACTGAATCTCCTCGGGGAGATCGTCGCTGGACAGCTTCGCCGTCTCTCGGTCAGGGAGTGTCCGATAGAAGTGTTTATAGAAGCCCTCACGACGCCGTTTATCGGCGAGTGTTTCACACCGGGCGCAGTCCTCGATGAACATCGCTGGTACCACCCGGTCTGGATTCTCGGCGGCCTCCTCGTACAGACTAAGCTGCCGTTCGGCCCGACTGGCAATCTCATCTGGATCGGGGAGTGGTGAGCCCCTCTCAGACTCCGATGACATACGCATACCTTTGGGCTGGAACAGCATCAGTTTCCGAGCAAGGACCCCGCCCGACCGCTGTCTTGCGAATCTCAGAATTCATTTTTAACCGGGTTTAAGTTGTCCAGTGACAGCCATTCGGCGAGACTCCAGCGACTCCACTCGATTCAGGAGAAGTTGTTTCTGCGCCGGCGATGGGTGCCGGCGCACACGCGTCGGCGGTGATCGATGTCGACACGAAGTCAACTCCGATTCATCCAACGGAGCGAGCCCGCAGACGAACAGTCCGAAACCGACCGCATCGCACAGATCTACCGTCACTCGGATGGCTATCCCGACAGCGTCCTCCGTGACCTTGTCCAGATGAAGGAGCTGCTCGACGAGACACGAACAGAGCGCGGGCCTGCGTACGCCGCTGCCCAGTTCCTCTTCCTCGACACGCTATCGACGATGACCCTCTACGTGGACGAAGGGCGTGATCGGAGCATCCACGCTGACCACCCCTCGGATCTCCTCGAGCCGGACAATATGGAGCACCTCGACCAGCCGATGTTCCTGCTCGGACACGGCGTCGAGAACCCAGCCGACGGCATTCACGGCGACGAGGAGTATCTCTACGTCGTCGAGCTCCCGACCCGGAACCCGTTCGAGGAGCCGTTCGAGTGGACCGTCAAGGTGAGTGGTCACTCCGCCTTCCCGCGCTGGGATGGTCCGACCGAGAAAGCCTTCGAGCGGGCCAGCTGGCAGTTCCACGGCCCGCTTGAGCAGGCGCTCGAAGAGATAGTCGCTGAGCCGGCGTGAACGCTTAGCCCGCTCAGATGATGCCGCCGATGACGAGTAGTCCGACGACGACCAGCAGCGTCGCGACAACGCTTCCCCCGGCCAGCCACTTGTTCTCCATCGCCTTCTCGTGAAGCGGCATCGCGGCGTACTCCTCACGGAACGCTTCGAGGTTCTCCTCGTCGTAGAAGTACTTCGTCTTCAGCGCGAACCGTTCCGTCACCGCACAGCCCGTACAGACCGGCTCGCCTTCCAGCCGCTCCGTTTTGATGTGGCTGGAGCAGGCGATTGCCCCGCAGTTCGAACAGTAGGTGTACGTCTCGTCGCCGCCGCTCGTGTCACAGTGGACGCAGCGGTGGATGCCGTCCTCGGCTGTTACTCGTGACGGGCCTGCCGCGTAGTACTCGTAGGGGTAGGTGTACTCCTGGAGGTCGGTCGTGTGCCGAACCTCGGGGAGGTACACTGGTTCGATCGATTGGACGGAGATGTCCGAGCGGTTCGGCTCGCAGGTCTTGTCGTACGTGACGTTGTTGTCGCCGGTGTAGGTGACCGTCGTCGTGTGGTGTTGCTGGAGGCGCTCGACGGCCCACTCCTTGTACTCCGTTTGGGTCTGTCCGAACCGGCGCTCCTCGACGTCGTCGAACACCTCTCCGAACTGCTCGGCATCGAGGTCGACCGTCGCGTAGAGATTCTCGGTGACCAGCGTCCCGACGTCCTCCTCGACGACCTGCGGCTGCCCGCGTTCGGCGTGGGCGACGAATCGGGTCCGGTCGTTGATCCGGTGGACGACGCCCACCGACGTCTCGAAGACAGCGTTCGTGTCCGCGGTGACCGCGACCACCGGGCGGAACGTCACCGATGAGTGTGGGTCTGGGAGGTCGGCGGCCTCGATGTTCTCGATGTCGCGGAACGCCTCCGTGACTGGCGCGTCGACGTCGGCGGCCGGATCGTACGGGCGGAGCGTCTCGTCGCAGAGAATCTCGATGCGACCGTTGTAGAGGTCGAGGCCGATCTCGTCGGCGATCTCCCGGAGGTCCTCGCCATCGAGCAGCTCGATCGGGTGTGGGTCGTCGTTCTGCTGGAGGCGGTTTGCGTACTCCTGAGCAGGGTTCGTAAACCGGCCGGTCGTGACGACCATTCCGCGTTTCGCGCCGTCGAAGTCGAATGTCGCGATGGCGGAGTGGAGCTTCTGGACGACCGGCCGCCCGACCGTCCCCGTGTGCTTGCACTCGACGATGATCGCGCGCCGCGTGCCGTCGACGACCTCCTCCATAATGACGTCGCGACCCTCGTCAGCCGTGCGGTCGGCCTGGCGGACGTTCTCGTAGCCGAGGTTGCGGAACACGTCCTCCATCACGTCCTCGAACTCGAACCCCGAGAGATCGTCCAGTACAGCCATCCTCAATTATGTGGACAGTACGTTGCAACTGCCAAATACGTTGCCGAACGCTACGCCGTCCTGTTTGTGGAACCCCTGAGAGGGGTGCGGGGGTCACCGAACCGCCCGCGAGCAACGATGAACGGAAATGTACCTATGGCCAGTTCGGAATCGGTTCCAGTCGCATCGCCCGGTCAGTCCCACCGAGACACAGTCGAGTACGTCGGCTTCCGCGTCGACGGCCAAGCCGTCGTGCTGAACCTCTCGGAGCATCGGCGACTCTCCCTCGAGCGCAGTCTGGACCTGGTCAACCACAGTTCGAGAGACTACTCAAATCGAGTTACGAGAGGAAAGTTCTAGAGGAGTTCTCCAGACGAGATGGTTGATTAGTCAGTAGAGATTGCTTCATGCCAGATCACACTCAGATATAGAACGAAGAATCCACTAAAAGTACTACACTTTAAGTTGGTCTTGGACTCGGTCTGTAGACAGACCAAATTCAAGCAGACTCGCTCTTTTTTCCTCTAATTCCTCTGCCCACTCTGAATCACCCTCGAAGAAACGCAGTACATGGGGGTTGTTCCTAAAGAAGAGGCCTGCAACCTCTCCAAAGTCAGATAAAGCACCTTCAGGAGAGTCTATTTTGAATAATTTCCGGCGCTTCGACATTCTCTTCAGAGGGTTTGGATTCCGCAATTCACGGTTTACGTGACGGTCAATGAAATCATCAAGAGTTCCATATGAACGGAGTGCCCCATCTAAGTGGAAACATCGCTCACACTCCTCATCTACAATCGCATGTAGATATCGGGTATAATACTTCAACATTTCATCAGCAAGACTCGTATGTAATGAGTGCCGGATTCCTGTTCGCGGCATCAGTTCCTCAATCTGCAGATGCCACTTACCATCTCTTTTTTCAAAATAGAACTCAGTTCGGTCTTGTAATCCGTGATCATAGCTCTCAGTCCCCTTCTGAATGAAGAACTCGTGCCCAGATCTATCTTGAAGCTCTTGTAAAGTTTCAGGGCCACGCCAATGAGCGGCTAGTTTCGATTGACGAGTAGTGTCTGGTAGACCGATTTTTGAATATGTGATTGGAACGGCGAGATTAACAGCCTCTGCTCGGGCTTGGTTCAGTTTTCCAACCAAGCGATAGTTCTGGGAAAGTCGGGAACAAAGAATTAGATAGTGATTCTTGTATTCGAAGCTATTCTTATTCATATCAGCCTCGGGAGAGACTTCGATTAAGTCCCCAGAATTTCCACCAGTGAATTCGGGATAGGTCTCTTTCAGAATCCCTCGTTTTTGTGCAACAGCGATATCCCAAAGGTAGTAGCGACACTCTCTAGTTTCATCAATCTCGATTTGCTTTGCCAATTCTCGCTCAACTTTGACTCTGGAAATGGCCTCGTGGTCAGCCACGATTGATTTCAGAGATTCATACTCTTCCATCAGCTCTTCAGACGCAAAATTCCCGAAGCTCAAGCTTTTCACACGTATATTTTCTTCCTCACATAGAGAAGCCACAGTCCCCATTTGCTCCAATAAATCCGGAGGGACTTCGTCAGTAGGCATTATTGTGGCTAACTTTCGGGCACATATGAATTTTGCCACCATAGACCGGTTGTAGGCCTCTAACCAGCTGTTTCCTCAACTCGAAGAGAATAGAGGGCGTTTTACTGAATCCAGTTTGTGGATGGTAGTTTCATAAACACCTCAGAATATGATGGCCCTGAGATTCAAGTACGATTTCGGGTCGATAGTGTTTATTTCCCCCGAGAGGGGTGCGGGGGAACTCACTCCCCATCACCGAGTTATGACTGATTCAGAGTACCCCTAGCGAGACGAATCGCTCCGTTGTAACCCCAACTGGAAGCAGGAGTTGAGGATAGGGTCGAGAGTTTATAACCCATTACGGGGGAACCGCGGAGGGAGGTGACGTAGCGTTGACCGACCACATCTGTGACTACTGTGGCGAGGCATTTGCGACTTCCAACGAGTTGGGTGGCCACGTAACCGCGGTCCATCGTCGCGACCAGATCGTAACGGACGCAGACGTAATCCTTGACGATATTCGGCGTGTCGCAGACAAATTAGGGAAACCGCCGACAGCAAAGGAGATGAGCGAGCACGGAGAATACTCCCAGCGCGTCTGCCAGAATAAATTCGGGAGTTGGAACGAGGCGCTTCGTGAGGCTGGCTACGCTCCAAATCGGAAATTCCGACTCACCGATCAGGACCTGGTGGACGAGATTGACCGGCTTGCGGAGCAGCTCGGTCGCCCACCATCAAGCGGGGAGATGGATCGGATTGGGAAGTATCACAGATGGACGTATGACCACCGGTTTGGCGGGTGGGAAGAGGCACTCACCGAAGCTGGCTTCTCACAACCACGGTCCTATCAAGAACGTTTAGAGATCCCGTACGGGCCAAATTGGCCGGAGCAACGGCGGCAAGCATTGGAACGTGATGACTTCCGGTGCCAAACGCCGTGGTGTGAGATGACTCAAGCGGATCATCAAGAGCAGGTCGGAAAGGACATCTCTGTCCACCATTTGATTCCGCGGAAGTTCTTCGTCGGCCCGGACGGGCAGTTTGACCATGAACAGGCGAATCGAGTCTCGAATCTCGTGACGGTCTGCTCGAAGCATCATCTCATCTGGGAAGCCGTCGCCCCGCAGCGGTTGGATACGATTGTCGACGCCACACAGCCACCAGAGCGAGGTGGGCCGGACGGCGTTGCTCTCGCCCTACGAGGGGATGAGGGGTAACCCCCTCGTGATTCAAATGCGAGAGACAGACGAGTCTATCCCGACGCCCAATACAGACGGTCTCACGAACAGAGAACGGCTCCGGTGGCACCTCACTAGTGCCCTCGCAAGCGCCGAGTCGGCGGGAACGATAACCCACCTCCGAGGAGCCCTTGCAACGTATCGGAATCTTCCGCCGTCACCACTCGTCGAGTGTCCGCTCTGTGGGAAAGTCGGGCTTCCAGAGCGAATCCAAATTCACGAATGTCGACAGGCGTAGCGTCGTTTTTTGCGCCTCGATGGGTGGAGGCGCAGATCAGAACGCTTCGCGCCTTCGGAGGATGCTATGAAAGACCCAGAGGAAGCTACGGTCTTCGCAGGCCTCGATGGGCGAACCGAGACTGAACTACCCGAGTGGTACGCCGATCAACACGGAGGTCCCGAACCAATCAGCTTCAGTGAGGCGATTCGAAACCTCCCGCAGGCAGTCAATACAGCGGTCGCGTATCGCAACCCGTACAACGACGAATGGATTGAAACGGAGCGATTCAACGCCATCGTCGAGCCGTCGCGCTTGCAAGCAGAAGCGGATGGGAACACCGAGGCGGAGTCACTATTTCACATCCCGACTGACTCCTACTCGATCATCAACCCGGTCGACGTCTACGGGCCGCTAGAGGAGGTCCTCCGCGAGGAGACCATCGACGGGACCCCGCTGGGCGAGGTGATGTTCGGCGAGATTCGGCGCTACCGGGGCGGTGGCGAGGTCCATATGGACATCATGTTCGACGGCCTCGAGGTGCGCCTGCCCGGTCGGTCGGACCCGATTACGATGGGCGTCACGTCGGGCTACGACTTCTTCGGCGAGCACGCCGTCTACGTGGAGGGGTTCGCTCAGGATGGCTACTGCTCGAACACGATGCGCTCGCTCACCGACAAGGAGGTTATCAAGCACGTCGGCGACGTGCGGAACTTCCGCACCTGGTGGGAGGAGCTCCTCGCACAGGTCGAACTCGTCGCGGACGACCTCTTCGAGTTCATCCGGGACGCCCAGGATATCGACCTCGACTTCTCGGAGCTCCCGTTCACCGTCACGGAGTTCTACACCCTGTTGGGGTTCCCGGACTACCTGGCTGAGTGCCTTGTTGAACGCAAGACAGCGTCGGGGTAGGGTCGGTAACTCACGGTTTCACGGCGTTAAAGCACGGTTCTTACACTCAGAAGATGTAGTAGCTGCCGCTGACGGTGTTGCTCGAAGAGTCAAAACTATGCCATCTTACTCCCTTGATCAGATGACGATGGCGATGCCTCTCCCAAATATGTCCGGAGAAGGGGGAGCAGGCGGCGAGCCCTAACTCGCCGCCTGCGTTAGGTTATGGATGATGCACTTCCGCGTGAGCTCCCGGAACTGGCCGTGCCAGCTCCGGGAGCGTAGCTTCTCGCCGTCGTCTTCCTTCAACTGCGAGAAGCCCGTTTCACTCATCCAGCGCTGGTTGTAATCCTCATTCATCCGGGCGTTGTGAGCCTTCTGTAGCGGTGTTTGCTCTCTGTGCTTGATCAGTGGTCGCGTTGAGTTGGAGCGACACTCCTCACGGAGATCGCTCCATGAGTAGTTTGCGTCGGCAGATAACACGCGCAGGTCTTCCGCGTTCCGGCGGAAGACCTGCATCCCAATATGACCGTCCCATGCCTTCTGCGTCGTGAAATGAACGTCCTTGATCGCTAGCGAATTCACGTCGATCAAAATCGTCGTCTTCATCGACTGAAACGAGAAGTCTGCGCGGTCGCGGTAGTGGTAGCTGGTTTGATCGCGTTGAAAGCCGCTTGCGTCAATTGCGGCTTCACCACTCCAGCCCGCCTGCTCCGCCGAAGCGCGGAGCAGGCGGCGGAGTTCACGCATTCGGTACTCCTTTTCCCACCGACAAAACGAGCTGTAGTGCGGTGCGTCGTCAAGATCAAACACGGCGAGGACGCCGGGCATTTCGTTGAGGTAGTCTTCGGTCTCACGGAGACTCTTCTCCAGTTCGACGCGGTACAGGATCAACGCGATCTGCACCCACTCGGCGTACCCGTCCGCGCCGTCCGGCGCGGCGGGTACGTCCGGATCATCAACATGCTGTTTGGCAAGATCTCGACACATCCAAGCAAGCCGTCTGAGCGATGCCATATCGCCAGACGGCGTCCATTTCCGGGTTAATCTAACGGAATATTACAGTAAGAGCGTCTGAGAACGTCGTCACTAGGCGGCAAAACAAGGCATGGCTGAGCGTGCCGCCGGCGATGCAGAAGCCAACGCCGCGTCACCGTTCGAGATCGATATGTGGACGCTGCATTCCGGCGCGACGTACGCTCTCACCCACTTCTTCCAGGGGAAAGAGGGGGCATCCCTCGATCAGTACGTTCGGATCGCCAACGACATCCTGTTCAATCCGGAAGGCACGATTGAGCGCGTCGAGCAGTCGTACGAGCAGCAGCTAGAGGCGGACGGTGACGACGGGTCACAGGCGTCGCTGGCCGGTGAACGAGCGCTGGCGAGCATCGAGCGCGTCAGCGACGACCTGCAGGAGAAAGTCGAGCAGTTCGAAGAACGCGAGGACGCGCTGCGTGAGCGGTTCCAAGAGGCGATGGGCTAAGAGCAGTCGGAGAGAAGACTCGCCAGGCGTGCTTCCGTTCTAGCGGCTGGAATCCACTGCTGACAGTATTAAGTGAGTAGGGGCGTACCCAGAGACCATGTCTATTGAGCATAATCCGACTCTCGACGCGCGAGAGCCACAGCAGGGGGATATAGAGACTTTTGAAGAGTTGGAGTCTGGTGACTCGGTCAAATTCTTTGAATGGCCCGTCGAGCCGTTGACCGTGATCGACTGGGAAGAAGACGATAATGTCGGGAAGCGAGTACGAGTGGAAGCAGAAGGCGGCGAGTCGTTTCTCTACCAGGTAGACGGCCACCTCTGGCATTACGTCCCTGAGGACGAGTTCGCAGGAGAAAGGAATCCCTTCCCAGTCCAGAATCTCACAGTACTCGAATCCCCAGAGGCCTAACCAGACTTGAGGGGAGTCCGTGGAGAATTGGTTCCTCTTTTGGAATGGCTTGGTTTACGCATTTCCGCTATTTTCTGTCGCCCACTCGAGTAACGGTTCCAGTCGCGTTCGAACCTCGTCGCCATCGTCGGTCAACGCATATTCGACACGCGGCGGGATTTCATTATACTGCGTCCGTGAGACGATCCCTGCCTCCTCAAATTCGTCGAGGCGTTTCGAGATTGTCGAGGTACTCGCCGTTGGGAGGTGCTCCTCGATCTCCGCGAACCGCAGTGAGTCGTGTGCGCCGATGATGCTGACGAGTTGCATCGCGTATTTCCGGCTCAACGTGTCGATAACTCCTGTGAGCGGACAGTAGCACGTCCCCTCGACATCGCACGCGGGCGCTGATGAAGTAGTATCTGCCATAGCTTCGTAGCCTCCAACCTACTCTATGGCTTTGGACTCTGGAGTATAAGAACTTCCCGTCGTAAAGTATAGACACAGATGGCCCAGACGTCCGACTATGATCTCGTGATTCTCGGCGGTGGCGCCGCAGCCTTCGCCGCGATCACTGAAGCGAGCCGGCGGGACCTCTCGACTGCGATGGTGAACACCGGCCTTCCCATCGGCGGGACGTGCGTGAACGTCGGCTGTGTCCCGAGCAAGCATCTGCTCGCCGTCGCCGAGAGCGGCGCTGCAGAGTCGGAGAGCCCCTTCGACGCCGTTCGATACCCTGAGGAACCGACTGTCGACTGGGCCGACGCACTCGACGGCACCGACGAACTCGTCGAACGGTTCCGGCAGGAGAACTACGTCGACGTCGCAGAGCATTTCGAGACCGACATCTACGAGGGCTACGGCCAGCTGGTCGGCGACACAACCATCGAGGTCGTCGACTGCGACGACGAGGGCGTACGCATCACTGGGGAGAAGGCGCTCGTCGCGACCGGAAGTTCACCGTGGGCGCCATCCATCGACGGCCTCGGCGGCGTTGACTACTACACGAGCGAGACCATCCTCGAGGAGCGCGACCTCCCCGAGAGCATCGTGATGCTTGGTGGCGGATACATCGCGCTGGAGTGGGGCCAGATCCTCCACCGTGTCGGCGTCGATGTGACGGTTCTCCAGCGCTCCGGTCACGTGCTCTCAGATATGGAAGGTCAACTCGGCCGGGAGATGCAACGAGCCTTCCGCGAGGAAGGAATCGACGTCGTGACCAGTAACGACTTCCAGCAGGTTCAGGATGTGGCTACCGACAGTGGTGCTGACCCTGGTCAGAAGGGCGTCGCTGTGGAGACTGTCATCGAGGGCGAGGAGCGAGCGTTCACCGCAGAGGCGTTATTCGTCGCGACCGGCGTCCAGCCCAACAGCGAGGACATCGGCTTGGAAGCAGTCGGCGTCGAGACCGAATCCGATGGTGCGATTCGTGTCGACGAACATTTCCAGACGACCAATCCCGACATCTACGCGGCGGGCGACGTGATCGGCGAACCCGAACTGGAGACGGTCGCCGCCAAGGAGGGCAATCACGCCGTCAAGAACGCCTTCGGGGACGAGGGCGTCAGCATCGATTACGACGCGGTGCCAGCAGTCGTGTTCACCAGCCCGGAAGTCGCCGCGGTCGGGACGACCGAACTGGAGTACATGGACGAGCACGGAACCTGTTCGTGCCGAACCGTCCAGATGGCGGATGTCCCGCGAGCGAAAGCCGTCGAGAACACGGATGGCCTCGTCCAGGTCGTCAAACACCACGAGACCGACGAAATCGTCGGCGTCCACATGGTTGGCCCCCGTGCCGCTGACATGATCATGGAAGCGACGCTGGCGGTGAAGTTCGGCCTCACCGTCGACGACATCATCGATACCGTCCACCCGTTCCCCACATTCAGTGAGGCGTTCAAACACGCCTGTCAGGCGTTTCGGCGGGATACGTCAACGATGAGCTGCTGTATCGAATGAAACCGGCTCATGGCCACTGGTAGCGATATAAAGTGATTCGAAGTCACATGGGAAGAGGATTTTCTGATCCGGGATTCCAGCAGGGGATCATCGCTCGGCAGCCACCCTTTGTTGGAAGACCTGGCGACGCTGTATAGAGTGTCGTTTTTGTGGCCCTCAAGGGGTGGAGGGCACCGATATGGAGAGAACAGACGACGCCGAAAATGACGAATTCCCGCCAGAAAAGCGGCTTGAAGCACCGAACACGCGCCTGATCAAGGCAGGGATCGCGACGATTCCGGATATGGAAACCCTCCAGGAGTGTGTTGCCTACGAGAACGCCCACCAGAATCGAACGCAGATTCTGCGCCGGCTCAAGTGGAAGGCTGAAGAGCTGCGTGAGAACGAAGAATAAGCTCTATTCTTAACCAACACACTCCGCGTGAGTTTCCCTATTGTTGGTTAACTGCCTGAGTCTCGGTTTTTCGGGCCCCTGAGAGGGTGCGGGGCAGCCAGCAGCGGCCTCGCGAGCCTAATCATGTCCCTCAAGCTGGGCTCCAGCGCCAGCACCGCCCGCGAAATCGCCGCCGCCAGACAGGCAGACTACGTGGCGTTTCTGCATCGAGCGCCGTTTGTCGTCGACGCTGTCGACCTCGGCTTCCTTCCCGGCTTTCGCGAGGACTGTGGGTACCAGGAGACGCAGTATCAGAACCTCAGCCTCCCCGTTGGGATGCTCGACAACGATTTCCGGAATCCCGATCTGGAGCGGTTCGTCGACCGTTTCTTCGAGTACGAACCTCAGGTCGGGGTCATCGGGGACGTCGACGAAATCGACAACGTCGACGCCCACGTCGCTGCGGCTCGTGAGATACAAGCGAGCTATCCAGAGGCCGAGCTCATCGTCGTTCCGAAGTCGCGGGCGGTGATCGACGCGATTCCCGAGACCCTCGTCCTCGGGTATTCACGAGGATACGCCGACCGCCTGGCCCACGAGTTCTCCGACCCAGCCGATTGGAGAGGGCGGCGCGTCCACATCCTCGGCGGGAGTCCGCCCAAGCAGCTCGACGCCATTCGACAGCTGACCAGACCGACACTCACCGACGAGCCACCAGCCGACATCATCGGCGTCGACTGGAACGGGCTGCATCACGGCGCACAGTTCGGTGAGTTCTGGACGGCCGACGGCTGGGACGACAGCGGTCGCGACGCCGACCACGTCACCGTGCGAAAGACGGTGCGCCACAGCCTCGCTCGCGTCCGTGAGTTTTGGAGAGCCCACGGAATCTGGCCCGAAACGACACCGCAAAAAGAGGGGCTCAACGTCGAGTACGAGGGTCCGAGTCCTGCCGATCTCGAGGACGCCGCCTGTACCGAGTGCGGGACGAACGTCTGGCGAACTCGCCGCGGCCCGTACGTCGCCGAATACGATACCGGCGCAATCTGTGGATACTGCAGTTACGAGTGCTACTTCAGCCACCGTCACCGGAACAATCTGGAGGAGATCGCCGGCGAACAGAGCGTCTACCTCCCGCCGGCGTGACTTCGCGACCTGTTTTTCGTGCCCCCGAGAGGGCGAGGGCTCCTTCGAAAGCTCTCAGAGGTGACTTCCAGTGAGTCAACAACAGCGTCCCGACAACGTCTCGATCGACGATATTCCCGTCGATATCGACAACACGCAATCAGCGGAGGTCGATCCCGCCGACGTCCCCGACGAAATCGAATCCATCACCCGTGGGCTCGCCGGTGAGCAGCCGACGACGAATCCCATAGTGGTTCTCAAGGCGGCCCGGTGGTGGTACATTCACGGCAAGGGCGGCACGGATCCCGCCTTCCAGTGGGCCATCGAGTGGGCGCGTCATCTTGCGACCGACACGCCCAGTGACGTCGAGCGGTTCGACGAGTTCCTCGATTACCTCGTCACGGTCGGCTTTGCAGACGAACGCCACGAGCTCCGCTGACCGACAGAGCGGTTTTTTGTGCGCCCCAGAGGGGTGCGGCGCGGTCTAAACAGACGCAGTCGCCGTAAACTTGATTCGGTGAACACAATGGCTACGACCAGTGATTCGTCGGTCTCCTTCGAGGAGACCGACACGCGATCCGACGAGATGAACAGCACTATCGAACAGTGGATCGACGACCTCGTCGCTGGCGTCGACGACGCACAGGCCAGCGCGGAGTTCCAGGAGTGGCTCGACGTCCAGAGCCGCTTCCACGACTATTCCTACCGGAACACGCTCCTCATCAAGCGGCAGTATCCCGAGGCGAGCCGGGTGGCGGGCTACCGGACGTGGCAGGAGGAGTTCGACCGCCACGTCACGGAGGGCGAGTCGGCCATCTGGATCTGGGCGCCGATCATCACCAAGCAGTGCCCGGAGTGCGAGAATTCGCCGAGCTATCACGAGGATAGCGACTGTGACTACGATGAGACGCCGCCCGAGGAGTGGTCCGAGGGCCTGGTCGGGTTCAAGCCCGCGCCGGTGTTCGATGTCTCCCAGACCGAGGGCGAGCCGCTTCCCGACCTGGACACGGAAGCGACCGGGGACGCCGGCGACCTCGTCGAACAGCTAACTGCCGCCGCTGATGACCTCGGCGTGACGGTGCGAATCGTTCCAGCCGAGGAGTGGACCCACGGCGAGGCGAAGGGGATCTGCGAGCAGCTGAGCCTCGTCGACGTCCAACCGCTCGTCGAGGTGCGTGATCGGGAGAACGAGGCCGACCTTGCGCGGACGCTGATTCACGAGTACGCGCACGCCCTGCTCCACTTCGACGTCGACGACGACACCGAACGGGCGAAACGCGAAGTCGAGGCCGAAGCAGTCGCGTACGTCGTCGGGCGCTACTGCGGGCTCGACACGAGCAGGTCAGCGTTCTACCTCGCTGCGTGGGAGTCCGACGATCCCGAGATCATTCGCGAGCGCCTCGGCCGGATCAGTCGGACGGCAGAGAAAATCATCGACCTCCTCGAGGAATAATTCTCTCGCCCATTCGATTAACCAACAGAGGGACACGTAGTTTTGTATTGTTGGTTAATGTGATGTCGCCATTCTTTCTGGCAATTCCACGTCCTAATCAGGAGGTTAAATTCGGGGACTGGTTCCTGTTATTGTTCAATGAGCTGTTTTTGCTCTTCGAGTGTTTCCTCGTGGTCTTCAACAGCATCGTCCCGAGCCTCTGCATCACCACTGAGCCGGTCTGACAATTCTTTGAGACGGTCTTGTTTCCCATAGAGGACGAGCGTGTCGTCCGGTTTCGTCTCCGTATCTGGTTGTGGCGCACCAATATATGAATCATCACGACGAATGCCGAGTATCAACACCCCTTCGCGTGGTAAATCCAGCTCCGAAATCGATCCCCCTGCCAGCCAATCGCCCTCGCTGATTTCCACCTCCGCCACACGATATTCGCGTTGCAATCCGAGTAACTGAGCATAATCCGAGATCTCCAACTCTGTCGTCTCATTCAGCGCCCACTCAATAAGCGGCGTCACAAGGCGGTTGAACCACCGACTCCGTGCGAACAGAATAATTACACCGGCGCCACCGAGAATGTACAGTAAGTTCAACAGGTCGTCGCCACCAGTTCGCGTGAACGAAAGGATAAGTGACGAAATTGCACCGAGGAGTCCAATACTGCCGAGCCGAATGAGCGCCTTCACGGTTTTACGGCGGCCGACGGTGGTGATAGCCTGTTCTGCCTCTTCGGTCGTATATCCGGCTCCAGAGAACGCTGACGTGGCTTGGAAGGAGGCCACATCTGGTGACAGGCCCGTCATCTCCAGTGCAATCGAGCCGGTACGCACAATCAACAACGACAGCGCGAAGATGATCAGCAGTGACAGTATCGAGTACGTGGCAACCATACCTAGTGTAGCGTCCCCATATCTGTAAATAGCACCGCCTACGCGAACACTACACCCTTAGTGTCTATAAGCAGTCATTCTGAGTGAAAAACAGTCCATCAGCTACACGGGAGTTTTTCTGCGCCCGCGGAGGGGCGGAGGCGCGTTCTGACCTCCGTCGAATGATGACTGAACCCTATCTCACGACGGTCCTCGAGGAAGCCGAGCACGTTGCCGAGCAGCATGACCAGGTCGCTCGAACGACAGACAACCAAGCCCACGAGTACCTTCGATACGCCGTCCTCCGGGTGCTCGAAGGCGAGGCGGAACACCTCCCGGCGGACTGGACGCCGATCGACGGCGTGACCGTCGGCTACGGGAGCGACGAGGCGATGTACAATAGCTGGGGCTCCAGCGAAGACTGGTGGGAGATCGTCCCGCCGCAGGTGGCGTGTACCCGCTTCCGGGTGTTCTTCCCGGACGACCACCAGACGGTTCCCCGCGACATCGTCGACGTGATGGCCGCGCTCGGTGCCTGGCGCGTCTGGACTGGGTGCGCAGCGGCGTGCGGCTCCTACGACCATCGCGAGCGCCGCGAGGTCCACTACCTGTGGCCGGAAGGCCATCCGGTGGAGGGACTGCTCCACGAGCGGCTCAGTGGCCCTGTGGAAGCCGTCGCTCCGGACGGGGGTCGAACGGGCGACGTTCGCGACCGACTGGTCGTCGACGAGAACGCAGAGTCACAGGACGATCTCGAGCCCCGCACGAAGCGTGCTGTCGCCGAAGCGATGGACGTCTCACTCCTCTCGAAAGGTGGCCGCTACGAGGTGCAGTCTGCGTCCGGGAACCGGTACGAAGTCGACGTCATCGACGAATCGTGTACCTGTCCCGACTGGCAGCAGCGCTCACCCGAGGGCGGCTGCAAACACCTGCGTCGCGTCGATCACGAGATCAAACGGGGCCGTGTACCCCGACCAGACGGCCGCCTTCCCTCCCCCTAGGATAACGATTGAGCTACTCCACGGGACGGACTGTCTCGCCATCTCGTTGGACCCGGTCGAACGTTGAGAGATACGCAATCCGGTCCCGAACCTCCTCGTCATCCAGCTCCAGTTCCGCGGCCAGTTCGTCGACGGTCATCGGCTCGTCGAGTGCTTGGAGGACTTCGAGCCCCCGGTAGTACCGATTCGTGAGCTCCTGGACGCGGCCCTCGATCGGCGTGGTCACCCCGTACCGCTCCTCGAGTTCGACCAGGGCCTCATTCGCGAACGTAGCAAACTGATCGTCCTCCAGGCGTTCGATCTGGGCTTCGAGTTCAGCCCGGACGACGTCGTAATCGAGGCCGGCCTGCACGAGCATATTCATGTCCTCGATGTCGTCGTCGCGGCCGGCGATCGCCTTGAACAGGAAGATATCTTCGTTGCTGACCAGCCGGACCGTCAGTCGCTCCGTGTCGAGGAACGGCTCACTGCGTTCTTGTATCCCATCGGTGAGTACGAGCTTGTTCGCGACCTGTTGGTTGAAGATGTCGAGGCGACACCCATCGTCGTTCTCGACGCAGCTCGTCGCCCCCAGCGCTCGGTAATCTGGATCCAGCGATTGTACCTCCGCATACCCGAGGTCCATCAAGACGGCCCACAGCTGGCCGTACGCGTCGCCATCCGGGACGACCAGATCGATATCTTTCGTCGCCCCCTTGAGGTCGCGCAGCGACATCGCGCCACCACCGATCAGGTAGACCGTGAGCGGTTCAGATAGCCCGTCCCCGATTCGCTGGAATTCGTTCTCGATGTACTCGCGGCCGAATGTTGGTCTCATTGTGGTAGTGGCACCTCGTAGTCAGCCGCCAACTCCTGGAACTCGTCCCACTCTGGGAGCCGGTCGTCGTCGACCTCGCCGTGCGTCTCGAGGTAGCGGAGCAAGGCGTCGATTTCGTCTTCGAGGCCATACTTCGCCGCCTGCTCTCGGAGATCCTCCTCGTCGACGTCGACGTGGCTGAGCAGGAGGAGACAGTACGAGCGGTGGCGGCTGCCGTCGTCGATCAGCAGCGTGTGACAGCAGAGCTCCGCCGGTGAGACTGCGTCGAGGTCCTCAGAGTAGACGTAGTAGCGGTGGCCGGTAAGCAGGAACTGGAGGTCGAAGGCCGCGAATCGAGCGAGGCCGGTTTCGTGGAACGCCTCCGCGTCGATCTCCGTTTCGGCCTGTGCGAGGAATTCGTCGTAGTCCTCCCAGAGAATCGTGCCCTTCGGGGCGACGGCTTCGAGGCGTTGGCGATGCAGATGGTGTGCGAGTTCACGGGCGAACGCGTGTAGGCGGTCGAAGTCGGCATTGAACTCGTAGTGGCCGTCGACGGTCCCGACAAGCCCACGGTCGCGAAACCGCTTGAGGACCCGGTTGACCGTGTTGCGGTAGTTGTCGCTCCGGTCGGCGATCTCGGAGACGGTTCGCGGCTGGTCGAGGTAGTACAGCACCTCGAGTGCCTTGCCGGTCAGTAGCTCGGGGAAGTCAATGTGGGTGTGCTGACGAACGAGGTCCTGGTAGAGCTCGACGGCGCGAGCATCCGACGGGATGACTCGTTTTCGGCGGCCGTCGCGTTCCGTGTAGACGAGCCCCTTCTCGACGAGGTCGGCGACGGCACGAGAGAGGTAGCTCTCGCTGTGGTCGAGCTTCGTCGCGAGCTCGGAGATCGTGTCGCCGCGGTCGACCGTGGCGAGGACCTCGAGTTCGATGCGCCGGAGCACGGTGTAACATAGGACGAAACTTATGTATAAAGAAGTTTCGGGTAGTGTTACAGTCAGAATCGCGAGAACCGTCTCCATCATCTTAACCAACAAAACTATGGATTCGCGGATCGTGTTGGTTAACACGAGGCGATCGCTGATGTCCGACAAGCCACCGACGCCGCCGGCCGACCTCTCGACGGAGATGGTCGACACCCTCAACGATTACAACCCCGAGCAGCTCCGGTACGTCGCACGCTACGCCGAGGCGTTGGCAGCGCACAAAGCTCGCGGCGGCCACGTTGACGAAGCGCCGGATGACGACGGGGCCAACGAGCGGCCGGATGACCTTCCGGACGACGTCCCGGCGAAGGCGACGATCACAATCAAGGAGATCAACGATAATCGCTACTACTACTGGCAATGGCGCGAAGGTGAAACGGTGAGGTCCAAATATAAAGAGCCGGTCAATCCTGACGAGTAGATCAGGTATCAAGCCGGATATCGATATCTTCACACCCCGTGTGCGATATGAAATCTACAAAGATATCTGGTTTGTACCCCCCGTGTGCGAGATGATTCTATGCTCGTTTTGGACGGACTCCGTGTGAGAGATGAATTAGTTGACGAATCAAGCCCGACACCCCGTGTGCGAAATGAAATCGTGTATACTATTGTCAGACATAGATACCGAGACCGACAACAGATCTCACACAATCACACCCCGTGTGCGAAATGAATCGGGCTGGAGTTGCGGTAGCGCTGGGCGCTACTTGCCCTCGAAGAAATCATCTATCTGTGCGTTGACAACAGACTTGATGAGATCACCCTCATCGTCTGCCTCCTCGAGCCGAATATCAGCCCGGAGGGTTTCAGCAACCACCCCTGGATCGTCAACGAACGAGTACTCTTTGTGAACCCCGCTCCCGTAGCCGCGGCCTCGTTTTTCTGAGGTGACGAAGTTGTACGTCTCCGCCTCACTCATATATCGGAGATAGGAGTCGCGTGATTTTGTATCAGCGTCAAGTAGCTCAGTGAGATACTGATACACACGATATGCGACCGTGCTGGGAACAGCGTTCAGGTTGCGCTGTGAGTAGACGGGGACGATCGCGGTTGCGTACAGTGAAAGCTTCTTTTGGGTCGAGAGCCCCTGCATCTGCGTCAGTGTCCGATCCCGTTCCGCCTCTTTCTGAGCATCGCGAACGTGTCCTTCATGAACAGTCTCTTCACCCTCTCGGTCCGCAATCTCGCCGGCTTTTCGGAACAGATCGATTGCTTTCCGCGCGTCGCCGTGGTCCTGCGCGGCAAACGCTGAGCTAAGTGGAATGATACCGTCTTCAAGCACATCCTCTCGATACGCATCGCGACGTCGGCGAAGAATGGACTGGAGCTGGTCCGCATCGTAATCGGAGAAAACGACATCCTGCGGATTGAACGAGCTCTCAGCTCGTCCGTCGAGGTTCTCCATAAACCGGGGGTCGTTTGTGAGCGCAGCAACGGAGACGTGCCCCTCGATCTGGCCGAGCTGTGAGGCTCGAGAAAGCTGATACAGCAGCTTTGAGTATGCTGGTTCGTCGTTCGGGTCCCGCTGGCGGCCGACCAAGAGATCAACCTCATCTAAGATGATAATAACCGAGTCGAAGTTGTTGCTCAGGACTTCATAGAACCGGTTGAGTTTCTGATCGGTCGAGACGCCGCTCTGAGGAACACCGATTTCAACGCCGGCTTCATTGGCTGCGTTTTCCACGAGACGATAGACGGCTCTGTCGTGGGACTTGATTGTCTGACAGTTGATCTTAATAACCCCAAACCGGTCGTCTTGGGCGTTCGCGAGTTCAAGCACCTGCTGACAGACCGCGTTGATGATGAGTGACTTCCCCGTCCCAGACGGGCCGTAGAGAAGCATATTGGGTGGGCGGTTCCCCTGTAACGCCGGACGGAGATAGGTGATGATGTCGTCCAGCTGGTCATCACGCCCAACGATCCGGTCCTCGTCGATGACGGCATCCGGGTCAAGAAGCCCCTTATCTCGAAACACCGAGTTTTGAACGCCCTCCTGGAGGCGACCTTTGATGGATTGTGAAAGGGACTGTTGATCCTCGCCGTCAGCCATATTTGTGGGGTTAGGCCGAAACTATAAATAAATATGGGTACCGTGTGCGAGATTAAATTTGGTGAATTCTACCGATACAGACGGTATTACGAAGGGCGACCAAATTAATGCCGTAACCGCGGGCAAGATCAATTAGTCGGAGTGACCACCCGTGTGCGAGATGAAATGTTGATCAGATCGTCGACCTGCTGTTGACGTCAAGACGAGACAGACGATCTCGGTGGCAGTACTCTCTGTCCCGACCAGCCGTGTCGATAATACCGGTTGAGGATCTAGGGTGGAGTCTGACCGCGTCGGGAAGTTACCCCCACACCCCGTGTGCGATATGAATTTGCCGAGACGGTGGGTAGCGACAACCCACTCGGACATCTCGAAATTGGATGAGAGAGCTCGTAAGAAGGCGTAAACCCGACAGAGGTGCCAGGTACACGGAGGCGTAAACCCACGGACGAACTCGGTTATTCCACGAAACATTTTAACCGATTTTAGCCTTATTGCGGCTATGGTTGATAGAGTGACTACCTAAAGTTTTCTATTTAATATAGCTTATCCCAATATCAGCGCCTTGGAGGCCTCTTTATAGTAAAAACGCGGGTTTCCGATGCTTCACGGGCTCTCCTTCTTGCTACCCCTCCCCAGCATCTTGCCGATTTCATATCGCACACGGGGTGTGGGGGTTCGACCTCGTTGGAGTTGTGATTCACCGACCAGTTAGGATTCGTCTTTCGAGGGTGGCCGCCTTGATAGCCGATCAAACCGATTCTGAGCGGCCTCGGACCGTGTTTCCGTCTTCTCAGAGTCGTAGTGTGTTTCATCAATGATACCGTCCACGACCGTGACTGAGAGGATCGCGTCAGCATGCCGCCCGTCTTCTGGCAATATACTTGCGTCCATGACGGCGTCTCCCACTTCATCATCGTCATGTTCGAAGAACACCGTCGCGAGCCCATCTTCAATCGAATCAACAACCGCAATGTACTCGCCGTCCGGCAGATCGATTGTGCTCATCAGTAGCTCTCCTCCAGCACTCGGTCGCCCTCGTCCGTACTTACAATCACCGTATCACCATCATTGTTCCAGATTGGCGACCCCGACCCCCAGTACAGCTCACCGTCGGTTGCGGTGCCACTCCCAGTGTACAACGTCACCGTCTCATCAGGCCCCAGCGTGAACCCATCTGGGATCGTGTACGTGTGGTCGGCGTCGTCTGCGACTGTCCAGCCTGACAGATCAAGCGGTTCGGAGCCGGTATTCTCGAAGACGACGTATTCATCGTTGAGGTTGTCACCATCTCGGCCTTCAGCGTCCGCGTTGATCTCTGCGACAGCGAGCGTACTGGTGTTGGAATCCACGTCAGAACCAGACCCGGAATTGGTTTCTTCTGGCTCCCCACCAGCGTCTATCTCGCTAGTGCCCTCACCACCGATCCGAACGCGTTCAGTGACGCCGCCTGCGGTCCCGGGCTCGACGGCACCGCCATCACGGATGTCGAGCGGATCAGTTGGGGCTGTCTGTTGTGTCTGAACGGAGACGGCTTCGCCATCGCTCACCAGCACGATATTCCCATGTGTGGCGGTCCAGTACGTGGGAATTGAACGGTCAGACAGCCGCTCAAGGACTTCGTCGTTCGGGTGGCCGTACTGCGAGTCGTACGCACTTGAGATGACCACCGCCGCTGGCTGAACGGCATCAAGGAACGCCCCACTCGAGGAGCTGGCCGAGCCGTGGTGGCCCGCTTTGAGAATCGTCGATTCGAGCTGGATTCCGTACGTGTCGACGAGGTATTCTTCTTGATCATCCTCGGCATCTCCTGAGAGGAGAAAACTCGTCTCGCCGTGGGTGAGTTTGAGCACGATGCTGTTCTCGTTGCGGGCTTCGTTTTCGAGATACGGTTCTGGTGGACCTAAGACGTCGACGTCAACACTTCCGAACTCAACCGAGTCACCTTCTCGGGTTTCGTACAGCGTCACGTCGTGAGTCTCGATTGCGTCAAGGTACTCGGCATAGGTCTGTGTGCTGGCTGCGATCCCGGGATCGTAGACGGCGCCGATGCCGTCGGCGTCCGTCTCGTAATACTCGATGATAGCGGCGTTGCCGCCGATGTGGTCGGCGTCGTTGTGGGAGGTAACGAGATGATCGATTCGCGTGATATCGTGGGCTTGGAGATACTCCAAGACGTATTCGCCGTCATCGTTGTAGTGGCCAGTATCGACGAGCATCGTCTCGCCCTCGGGCCCCACAATGAGCGTACTTACTGACTGCCCGACGTTGATGTAATGGACTTCGAGCGTTCCGTTCGCAGGCGTGGCTGTCGACTCATTTCCGGTATCCGGGGTACCTACGGACGGGTCGCCGGGAACCGCTCCTGAACAGCCCGCAAGGAGAACGATCCCGACGATAATGAGGAGTCGACCGCGACTCCCGATTGAACTCATAGTAGACGACTCTTCTCTAGCAATAAATCCCTCTGGGTCAGTTGTGTGGTCGGTAGATGGTGAGAAGGTCACAATTATGACAGGCGGTTTGTGATCGATCCCGACGCTCAGCGGACATTACTCAGCGGTGTTCGATATTGCGTCGCTACCGATGTTCCAGTCCAATAAAATACAGTAGTCTCTTGAATGACCTACTACGAATCAGATAACTGAGTAGCGATGATGGGGTCGGTTACACAGCTCTCAGCCTCCCAACAACAAATCCGGTACGCTGATGCGGTTCTCCTTCTTGTTGTCCCGAGCTTTCTTTTCGGCGTCCATGCTTGGCTCCCTGCTGGGGTATCCTCGCGGCTGGTGTTTACCTACGGAGATCCAACACTAACCACTGCTTGGACAGCGGCGGCGATTCACGATAGCCCCGCGCATCTCACCTCGAATCTGGGTTGGTACGGGCTTGTGGTCGGAGCAGCCTACCTGGTATACGTCACGTGGGGACGACGTCGACTGTTCTGGCTGCTGTATGGAGCGCTTCTTGCCGTCGCCCCACTCACAACTGTCGCTATCGACTATTGGCTCCTGTATCAGCGGTGGGGGCTTGTTGGCCCTGAATCGATTGCGTTCGGATTCTCTGGCGTTGTGAGCGCATTCGGTGGGCTACTCGTTATCGGCCTGTTCGGAGTGATTGCTGAGTGGTACACGTGGCCGGTGTCGGCCGCCACGACCGTCGCGTTTGTCACTAGTGGGGTGGGTGTCGCACTCTACCAATCTCCCCTCCTCGCGAGGCCAAGCACCGCAGTACCGGTCGCTGGTATACTGGTCGCGATCGGATTCGTCTCACTCAGATGGTGGGATCGCAACCTCACAGTCCGTCGCTGGCTATCGGCTCACCGGCCCGCGATCGTACTTGCTGGGACCTGTGGCGTCGTCATCAGCGCACTCGTCGCCGGGATGTTTTCCATTGAACCGGTCTCGGGTGGGCGATTTCCAAACGTCATTGCCCACGGGACCGGCTTCGTGACCGGCGTCTGTATTGCCGGAGGGGGACTGCTATCGATGTCGTAACGTGAGGCGTCGATACTCCGACTACGTTCATCTCATCCCGAATTGAAGCCAGCTGGAGATACACTTACTTGCCATTGACCGCTCATACGAACCGCATCCAATGGTCGAAATCCCCGACTCGCTTCAGTTGCTGTACACTGGTCAGCTCGAGGAACGAAACGGGTCGTATCTGATCGAGGTCCCCGCCAGCGCGGTTGATCAAGGCACGCTCGATGTCGGCGACCCGTACCGAATAGCGGTTCTTCGCTCCAACACCACCGCTGAACCGAATCCACACGAAGAGCCATCCCAATCGCAGGACGCCCCAACTGCTGCCCCCTCAGCACCCCCTGTTGATGAGGGAGAGATTCGGGAGGTTACCGTTGAATCCGTTGGCGATCAAGGAGACGGGATCGCGAAAGTCGAACGTGGCTACGTCGTTATTGTCCCTGACGCGCTCCCAGGGGATGAACCAACGGTTCAAATTGACCAAGTACAGGAAAATGTCGCGTTTGCGAGTATCCTGGAGGATGACCAGACACTGGTTTCGTAACCGAGCTACGATGTTCTGAAAAGCGTAGTATTTCAAGTCTCGACAAATTACCCGCATCTATGTACGACCTCACCGGCTTTCAGCGCGACCTGCTGTACTTGGTCGACGGGCTCAACGACCCCCACGGGCTCGCGATCAAAGATGAGCTCGAAGAATACTACGAACAAGAGATCCATCACGGGCGGCTCTATCCGAATCTCGACACCCTCGTTGAGAAAGGACTCATCGAAAAAAGCCAACGCGATAAGCGGACCAACGAGTACACTACCACTCGGCGCGGGACCAGAGAAATCGAAGCCCGAGTTGAGTGGGAAGACCAGTACATCAATCGCGACACAGCGGATTGACCGCCCCAGCTGATTCGATAGCGATCCCAGTGCGGTACACAACCCCCTCAATCACGTGGGATAGTCGACTTCGCTCGGTTGGTGTCCGTCTGCGAGATCGAGCTACACGCTTGATAGCGATGTCGCCAGATCGCTCTGTCTTCCGACTCGCTTCTGGTCGATATCGTGTCGTGGTCGCTGCCGTTAACCAACAGTTCCCATTCTGAATGGGTCCTTTGTTGGTTAATTTTTCGCCGGGTTCGTGTACGCCGACAACTCTGGGACCCGCGTCTCTGCGATCTCACGTCGGATCTCCGTCCGATCCCAGCCAATCGGTGCCAGCACACTCTCGACAGCTCTGACGAGTTGCGTCTCGTAGTACGAAGCATCGTACGACGCTATCTCTTCGTGGGCCAACGCGACCCGCTCTCGCGAACTCTTCTTGTCGTCGACGACCACGTACTCGATGTCCTGTCCCGGGTGGATGGCGAGGTCCTGAGCCCGAGCCCGCTTCAGCGCCGCCACGTTCTGGGTGTTCTGCGTGTACCCTTCCAGCGGCTTGGAGACACGATTCCGTTCGACGAGCTGCTCGACCGGCACCGTTCCAGCGTGGAGACGCTTGATGGCGTCCTGAAGACAGTCGATCACCGCGTCCAGTGACCGCGTGGCATCGAGCCGGTCAAGACAGTCCCGCTGGATGGCCTCGATGAACGGCGGGGTCGAGCGCTGCCGGGCTTCGATACCTCTGATCTTGAACTCGTCGTCGTCGGCGACCTTCCCGAAGTACTTCGTCAGCGCGCCGGCGTCGCTCTCGCGCTGCGGCACGAACGCCACCCAATCGTAGTGGGCCTCGTGTTCGAGCCGAATCTCAACGCGTTCCGTGATCTCCGTCGCGAGCGTCTCGAGGTTCTCGCGGTCCTCGTCGTCGACGTCGGGGTCCGGGGTCACCCAGATGGAGTCGACGATGCCGTGGACGACCCGCCAGCCGCCCGCTTCAAGCCGCTGTTTCGCCGTCAGTAGGATCTCGCGAGCGAACGCGTTGATCGCCTCGTGGCACTCGATGCGGCCGAACTTCGCGTTGCTGAACCCCTGATAGCCGAAGCAGGCGACGAGGATCCACTTCAGCGCTCCCGACCGTCCCTCGAGCTCCGCCAGTTGATCCTCGTCGGGGTTGTTCCGTTCTTTCTCGCGACGGATGGCCGCCTTGATCTCGTCGCGAGCGTCGATGATCGGCTGTAGCACGTCGACGAGGTAGCCCCGGTCGTCGCAGATCGAGTACCCGAGGCCGGGGACGTCGTCGCGGTCGCTGTGGCAGTCACACCGGATAACGTCCGGCGAGACGTTCCGGGTGCAGATGATGTTCGGGTATAACGAGGAGAAGTCGAGTTCGTGGACGTTTTCGTGGAGGCCGACCTCGGGGGCGAAGATGAAGCCGCCACGGTCGGCGTCGTGGAGCGTCCCCATCGACTTGTAGAACTCGTGGCGCCAGGAGTTCCACGGAACGAGGACGCCGCGGTCGTGGGCCTCGCAGATCTGGATCGCCGTGAGCACGTTCCCGATCGACGCCCACGCGAGCTCCTGGACGGGCTTGTTCGAGCGCGACACGAGGTCGAGGACGCCGTCGAGGTTCGTCTCCCCGTAGAAGAACGTGTTCGACTCGTCGATGATTGCTCGGCCGGGCACGTTGTACCGCGCCGGGGAGTGACCGACGCGACCGTAGCTCGAGTACGTCGACCGGCTCGCGAGCTGCTGATAATCGACGTCCGCCCACCGACTCAGCGAGAAGTCGTCGACGCCGGCGTCAGTTGCCATTTCGTACAGGGTCGGGACGATCTCGCTTGTCGAGCAGACCAAGACATCCGGATCGTGTGCGTCGAGCGCCCCCTGGACGGCGGTCAGGAGATCCGTCGGCGAGCCGTTGACAGTGTCGCCGGCGACGGTCAACTCTCCGTAGACGTCGTTGCTCGTTTCGGTCACCGGAATACTGAGCCGGAGCGTCGACAGCTCGCTCGCCGGCGTCGGATCGGCGCCGGTCTCCAGACAGTACCGGAACTCCCGCGAAAAGTCCACGTTGAAACAGGCGAGATCCCCGACTGGATAGGCCGACAGCTGGCGCGGTTGCCGGGCGAGTGGGGTGACGCGGTCGATGTGGGCGACATCGACCGCGAGGACTGGTTCCTCGTCTCGTCGAAAGCCCGGCCGTCGCGCACACATCTCGGTCGCGACGACGTCTGGGTGCTGGTCGTACACTGCCTGGAGTGTCGTGAGGTCGAGGTCGGCATCAGGGTCGCGAGCGGCGACGTAGAAGCGTGGGGTGTAGTCATCGCGCTCGGTCGCGACGGCGCCGTCAGCGGTTGCCTCCCACTCCAGAACGCGGCCGTCGTCCAGAAAGTCGATACTGAACGGCATCGTCACGGGTTCGCGTCCGGTGGGGCGGCCTCCTGGTCATCGCTCGTTGCGACCGCGGCTTCGAGTTCCTCGAGGCGCTCTTCGTGGTCGTCGAGGCGCCCCTCCTGTTCGAGATCGATGCTGAGCAGCGCCGGCAGCAGCGGGTTCTGGTGGTTCAACAGCCCACTCGCGTCGGCGTGCTTGCGGGCGTACTCGAACAGCCGGTCGAAGCGTGGCTGGTCGCGACGCCGCAGTGCCCGCCGGAACTCCGCCCAGCGCTCTTCGATGGCCCGTAGTGCATCTCGGTACGTCGGGTTCGTGCGTCCCATCGCTATCGCCCTCCTGTCCCCGTCGCCGTCCACGCATCGAGCAGGGGATCCGCGGTGGCCGCCACCGTCTCACCGTCAGCGGTGACCCCTGTCCCGACACCCTCCGGAGTCGGCGTCGACGGCGACGGCGTCGTCGGTTCCACGCCGACCTGTGTGGCGCGTGCCGCGAGCAGCTGCCGCCAGTACGCGAACGTCGTCTGGTAGTACGCGCCGTCGTCGACGGGATAGACGAGCGTCTCGAAGTCCTCGCCGACGACCCGTGGGCCCATCCGAGTTTGCTCGCACTCGAGATGGTGGTCCGCGACCGTCGCGACTGGCTCGGTGAATTCGTTTCGTTCGTTTCGCGTAACGAGCACCGGGATGTCGTACCCATCGGCGTAGGTCGCCAACCGGGCGAAAGTTCGGGCTTGGAGGGTTTTTGCGTGGGTCTCGCCAAGGGTATCGTCGGCGCGGTACTGGGCGTCGACGGCCGGCGCGACGATGAGGGCAGGGGTGTGGGGCGACGTGTTCTCGTCACGACTTGGCGCCCCTCGACCGGCCGCCCCGGCATCGGCGGTGGACGTCTGGATCGACTTGTTCACTGCCGTCGGGAGATCACAGACGGCGCCGTAGTGCTGGTAGGCGGTAAATCCGCGCGCCACATGGATTCGGTTGAGCAACCGTTGACTGGGCGCGATCTGAGCGAGTGTCGTCGTCGTCGCGTGACCATTTGCGTCGACCCAGAAGGCGGGCCCGTCGTGCAGGAGGAGATGGTCGAGTACGAGCGACTGCAGGATTGGGACGCCGCGGCCTCCTTCGACGTCGAGCAGCGTGATGCCGTCGCCGAGTGACGGCAACAGCATCTCGTCCGTAGCTGGATCGGCCTGGTCAGCGAGGGACCGATTGCGGTCAGCTCCCCGAGTTGGCTGGTCAACCGACAATCGGTTCGACGTTGAATGTTCTCCCATACTCGACTAGATGTCTACATTCCAGATAAGCCGCGGCGTGTCGCTTCCGCGTTTCAGGAAACTCGATGTGATCCCCTCCAATCCCGGTACAGTCCCGAGTAGTCCCCGTTTGGATCCTGTTTCCGAGAATAGTTCCTGAATCCAGCGTTCTCCGTGTTAACCAACACCCGGCCGTATTGACGGCGGTGTGCTGGTTAAACCTACCCAGCTGCAGTCTCGAGCCTGACTGCTCGGAATGTTAATGCTCAACGCCACGTTTGAAGAGGTGCTCGATGAGCTATCCACGAACCCACGTCGACCACCGAAACCCCGATCACCACGAATCAATGCACCCAACTCGAAATATCGTGAATGCCCACGTTGTTGCCGGGGAATTTCTCACTTCGCGGTACCACGAGGCGCTTCAAACTGTTCTCCATCCCCTCGGCGAGTCTCTGGACACCAAAGACCAACATGCGCTCAACGACCTTGGCATCGTCCATGCTAATGGTTCCTTGAACGAGCTTTCCCCTATCGTTCGCACATACGTCAAACTCGATGAGTATTGGACACGCACCCATCGTACTGCGCTCAACGAACTATTCGCTGATCGACGTGCTCACGTCCTGAGTTGCTGTACGCGGTTCCTTTCAGAGTTCCCTCGACACACTCTTGAAGCCGAATCCGGCCGTTCCGGAACTGCGCTGGATACTACCCTTGCTCCGCTTCTCGAGTGCGGATTTCTCTCACACACAGATGATGAGAAAACCCCATACTCTGTTGATGAACACCACGCGCTATATCGACCGACTGAACGGCTCTTCGACGCACTTCTTGACCAAGCAGCTGTTCTCTGTGATCTTCTGCCCCCGACCGAGCTCTAATCGGTCGATTCGAGCCTTTTTCGCTTTGTAGAAATCCTCTTGGTCACATACTATCTACGGTGAAGCAGCCGGTAAGTGGGCTTGCGTACCGACTTTTGTCAAGCTAGACGCCTGACACACCCACCTATTATACAGCTGTCTGCCAAGTCCAAGTATGGACATTTCCGAGCTCCCCGAGGAGTTCGACTTTGTGGACACACTAACTTTGGAGCGGAATAAGGCAGGAGAGGTCGACCTCAAGATGCCGCAGCCTCGCTACAATAAATCCGACCAGACTCCACTTCACGAGTATGGGTGGGGACCGTTCTGTAACTTCTATGCCGACACCTCCGACTACAAGGACGTCCCTGGAGTCTACATCTTCACTGCGAACCACGAAGTCGTGTACATCGGGAAAACCGTAGACCTCCACCGCCGGATCCAAGCAGATTACTCCAATATCTCCCCGAGGAACTGTTTCAAAGGTGGTCAAGGGACAAACTGCCGAATCAACAATGCGATTCTCGAGGTCGTTCGTAATGGAGGTCAAGTTGGACTGTGGTTCACAGAGACGGAATCACACGGACAAAAAGAGGCGGAGTTAATCGACGACCACGATCCGTCGTGGAACGAGCAACCTCCCACTACATTCCCCACAGAACAGACTACTGCTGTCGGGTCTAATCCAAAGGGACAGCGGGATACGACCAAGTCCACCTCGACACAACAACCCACACAGGACACATCTACGAGTAACTTGGAATACGCTAGACACGGCAAATACGAGCCACTCTATGACTATCTTGAGGAAACAGAGGAACATACGCTTCACTTCGCATTCGAAGAGATCGAGGAAATCCTAGAGGCACCGTTACCGAACTCCGCCTACGAACACGAAGTCTGGTGGAACCCAGCTGGTCACACTCACGCTAAGGGGTGGGCGGATCTCGGATGGAGTGCAGACCCAAATCTTGATTCTCAAACGGTCGTCTTCAGTATAGTAAAATGAAGCTTAAGCAAAGCACTCTCAACGAGATTGCAGGAAAGTTCGTGGATGCCGGCGTCACCGAACGCCATGTCGAACGAGAGCGGTCTCTCTACACGGACGTATATGGGATCGATCCGGAAAGCCCAGAGGAGGATGTCCAGATGCTGTTCGACATCGCCATCCAGAATCGTGCTTGGTCACTCTCCCCGAGCGAGTACCGGGCACTCTCGGAAGATTTCGACCCGGGAGAATTCCTCAGTTGTAACTCACGGAAAGAGGCCTTCAACAATATCCGCGAAATAGACGATCTAGGCCCGAAAATCGCCAATGAACTACTCCGGAAGGCGGTCCATGTACTCCAAATCAACGAGGGCTGGGAGAAAGATCTCCACGTCCCGCTCGATACCCACGTAATCAAGGCGTTGGTCAAAACCAAGGCAATAGACCTAGAGGGAGAGGGTTGGGAAGACGATCTCAATAAGAACCCTCAGCGTGTCGTGAATATGGATCCTGACGCGAACCCACGGAAGTTAGTGGGGTACACAGAACTCCAAGACGGATTTGCCGAGGCAGCATCTCAGTACGACCTTCCTCGAATCACTTTCGACGAGCTCTGGGTTGAACACTCGCGTTTGATCTCAAATCCCCTGCTGCAATCAGAGAGCACACTATCAGAACTAATCCCCCCAAGATTCGAGTTCTAAGAGCGATTCCCCTACTCCCCTCACTCGAAGAGCTAGACGCACTCTATCCCAGTGGCACCAAAGAATCAAGTCACAACATTATAATAATTTAATATATCTGAAGGTAGTGATCTTTTCCTACTCTGCACTTACCGATCATCCCCAAATCAACCATCAAACGAGGGAGAAACGGAACCTGCCGTTCACATTTCCGGATACGTTGAAGACTCTCCCGGTCGAATCCGGGTGTATGTGTGGCCGAAATTCGCTCTTCATCGACCAGGCCGAACTCGAGGCCCGCTTCAACGCCGAGGTCATCACGGACGGGGGCTATACACCCCGATACAACATCGCGCCTGGCGACGACCTCCACATCATCACGAACGAGGCTCCAGACGAGATCGACGCCTACCACTGGGGGCTGATTCCGTTCTGGGCGGATCAGCCCGAGGAGGGCATCATCAACGCTCGCTCCGAGACTGCCGACGAGAAACGCGTCTTCGAGCGGGCGTGGGAATCACGTCCCTGCCTCGTCCCCTCGTCAGGGTTCTACGAATGGAAATCGCCGAACGGCGGGTCGAAGCAGCCCTACCGGATTTACCGGGAGGACGACCCCGTATTCGCGATGGCCGGGCTCTGGGACGTCTGGGAGGGCGACGACGAGACGATCTCGTGCGTCACGATTCTCACGACGGAGCCGAACGACCTGATGAACTCAATCCACGACCGGATGCCGGTCGTCCTCCCGAAGGACGCTGAGTCCGACTGGCTCGCCGCAGACCCGGACACCCGCAAGGAACTGTGCCAGCCGTACCCGAAGGACGATCTGGACGCCTACGAGATTTCGATGCGGGTCAACAATCCCGGCAACGACGATCCCCAGGTCATCGAGCCACTGGACCACGAGCAATCGGGCCTCGGCGAGTTCAGTTCCTGATAGCTGACGGGGTCACGGTTACTGCATCGGCGACGCCGCCGCTGAATCGACGAGCGAGTACTCTCGGTCCCGACTCGTCCCTTCCGCCTCGAGGAGGTTGTACTGCTCCATCTTCGAGAGGTACGTACGGATAGTCCGCTTCGTCCGTGGGTCATCGACGTCCTCGGTATAGCGCTCGTGAATCTCGCTCGGCCCGACCGGGCCGTACTCGCGAACGATGTCGTAGACGACGCGCTGGTGCGGGGTGAGTGAATCGAGGCTCTTCTGCTTAATCTGTGCCCGGGCATCCTCGGCGGCATCTAGGAGAATGTCGTCGGTGATGCGCTCGTGGTTCTCCCGATCGGCCTTGCCGGCAGCCGTTCGGAGGATGCCGATTGCGAGGCGGGCGTCGCCGGCGGCCGCGTCGGCGATTCGATAAAGTTGGTCGTCGGTGATGACATCCTCATCGAGTCCCCACTTCGCCCGCGCACTCAGGATGTCGTACAGCTGCTCGTCGTGGTACTTGTCCATCCGGACGTGTTCGCTGGAGCGCAGCCGGCTCACGAGCCGGTCGTCGACGCGACTGAACAGCTCCTCTTCCTTGTTCGCGATGCAGATGATCGCGAACTGCGGGAGGCTGTGGAGGTCGTAGATGACGCTGGGGTCCTCCAGCTGATCGACCTCGTCGAGGATGACGACGGTTCGCGGGCCGTCATGCTGCTGGAGGCGATCGACGAGTTCGTCGTGGGGCGTCGACTGCCGGTGGATGTCGATGGTCGCGCCGAGCTCGTCGAGGATCTGGTAGAGCGTCCGAAATCGGGTGTAGTTACGCCAGCAGTTGACGTAGATGGCCTCGACGTCGAGGACCTCCTCACGCAGGCGTTCGGTGACGAACTTCGAGATGCACGTCTTCCCCGTTCCGCTGGGTCCGGTGACGATAGCGGTGTCGGCGGGTTCTCCGTTCGTGATGGGCTCGAGGACGCTAGAGAGATGGTTGACTTCGGCGTCGCGATGCTCAACTTCCCGAGGGACGAACCCGGCCCGGAGAACGCGAGCATCGCGGATCATCTGTGGTTGAGGAAATCCTTCTGTGGCAGGATATATAAGCGTATTTGGGTTGTTTCAGGAAAGCATATTCCTACAGCTCATCAGTATCGATTTACCTCTCTGCGCGGCTTATTCTGCTCTAATCCGAACTCAGCTTTCCGGAAGTCCTAGGAAAACGTGGCTTCTGCCACCTATTCAGATTAACCAACAAATTGTCGCATGGCTCACTCTGTTGGTTAACTTTAACACTCTTGACTCACGCTAGTTTCAATAATTTCTCCTTTGGGATGTTTCTATCCGAATAATTTATTAACTATGTCTTGTGTGTAGTACGTATGCTCGCAGTTCCCGATTGGCTCAAATGGAACTACAGCCTTGCCCCACGACATGCGATCTTCGTAGTGGGTGTACTATTCGTGACAATCGGATACTGGCGACTTCTCCCAGAGAGAGGATTTGATTCGATCACTACGTCACTGCTCGTGGTCGGTGCGCTTGGAACGCTCGGCGCAGCGATTCGCTGTTCGATGCAGGAACGTATGACGTTATTCGCGTGGAGCGTTCTAACCCTAGTAGCTGCCTTTCTTGGAGGAGTTGAGCTCCTGCTCATCTACGAGAAAACGTCGATGGCGAATATGAGTGCAACACACCTTGAAGCAGCAGTACTGTACACGCTCGCTACTGCAGCCTTCGTCGTTGCTATTGAGCTATTCCTTACTATCGCCGGTGGAATCATTCGACGGGCTCTCTCCTCACGTTGGGGTGGGGGTGGATCTGGTTCGACGCCTGAAGAGCGGATCCTGACTGATACCGAATTTCAAGAAGGAGGATATACCGAGAACTCTGATCTCAAACGAATCCTCGGCCAGTTATTGATATAGCATGCGTCAACGCAGCCGATCGAGGAACCCGCAACCAGATAACTGGCGTCTAGTGATTGCTCTTCTTGTAGTATTCGTTGTTCTGAGTGGGCTGTCCGCTTATCTCGGAGTAGTCGCATGGTTAGCGAATTTCATTCATGATCTGTTCTTTGGTGCTGCTGTATAGTTCGTCCTTGACTCAGGAAACAAAACTAATTATCAACAAATGAATCGAAGGACGTACCTCAAATCAGCTGTATCAATTTCTGCTGCAACCGTTCGTTTCCCTACGATCTCTGCTGGCAGCTCCTCTCACGAGTTTATCGATGAATTTGGGCTTGCTGTTGTAGACTTCTTCGACGACGATTGGGAGAGGAAAGATCTTGAGGATGAGGTCGGGGAGGCCGTCAATTTCGTTTGCTATGCATATGGAAAGCTAGCTGACCAGGAAGACGAGGAACACTCCGCCGATGCTGGATTTCTAAGTCAGTTAGAGCAAATCAGCTTATCGAATCTCAAACAGAACCCAGAGGCGTACAATTGGATTCTTGAATATCTCCAAGATATTGCATACTTCGTCAGCGAACTCGATGTCTTCGCCGACTCAGTGGCCGATAGACTGGAAAGCTTCGCTGAAGACGCCCAGAGCATTATGAAATACATCCCCTTGATCGGGAGCATCAAAGGTGTCCTTGACTCTGGCTGCTCGATTCACAAATCACTCGAGCGTGATGAACAGGTCGCTGAAAGCGCCTACGTGAAATTTTTCAAGTGTGTGGCTTTGGCCGTGGTCGAGGTTGTTCTTCTCGTCACCGGAATTGGAGCATCGTATCGGGTAGCATTCGGTGCCACCGGCTGGGTGAATCAGCAGCTAATCAATGTCGTTGGACGGTCCATCGGCTGGAGGGCGTATGCTTGGGTGCTAAGTCAGATCCACTGGGGAATCAGAGTTGCCTTTGCTGAAGGGTCCGGCCTGGCCATAGACCGTACCGTTGAGGAGGTCACAAACATAGTCGTCTCTGACGCTCAGACGGTTGAGACGGATCTGGATAAAGAGGAAACACGGCAATGGGTTCTGAACGATGTGGAGGAGATCGTTGGCTATGTCGCTGATGGAGAGCTCGACTATATGCTCTGGGAGCTTGATCAGTTACAAGAAGAGACCCTCAGGAAGGCAGAGAGGCGACAGGATCGATTTCTACAATCAGTGAACGACTTCGTCGAGAACCTCCCGTTCTAACTATAGAACTCTACTCCAGAGATCGTTTTCAGTTGTGGTAGTCACCAAGAAAAAGTCCAGTCCTGTTCTTAACCACTATATCTCAGATTTCGAACTTTTTCTGCTAATTCACTCTGCTGGGACTAAGTCGCGGTGACGGAATGAAATTGGAAGTTCCTCCTCTGTTTCCAGAGATTGGACAGTATACGTATACGCATCTAACGACCGACCAGTTTGAGAATCTAAGTCGTCAATCGCAACTTCCGTGATCTCGCAAATCATTCCATGGTATCGGCTATCTGGATCATCAGGACCGAGATTGATACGCACTACGTCCGACACCGAATACGGCTCAGAAGCAGGTTGGGGAATGTCCTTCAATGGATAAACTCCGTTCGCGTTATTCGGCGGTCGTTTTCTGCGATTCTGCAGACGCACTTTCGAGCACGTCTTCTACGATCTGGCTAACCTCGTTTGGGAAGTAGAGTCCTGCCTCGTGGAACTCTTCGCGAGTGTCCACCCGCGACAAGTCTCGAAGGTCGTTCAAATTCGTCTGGGAGATGACGTAGGAATGTAGGGAGACGTGGTCCTTGCCCGTCCGCTCTGCTAGTTCACTCTCGTACGAATCGATTCCGTCATAGAATTTAACGCGGTGGTCTTCCACTGGCTCTCCTTCTCGAACCATACCGTGCGGTTCCAGGAAAACAATGTGCTGAGTGTCTCCGTTCTGAAGCCACATGATGAAGTCCGGGAAGAACCGATTCCCATTGCTGAGCAACCCGACGCCTTTCCCCCGTGATTGATTTCTGAGAAGATATACCTCCCATGAATCGAGGATATTCTGGCCGTCGGGGGATTGGAAATAGCTTTTTAGATTTGTCACGAGCCGTTTCTCGCCTTTGTTCAGCGGTGGTGGCGAATAGTCGATGTCCTCTTCGTCAATACTTGTCTCCTCAGCGATAAGTGGGAGATACAGGTGGCGGTCGAAATGAACTCGATTCGGTTTCCCGTCAGCATTTGTGTACAACGAGTCGTCCTCGACTGCTTCCTGCAGTTCGCTCAGGAAGTCCTCGGCGCTCGTTTTGACTGACAGCGTGTACCTATCGAAGAAATTCCCCTGTTCGCGAGTTAGCTCATCGTCCATCGGGACGTAGGACAGCTGGCTCTGTTCCCAATTGCTCTGTCGTCCAGAATAGAACTCCTTGATGTATTTCCGGAGAATCATCACGGTAATCTGCTGTATCTGCTCAAGGTCGTCGACGTGCTCAACCTCGAGCATTGACTCCGGGCAGTACAGCGTATAATACTCGTTGGAGAGGATCTTTTGCAGTATTCTCTTCTCACAGACCAGATTCCGGTATCCCTTCTCTTTGCGGAACTGCCAGACCTTTCGGTAGATCTCGTGCCAGTCCAATAAGTCGAGATACTCTTCTGGGATTGTCTGAGGCTCTTTCTCATCAACCTCGTTCGCGGATTCATCACGGGACGACAGTACCCCAACTTGGGGCATAATGTCTATCTCGGGCGTGATATCGCCTGTAGCTTCAAGCTCCAGGTTGACCTCGTCGACGTACTCAGAATCAACCTCTGGTCGTACAACTAACAATCCCTGGTTCTGGAAATGGTCCTGGGTTTGAGTCTCGATCTCTACGACTTCACGCGGCTCGGTGTCGATCCCCTCATCGGAGAGGTAGTCCCGGAACTGCGCCATGTAATCGGCACGAACGCCGAAGACGTTCAGCGTCTCCAGAAGCGGAAGGTTCGATGGCGGGTCTACTTCAAGTTCTGAAGACCGTTTGAGCGTTCGGTCTTTTCCCAGAAGTCGGACTCCTCTCCCGAAGAGCTGGATGACTTGAGACCCTTCTCCCCGCCCGAAGTTCATTAGGCCCATCGTGGAAACACGCCAAGAGTCCCATCCCTCGATGAACTTTCGCGACCCCATAAGCACGTTAATCGGTGAGTCGCGCTTGTTGATGGAACGGAAGAGCGATTTCTTGAACTGGTCTGATTCAACGGTGATGTGCTCGTACTCACCTTCGACTCGGTCGAGGAACACCCGGTCCCCACCGATATTAATCACACCAAAGTAATCATCTGTCCCGCTCGCCCGAAGACCGATCTCCCCGTCTGCATTCTCGATGTTGACGAGATCCAGGCCGGACGACGCACGAACGTGGAACATCTCCTCCAGTAGCTGATCGTAGATATCATCGCCGTCGAGATCGGTGTCGCGGAGCGCTTCAAGCGCGTCGCCAAACGGATCGATCTCATCATCGTCGACCAACCCGGCGTCTTTCTGAAGAACGCGGTCGATAGCCTCCGGTACCCAATTGTCCTCGTTTCTGAGAACTTTAGCCATGAAGTTCAACGACTTCTCGACGTCGGTGAGGGTCCGGTCCTCGTTTTTGCTGACCTCGGATTGTGTCGCTGCGTTCACCGTGTGGCCAACGAAGACGAGAAGTGGGAATTTGATATTGTACGTGTTCCGGACCGTATCTGGGTCTTGGTTGAACACGTGAATCTGCTCGTAGTAGGTAAGGAGATTTGCAAGCAGATACCGATCACGGAGGTCAGTATCGACCTCACTCTCCAGATTCACAATATGGTAGTCCTTCCCGTATCCGTCATCGTAGAACCGGGGATACGAATAGTCGAAGAGGATTGACTTCCCGTACTCTTCCTCAACATCGACGCTTGCCTTCGAAAGTGCCTGCCCGAACGTCGCACTGTATTCGAAAGTAAATCCGTCTTCGGCGAGACTCTCGCGAAGCTTCCGCCACGTCTGGCCCTTTCCAGATCCCTTGTGCCCTTCGTCGAC